>RQOS01000001.1 GCA_008373205.1 SAR202 cluster bacterium
CTACCCTTTAGTTTTTCACTTGATGTACCCGCAAGAAAGATTGAAGCATTTAATGCTCCTACTCCTACACACATCATCAAAAAACTAACAGCTGCTCCTTCAGCTCCTAGTTTATTAACACTAAAATAGGGTAGAACTGATTCAAAAGACATAGTTAGCATACAATGCAAAGTAGTTAGCATAATTATTATCAATATTGGTTTATTTGAGTGAACATATCTTATTCCTTCAGCAAAACCTTCAAAAAAAGATTCTGAGCTTATTTTTCCCGAAGAAGTATTTCGAATCATTAACGCAAAAATGAAGCTGAGTGCATAAAAACCTGTGCAAATAAAAAATGCTATATCTGTTCCATTTAATGAGTCGTCATTGCTACCAATATAGCTAAGAAAAGGTGCAATTGCTAAAGGGCCTAATAATCTTGTTGCATGAACTGTTGACATATTTAATGCTACTGCATTAAGAAGATTTTCTTTAGGTACAATATTTGGAATTAAAGACTGACCTGAAGGCATTTGAGATGCTCTAGCTGTACCTTGAACAAAAGCCAGCACTACAAGATGCCAAGGAACTATTAAATCCATAAAATACAATATGGCTAGACCTAAGTTATGAATAAAGTTAACAAAGAACATTATTTGAAGAATTCGTCTTCTTTGAAATTTATCAGCCAAATAACCAATAAAAGGATTAATTACTACCATTGGTATTAGAGCAGCAAAAGTAACCAGACCTACATACATACTACTATCGGAAATTTGATATACGACCCAACCTCTAATAACTATTAAGCCCCAATGAGATGATCCAGCAAATAAACTAGCTAGCCACATTCTTAAAAAATCAGGATATTTTAAGGAAGAGAAATATGTTACTTTAGATGTATTTGTTGAATTCTTAGTGTTTTCGTTCATAAAATATGATGATTTAATGTCCCACCTCCGAAACTTTACTATTATTTTTATGAACAAACAACGTGATTATTTGTAATTTACGAGTTTTTAAATCACTCGTAAGATAATATATGAAACATTACAAAAAAATCTAAGGATTTACGAATGATTGATGATTCAGAAAAAAATATTATTTCATTAGATAAATGGATGGGTTCAATTATTGGATTAGCTATCGGAGATCAGCTAGGAAGTCTAACTGAAGGGAAAACTAGGGGATCATTTGAAAAAGTCAGAGGAATGGATCCTGGTACTTTTTGGACAGATGACACATCCCAAGCCCTTTGTTTAGCTGACAGTCTTATTTCTACAAAAAAGTTTGATCTAACTGATCAACTTAAGCGTTATTCTAAATGGCTATTTGAAGGATATCTTAGTGCCAAAGATTGGGGATATGGATGTGGTCCCACAGCTAGATTAGCTATAAATAATTTTAAAAAAAATGGAACCCCTAGCCCTGTAAAGAATCAAGCAACAAATGGAGCATTAATGCGATTATGCCCAGTACCTTTGTATTATTCTAATAATTTAGAAGAAGCAATAGATAAATCTGGAGAAAGTGCTAAGTCTACTCATGATAATCCAATATGTGTGGATGCATGTAGATTATACGGTTCTATGATAGTAAAGGCTGTTCAAAAAAAAGATAAGGATTTCATATTAGAATATGATCATAAATTATGGACAGATAAACCTCTAGAAAAATCAATTCATATAGTCGCTCAGGGATCTTTCAAAGAAAAAAAACTTTCTGAAATAAAAGGTACGCTTAATATATTAGAATCCTTAGAAGCTTCGTTATGGGCCTTTAATCATAGTTCTTCTTTTGCTGAAGGTGCATTAATGGCCGTTAATATGGGAGATGATGCAGACACTACAGCTGCTATATTTGGTCAACTAGCTGGAGCATTTTATGGTTATGAAGCTATTCCAATTGACTGGAGATCTAAACTTCTTGAAAAAGAACTAATAGAATTTATAGCTAATAAGCTTTACGAATTCAGAAAAAACTAATCCTTATTACATGATGACTAATAATGTTTGTTTAAGAGTAACAATAAAATTTAAGGTAAAAAGAATAACTCAACATAATTCCAACAGGAAAGACAAAACTTTAGTTTATGAACAACCAATGATAATTAATCTTTCCAAAATAAAACCATACTCAAAAAAAATTAAAATATTCAAAGATAATAATAAGGAATTATTGAGTTTTTCCTTAAAAGATTTAAATTCAACCTCAAAAAATATTAATAATGAAATTATTTTAGATTCTAATATAAATATTTGGCGACAACTTTATACAGAAAAGATTTTAAAGTTTATCGAGGAAAAAAACTACACCTCAGCTTTTTCTAGAAAAATTCTTCATGATAACTATAAGACCTTGAATCTAATATATGAAAATATGGGGCATGAACTTATAAAAAATAAAATGATCAGTTATTACGAACCTACAAAAAAAAGAATATTTAATGGTAAATTCTTAAACTCTATTATTCAAAACAATCAAACGATTTTTTGGTAACTATATATATTCACTTTTATATAATATTTGACTACTTATATAGAGAAAAATTTGTAGGATAATTTACCATCTTTATAATCAATAATTCTATATCCAGAAGGATCATCACCTAAAGGTAAACCTAGTGCAGAAGTTGTAATAATTTTTGTTTCCTTGAAAGATGTTTCTAAGTTAATGTGCAAATGACCAGTAAAAACATATTCAAGTTTATGATCTTTAAATAATTCAAAGAATTCATTTCTAATTTTTTCTTCAAATATCCAATAGGTTAGGTCTTTACTGTAAATAAGTTCTTCGTGTGAACTTAGGATATCTTTTTTATCTATAAATGGAGGATGGTGCATAAATAT
>RQOS01000002.1 GCA_008373205.1 SAR202 cluster bacterium
GTAAAAGCTGAAGAAGCTCCTGCTGAAGAAGAAGTAAAAGCTGAAGAAGCTCCTGCTGAAGAAGAAGTAAAAGCTGAAGAAGCTCCTGCTGAAGAAGAAGTAAAAGCTGAAGAAGCTCCTGCTGAAGAAGAAGTAAAAGCTGAAGAAGCTCCTGCTGAAGAAGAAGTAAAAGCTGAAGAAGCTCCTGCTGAAGAAGAAGTAAAAGCTGAAGAAGCTCCTGTTGAAGAAGTAGTAGATTATTTAGCTAAAATTAATTCAAATAATAATATTGAAACTTTTTCTAGTGGAGACACTGTGATTTTGAACTTATTAATTAAAGAAGGTGATAGAGAAAGAGTTCAATCTTTTCAAGGAAATGTAATCAGAGGAAGCCATATCACTGGGAAAAAAGTTTTACCTGGTAAAACTTTTACTGTAAGAAGAATATCTTCAGGAGTTGGTGTTGAGAGAACTGTTCCTATAAGTTCACCATCAATAGAATCTGTAAAAGTTATAAGAAAAGGTAAAGTAAGAAAATCCAAACTATATTACTTAAGAGACTTAACTGGCAAAAAGGCAAGAATTAAAGAAGCCAGGTAAAGGATTATTTATGACAATCTTACCTATAAGGATATTTCCAGATCCTATTCTTAGACAAAAGACTGAAGAAATAAAAGAAATTAATAAAGAATTAATTGATTTTGGATTTAACATGTTGGAAACTATGCAGGCTGCAAGGGGAATAGGTTTAGCTGCACCACAAGTTGGAAAATTAGTAAAATTGATAACAATTCAAATTCCTGAAAATGAACCAATGATAATGTTTAATCCTAAAGTTGAAAAATCTTTTGGGAAAAGAAATGTGGAAGAAGGTTGTTTGAGTGTTCCAGGATTCACTGGAATTATTGAAAGATCTGTAACTATAGATGCCTCATATTTAGATCAGAATAAATCAAAAATAAAACTAACAGCTTCAGAACTTTTATCGCAGGCGATTGAGCATGAGATTGATCACCTTAATGGTATAGTATATCTTGACCATCTTAAAAGTCATGAGGATTTACATAAATCTGGAATTACTCCCAATGATATTCATTGGCATGATGTAGGATATAAAATTTTTATAAATAAAGCCAAAGCTTCATCACAAGATAAAATTATTGATGAAGTTATTGATAAAAAGATAGAACTATCTAAGATTAAATCAGACAGTTCTATTGATGAAGCTTCAGTGGATATATAGATATAAATAAAGGAAAGAAACTTGTTGAGATTTAGAGGAATAATTATAGTAGTTGTATGTTTGATTTTATCAATATTGGCAATTTCTATAAATCCCATAAAAATAAGTGATTGGGAAAGAGGAAATAATGATAATTTCCTTGGTATGGTATTAGGGCTAGATCTTAGAGGTGGTACTCATCTTGTATACTCTATAATCTCTTCTTCTGGAGAAGAACCAACTATTGAAGATGCTGAAGGTGTTAGAAAAATAATTGATCGAAGAGTAAATGAATTTGGTGTCAGTGAAGCAAATGTTCAACTTTTAGGTACTCCTCCAAATAAAATATTAATTCAAATTCCCTCCCAAGAGGGAGACAAAATAGTTTTCTCATTCTCTGAAACTAATCCTGATATTGAATCTATAGAGAAAAAACTAAATGATATGGGAATAGAATCTTATGAGATAAATATAATAGAAGATGAATTTATTCTCACTTCTGATGTTTCATTCACTCAAGGTAATATTGATAGCTTAAAAACATTTTTATACGACGAGATTGAAGTCCTAATAAAGATTAATTTTTCTCCAAATCGTATAGAAGGTAAAAAAGAAGGTGAAGATTTAGAATTTCCAAACATTGATGATCTAAAATCTGTATTAGAAAAATCTAATATTAATTATTCTGATTTACTAAATAAAGAATTTGGAGAATTCCATATGTATTTGGATGAATATGGATATGGTGATGAAAGTCAACGAGAAAATATAATGTTGGCTTTGTCAGAATTAGAATATAATCTAGTTAATTTTCAAACTGAAGGGGATTTATCAACCTTTGTTGTAAGTGGAGGTATACAGTCTGCAAAAAGATTAATTGGCTCCACTGCTCAGCTAGATTTTAGAGTCAGAGAATGTGGAAAAAATAAGCCTGAAGAATTAGACTTACAAATTTGGGAAATGGTTAAATGCTATGATCCACAATACTATAATGAAGTAGCTACAGGTATAGAATCAAAAAATCTAACTGATGCATCGCCTGGTACAGTACCTGAATTATCTCAACCTGTAGTAAATATTGTGTTTGATGACGATGGATCTGAAAACTTTTATGAGATAACAGATAGAATTTCTAGAACAGGCGACTTGCTAGCTATATATTTAGATAATGAAGAATTAGTAACCCCTGGTGCTGATAAGGCTATTTCTGGTGGTAGGGCATATATATATGGTAAAGACATAGATGGTGAAAGAGCTAGAGAAATCGCTGTTCAATTGAGATCTGGAGCTCTTCCTGCAAAATTAGACCTAATTCAAGAAAGAAATGTTGATGCTGTACTTGGTTCTGAATCACTAACTAAAAGTCTGACAGCTGGTATTGTAGGATTTATTTTGGTACTAATTTTTATGATTTCTTATTACAAAATCCCAGGTTTAATTGCTTCAATTACTTTAGTAATATACTTAACATTTTTAGTAGCTATATTTAAGATTCTTCCAGTAACTCTAACATTATCAGGAGCTGCAGCATTGATACTTTCAATTGGTTTTGCAGTAGATGCAAATATTTTGATATCTGAAAGAATAAAAGAAGAATTAAAGTCCGGGAGAAATTTATTAAATTCAATTACTATAGGATTTGATAGAGCGTGGTCATCCATTAGAGATGGTAATTTTTCAACACTAATTATTGCAGTAGTACTTTATTGGTTTGGTTCAAATTTCTCTACATCTATTATGCAAGGATTTGCTTTAACTCTAGGTGTAGGAGTTCTATTAAGTATGATTACAAGTTTTCAAGTTAATAGAATAATTACAAGAATAATTACAAGAAATCAATCTATTTCAAAGACTTGGCTTTTTATACCTGTTGATAAGAGTTCTAAGAAGGAGAGTAAATAATGAATGTCATGAGCAATAAAATTTACTTTTTGTACTTTT
>RQOS01000003.1 GCA_008373205.1 SAR202 cluster bacterium
TAACCGTATCTGATGCTATAAAATCATAAATATCATTTTCCAGTAAATTTATTGAATTTAATTTTGCATCTTCACCAAATGAGCCATCTAGTGATCCTAATGACATTTGAAATAAAACTCCATCATTTTTTAATTTTTCAAATTTTGAAATTTCTGTGTTTTTATTAAATCTTTCTGGATGAGCTATTATAGGAATTATATTTTGATTTTTAAATTCACCTAAAATATTATCTGACATAATTATTTCAATATTGTCGAAAACATCTATCAACATGAAATTTGAATCAACTAGGCAATAGTCTTGTATTTCTTGATTGTAATTTATTAGTTCTTTTCTAAAAATTACTTCAATTCCAGATAAATTATTTTCTTCTTTATTTATGATTTTAGATTTTTCAAAATTAAAATTTGTTACTAAGTTATTGAACTGATTTAATAGATATGTTTTTTCTCTTTCTGGAATATATTTTTCAGAAATTGTGTAGATTGAATCTGTAAAAATATTTTCTGATAAAGAATTTTGTAAGGATTCAAGTTCAGATTCCATAATTTTACTTGGATCATAAAAATTGAATATTTTATTATTAATATCTATCATTTATGATCTTGCTTCAATCATTCTGAATGACTCTCCATATTCAAAACTAAAATTTCCAGATGAATCTCTAAGCCTACTCAGTAAGCTTTTACCATATTCTGACCCTAAACTTAATCCCGGTAGTTGACTCTTATGCATTGAAAGAGATTCTACTTTTTTATTTTCAAATCCAGTAACATTCACTGTTACATTAGGGCTATCACTTCCCCAAAAAAGAAGTTTTTTCACTTTATAGGGCTGAATTTCTCCCTTTATTTGATCTGGAAAATGCAAATGGTCTCTTGCATATGGATAAATTGCATCCATAACTGAAAAACCTAAATTTCTATGATCACGATGCAAGAAATTATTCATTCTAAACGGATCATGAGTAAATACTATTTCAGGTTTATATTTTCTTATGCAAAATACTAAATCTGAGAGTAGATCTCTATTTGATTCCAGTTCACCGTCAGTATAGTTTAGGCTGACAATATCTTCAACACCAATTACTTTTCCAGCATCTTGTTGCTCTTTAGATCTAATATCAACAATTTTTTCACTGGTCATAGTTAAATCATTTGAACCACTAGAACCTGATGTTGCTAAGACATATACAACCTTACAACCAGAATTTACCCATTTAGCGGCAGTTGCCCCTGTTCCTATTTCTGCATCATCAGGATGAGCAAAAATAACCATTGCAGTTTTAGGAATATCTTTAAATTCGATCATAATTTGAAAACTTATTGTTTTTTCATTTTATTATAAAAAAAAAACAATAAAATAAAAAAGTAGTATAAAAAAAATATTTAAATAATTGAAAACATTAGATAAAAAAATTGAACAAATTTTAGAAAAGGAATCAATTCGTCAAAGAAATTCTGCTGTCTTTATTGCTTCAGAAAATTATGCATCAGAAAGGGTAAGAAATTATTCAAACTCTATTTTTACAAATAAATATGCTGAAGGTTATCCTGGTAAAAGATATTATGCAGGATGCGAAAATGCTGACGAAGTTGAAAATCTCGCTATCTCTAGAGGTAAAAAACTATTTTCTTCTAAACATATAAATGTTCAACCACATTCAGGCTCCCAAGCTAATATGGCAGCTTATGTTTCTTTGTTAAAACCTGGGGATAAAATTTTGAGTTTATCATTAGATCATGGTGGACACTTATCTCATGGACATAATGTAAATTTTTCTGGCAAGATATATGAAATTCATAATTATTACTTGAATAGAGAATCTGAATTATTAGATTATGATCAAATTAATGAAATTGCCGAAAAAGTAAAACCAAAATTAATAATTTGTGGTTATTCAGCATATTCAAGAATTATAGATTTTAATAAATTTAAAACGATATCACAAAAAGTAGGTTCACTTTTGATGGCTGATATTGCACATATAGCTGGCCTTGTAGTATCTGGTAAACATCCATCTCCTGTAGGTATAGCAGACATAATAACCTCTACTACCCATAAAACTCTTAGAGGTCCCAGAGGAGGATTAGCAATAATTAGAGAAGATCTTTCGTCAAAATATGACAGAGGTGTTTTTCCTGCTATTCAAGGAGGACCTTTGATGAATACTATACTGGCTAAAGCTGCAGCCTTTGAAGAAGCTCTTTCTGATAATTTTATTGAATACTCTCAACAAATTATTGATAATGCAAAGGTTCTTGCAAATTTATTTATAGATAGAGGCTTAAGACTAGTTTCAGGAGGGACAGATAATCATCTAATGCTAATAGATACAAGATCAATTGGGATTAACGGAGATGAAGCAGAAAATAAGCTTAATGAAGTAGGAATAGTTGTAAATAAGAATGCAATTCCTTTTGATCCAATGCCACCTAAAATAACATCAGGTATTAGAATCGGTACTCCAGCTATAACGTCTAGACAAATTTCAAATGAAGATTTAATTAAAATTGGTAATGTCATAGTTGATTGTTTAAGTACTTCATCTAAAAATACTTCAGTATTTACTAAAGAAGTACAAAAAATTATGAATAAGCTACCACTTCCATAAATTTTATATAAATAAATACTAAATTAAGATTAATCAGTGATATAATTTAGAGATCGTAAAAATCAAGATTATAAGAGTACAAATTGAAAAAATATGAATTAATGTGGATTGTTGGAGGTAACATAGATGAAAATGTTGCTAATGAATCTTTATCCAGAATTACCAAATCTATATCTATAGCTAAAGAATGTAAAGTTGTTAGCTCTTCAATATGGGCAAGAACAAAACTAGCTTATCCAATTGAAAATTTTGAAGAAGGTACATACTTCGTTTCAGAACTAGAATGTTTACCAGCCAGTATTATTAAAATTGAAAATATACTAAAAGATGATTCTCAAGTTATCAGACATCTAATTACTGTTAAAGAAAATTTCAAGCCATATAAAGTAAAAGCTAAGTAGGGACAATTTTGAGCTTAAATCAAATATTACTAATAGGGAATTGTGGATCTGATCCTGAAATGAGATATACGCCAAATGGTGCAATGGTAGTGAACTTTAGTTTAGCAGTCAATTCCTACAGGAATGGATCTGACGGGGAACAAATTCAGGAAACTGAATGGTTTAGAATTGCATGTTGGAACAAAACAGCTGAGTCTGTAAATCAGTTTTTACAAAAAGGTCAAAAATGTTTTGTTGAAGGTAGATTTAGATCCAGTAGTTATGTGGCTAACGATGGATCTCAAAGACAAAC
>RQOS01000004.1 GCA_008373205.1 SAR202 cluster bacterium
GAGAAATTTATCATGATTGATAGAAATAATATTCTAAGCAGTTTTAAAGTAAATATATATTAATAATCAACTATAATGATCCTAAAGTATACAACAAAAAATAATTATGAATAAAGATATTTTAATTTCAGGTGAAAAAATAGAAGAATTACAAAGCTTAGCATCTCAAAATCTATTTATGCATGCTCAACAAATTAACGATTGGGCTGGTGACTTAAGAATTTTTGTTAAAGGAGAAGGAGTTTGGGTTACAGATGTAAATGGTAACAAATATCTTGATTCTACCGGAGGATTGTGGTTCAAAGGTGCCGGATATGGGAGATCAGAAATTGGTCAAGCTATTTATGAACAAATATGTGAGATTGAAACTCCTCCAGCAATGGCAGCTTGTATACCACAAATAGAATTAGCAGCTAAAATTGCTGACATATATCCTGATAAATCTGCTAGATCTTTTTTTACTTCAGGAGGCTCAGAATCAGTTGAAACAGCTGTTAAGATGGCCAAAAAATATCAAATGAATACAGGAAAATCAGGAGCTTATAAGGTTATTTCAAGAAGATATTCATATCATGGAGCTACTGCAATGGCCGTTAGCTTAGGCAAGCCTTCTACTTCAGATACCATGGGACCAGAGATGCCTGGAGCAATACATGTTCAAAATTGGGATTCCTACAGAATACCTAAAAATATGAATTCAGTAGACTATGCTATTCACTGTGCTAATCAATTTGAAGAAGCTATAAAACATACTGGGCCAGATAGTGTTGCTGCGATGATTGCTGAGCCAATTTCTGTAGCGTTTGGGATACATATTCCACCCAAAGAATATTGGCAAAGATTAAGAGAAATTGCAGACGAATATAACGTTGTCTTGATAGCTGATGAAGTTATAACAGGATTTGGTAGAACGGGGAAATATTTTGCTACTGACCATTGGGATATGATTCCAGATATAACAACAGTTGCCAAATCTCTAACTAGTGGATATTCTCCATTAGGAGCCGCGATAGCTACAAAAAAAATAGCAGACTCATTTATTGGTAGTGAAAAAGAGATGTTTTTACATTTGATAACCTTTGGTGGGCATCCAGCATCATGTGCAGCAGGCCTAAAGAATCTTGAGATTTATGAAAGAGAAAATTTAGTAGAAAATTCCAAAGACAATGGAGATTACCTGTTAAACAAGCTAGAAGATCTAAAGAAATCTAAAATCGTAGGTGATGTTAGGGGATTAGGGCTACTTGCTGCTATTGAGTTAGTCAAGGATAAAAAAACTAAAGAAAAACTCCCTGCAGCAATGGAAATACAAAAAAAGATTCCAAAATACTTGAATGAAAGTAATATTTTCACATTTAGAGCGGGTGATATTATTTCTTTGTGTCCTCCTCTAAATATCAATAAGGATGAGATAGACTTTTTAGTAGAGGGTTTGAGTAGCGCTATTAGTAGGATAGAAAAAGAACTTTAATAAAACCTAAATATTGTTTTTTTTACTATTTTTTTTTAGTATATGTGATATGTTTACAGTAACTTTAAAAATGACTCAAAAAATTTATAAAATAAAGAGGGCATAGCATGGTTGAAAAAGCAAGCAAAAAAAATAACAACGAATCTATAGACAGAGATGGTTTTGGACCTTCTACTGTACAAGATGAAGTTGTTCTTGAACTAAAGAATTTACAAACTCATTTCACAACTAAATGGGGAACAGTAAAGGCATGTGATGGAGTTTCATATTCTGTAAGAAAAGGTGAAACTTTAGGTGTAGTGGGGGAATCTGGTTCAGGTAAATCTGTTACAGCATTATCTATAATGAGACTTATTCAATCACCTCCAGGATTAATAGCTGGTGGAGAAGTAATACTTAACGGAAGAAATATCCTTGAGTTATCAGAAAAAGAGATGACAAGAGTAAGAGGTGGAGAAATTTCAATGATCTTGCAAGATCCTATGCAAGCATTAAATCCAGTTTTTGATATTGATGATCAAGTAGGTGAAGCTATAGGAATTCATCAAGGGCTTAAAGGAAAAAGTAGATTTGAAAAAGTTGTAGATGCTCTTAGAAAAGTAAGAATTCCTGCCCCCGACACAAGGGCTAAGGATTATCCACATCAACTCTCAGGTGGTATGAGACAAAGAGTTGTTGGAGCAATAGGAATATCATCAAATCCATCTGTTATTATTGCAGATGAGCCTACCACATCTCTTGATGTGACAATTCAAGCAGCATACTTAAGATTGTTAAAGCAAATACAATCTGAGACAGGAGCTGCAATAATATTTATTACTCATGATTTTGGAATTGTTGCAAAGATGTGTGACAGAGTTGCAGTAATGTATGCAGGAAGAATAGTTGAGATGGCTGATTGTAGAGAGATTTTCAATAATCCTTTACATGAATATACAAAAGCATTAATTGGATCTGTTCCAAAACTTGAAGAAAAAACTGGAAGATTACCTCAAATTGAGGGACAGCCTCCTCTTTTATACAACCTACCTCCAGGCGATGCATTTGCACCTAGATCTCCATTGGAATATGATGAAAAAGATGCAATGATAAGACCTGAACTAGTTGAGGTAAAACCTGGTCATTTTGTTCAAATGTCTAGATGTTCAGTTGCTGATTTTGATAAATATAAAGACTTAGTTTCATACTAAATATAATACGTGAGGAAATTATGACTACTACAGAAAAAAGAGATTATTCAACAGTTCCATCTGCTATAGGGTGTTCTAATGATGGAGATCCTATAATTCAGGTGAGAAATATTAGAAAGTGGTATCAAGTCAATAAAGGCCTTCCAATAATAGGAAGCTTTGATTGGTTGAAAGCCGTTGATGATGTTTCATTCGATGTACCTGCTGGTAAAACAATTGGACTGGTAGGTGAGTCTGGTTGTGGTAAAACAACTACAGCAAAAATGGTATTAGGACTTGAAAATCCATCAACAGATGGTGAAGTTCCTGTAGGAAGCATTTATTTTCAAGGAGAAGATGTTACTCAATTAAGTGGTGCTGGTAAAAGGGAAATGAGAAGGTCTGTTCAAGCTGTTTTTCAAGACCCTTGGTCCTCACTTAATCCTAGAATGAGAGTTAATACTATAATTTCTGAACCGCTTGAAATTAATACAACTATGACAAAAAAAGAGCGAGATACTAGAGCTGGGGACTTACTTGCTGAAGTTGGATTAAATCCATATCAAGGTAACCTTTATCCTCATGAATTTTCTGGAGGTCAAAGACAAAGAATTGGTATTGCAAGAGCTTTAGCTCTGAATCCTAAATTAATTGTTCTTGATGAACCAGTTTCAGCTCTTGATGTTTCAATTAGAGCGCAAATAATGAATCTTTTAGTTGATCTTCAGAATGAACATGATCTAGCTTATATTCTAATTGCTCATAATTTGGCAACAGTAAGATATATGTGCCATAGAACGGCTGTTATGTACTTAGGAGTTATTCAAGAATATGGTGATACTGAGGAAATATTTGCTGAGCCTACCCATTTATACACAAATGCTTTAATTTCAGCAGCTCTTCCATCTCACCCTGATATTCAACGAGATGAAATTGTTTTACCTGGTGAAGTTGTTTCACCTGTAAATCCCCCTGTTGGTGATGTATTCATGACTAGAACACCTCTTCCTGTAAGAAAGAATCATAAATACACTAAAGAAAGACCACCTCTTGTTGAGGTTGGAAAAGATCACTATGTGGTTGAAACTCCATGGAGTACCGTAACAGGGCATGATCTGTCAGAATTTAAATTATCTGTAGATCAAGAAATGCAAGAATAAAAGAGAAGTTGGCTCCCGGGCCTGGATTCGAACCAGGACTGGAGGAGTCAAAGTCCTCTGTCCTACCATTAGACCACCCGGGAAATTTTAAAGAATACATTAAATTTACAATGATATTCTTAATTTTCAAATAGAAATAATTTACTTTTTACCATAATCTATATTAATCATGACAGAGCAAATTTATAACTCGAATGCTTATCAGAAAGAAATTCAATCTGAAATAATCGAT
>RQOS01000005.1 GCA_008373205.1 SAR202 cluster bacterium
TATTAATAAATCCTTGGTACGTACCTCTTATAGAGGTATAAATATACCCTTAGTTTGCATAATCTAGGAGAAAGTGTACTTTATGTCAATAATTTAAAGAGAGGGGGTAGATTACCGTCTACTTCGTAGTTTCATCAGAAGATTTAGAATTTCTATATATAGCCAAATAAGAGTAATCATCAGTCCAAACGCAGCATACCACTCCATATATTTCGGAGCGCCTTGTTCTGCTCCATTTTCGATAAAATCGAAATCCAAAACAAGGTTTAAAGAGGCGATTCCTATGACGAAAACTGAAAATAATATTCCTGTTAATCCATTACCAAATAGTGGCCCCATAAAAGATACTCCAAAAAAGGAAAGTATCAGATTTAAAACATATACAATCAGTATGCCAAAAGTTGCAGAAAACACCCCTAATTTGAAATTTTCAGTCGCAGCAATTAGCCTACTTTTGTACAAAAAAAGTAAAGCTGCTAATATTCCAAATGTTAATGCTATAGCTTGATTAGCAATCCCAGGATATAATGCATTTGCATAAGCAGAGATTCCTCCTAGAATTAATCCTTCTGCTAAACAGTATAACGGTACCGTGATAGGTGCAGATTTTTTATTAAATATTGTAATCATTAGTAGAATGAAGGTAAAAATTGTTACTGGCCAGAAAAGAGCTAGTCCTAGTTCTGGATTATTCCAGGTATAAATTGCAGACGTCATAACGAGCAAAAGACTCAGAGCAGTTTTATTAACGGTGCCGTCAATCGACATTGCCTGTTCACCACTTACTCTTCTTGTATTTCTAAAAGTGTTATTATTTAATGCTGGGTTAGCAGAACGCATAAAAGTACTCCTATTTTTAATTATTTATTTTTTGATACAAATTCTAAAATTTTATCGAGAGATATTCTATGTTGTTCCATTGAATCTCTTTCTCTAATTGTTACAGTATTATTATCAAGTGTTTCGTGATCGATAGTAATACCAAAAGGTGTACCCGCTTCATCTTGTCTATAATATCTTTTTCCAATTGATCCTTGTTCATCATAGATGCATTTGTGCTCAGAGCTGACAATATCAAATATTTCTTTAGCTTTATCTGGTAAACCATCTTTTTTTAATAACGGACATACAACAATTTTGTTAGGGGCTAAATCAAACGGAAGCTTCAATACAATTCTATTATTTTCTGTATCTTCATGATATGCTTCACAAAGAACCATTAAAAATAATCGATTCAAACCAGTAGATGTTTCAATTATATAAGGATGATATTTTTCGTTTTTAATGGCATCAAAGTACATCATGTTTTTACCAGATAACTTTTCATGTTCTTTCAAATCAAAATCTGTTCTATTATGAATTCCCTCAACTTCACCCCACCCAAATGGAAAGTTATATTCAATATCAAATGCATCTTTAGCATAATGCGCCAATGCATCTTTTGAATGTTGATGAAATTTTAAATTTTTATTACTTATGCCAAGTTCTGAGGAATAAAAATCCATTCTTTGTTTTTTCCAAAAGTTCATAGAAGACTCATCTTCGGAAGGATGCACAAAATATTGCATTTCCATCTGTTCAAATTCTCTGGTTCTAAAAATAAAATTCCTTGCAATGATTTCATTTCTGAAAGCTTTTCCAGTTTGAGCAATGCCAAAAGGCACCTTCAAACGCATGGAATTTTGAACTAAGAGGTAATTAATATAAATACCCTGAGCTGTTTCAGGTCTTAGGTAAATACTTTTACCAGTTTTTTCAGAGGGGCCAGCATTAGTTTTAAACATTAAGTTAAATTGGGTAGCTTGTGTCCATTTACCGACATTGCCAGAAAATGGATCAATAACCCCCGCAGACTCTAAAGCATTGTTATATTTATTTGCGTCATTTAATAGTGTACTACTAATTTTATCAATTGTGTCATTATCGTTATTATTTTCGATTGACATCATTTCACAGAGAGCATCGATAACTTTATTTTTTTGCTGCAATAATAAATCATCAACCCTATAACGCTTTTTGTTATCTTTATTATCCGTCATAGGATCATTGAAATTGGCTACATGACCACTTGCTTCCCAGACATCAGGATGGACCATTATTGAACTATCTAAACCAACAATATTCGAATTATGAGTCATTGCCTTCCACCATTTTTCAGATATTGCTTTTTTTAAATCAACACCAAGTGGGCCATAATCGTAAGATGCTTTTAATCCTCCATAAATTTCAGAATTAGGAAATACAAAACCTTTACGCTTACAAAGAGATACAATTTTATCTAAATGTTTTTTACTCATATTGTATAGAGTTTAAGAAAAAATATATCTGTACAGAAAAACTATTCCAAAAAAACCAAAAACAAGTGGGGCCAACCAAACTAGCGTATCAAAACCTTTTTTAGGAGGATTAGCCAATATTTCCACTCCAAATTTTGCAACAAAGTGGTTTTTTATTTCTTCATCAGACATACCTTGAATAATCATTTTTTTAATTTCTTCTTTCATTTCGAGAGCAGGTGCAACTTGAGATTGTTCTAGGGTAAGTCCATCACAAACTGGGCACATAAGATCTCTGTTAAGCGTGTATAAACGTTCTTCAATAGAAGATTGAAATCCAAGTAATAAAACTGTACTTATAAATAATAAATATAAGTTTTTTGTCATGATTTTTCGTCAATTAATTGCACTGCTTGATCTAAAGTAACTTCATCAACTACATATCCTTTTAAAGAGGCATTTTTCTTTCCATCAGTCACGTACGGTCCAAATCGCCCTCTTTTAATTGATATCTCATTTTTAGTTTTAGGATGTTCACCAAGTACTTTTGGTTCAAATTTTAGCTTTCTATCTTTAATTAACTTTAAGGCATTTTCTAGTGTGATTGATAATGGACTTTCATCTGCTTTCATTGACGCATTTATTTTACCACACTTAACATATGGACCATATGGTCCAAAATCAGCCAAAACATCTTCATTTGTTTCTGGATGAGTCCCTAATTTTTTTGGAAGGCTTAATAATTCAATAGCTATTTCTTGGGTAACATTTTCTACGCCAATGCTTTTTAAGACAGACTTCCTTTTTTTACTTTTTTCAAGCTCGACATATGGTCCATATCTACCAATTTTTAATAAAATATTTTCTCCATTAGAATGTACTCCAATAACATTATCCTCTTTCTGCATGTCATCAAGCTCATCTAATTTCTTTTTGTTTAGCTCTCCAAAAAATAAATCTTCAGGAATAGTAGTATTATTTCCATCTTTTTGCACATAAGGACCAAACTTACCAATTCTAATATCTAAATCTTTTTCTACATTGACTGTACATGCTTTTGCAATATCAACTTTTTCATCTAATAACTTTGCTACTCCTTTGTAATCAGCATTACCATAATAAAATTCATTTAATACATCTAAATATGAATTTTCAGATCTAGATATTTCATCTAAATGATTTTCCATACCAGCTGTGAAACTTTCATTGAATAATGCAGAATAATGATTTTCCAATAGTTGTGAAACAGCTATTCCAACAAAAGTTGGAATAAGAGTTTTATTTTTTTTCACCACATATTCTTTTTGTGATAATTTTTCAATAATAGCAGAGTAGGTAGAAGGTCTTCCAATTCCTCTCGTTTCCATTTCCTTTACTAACATAGCTTCGGAAAATCTTCTGGGTGGAGATGTTGATTTTTCTTCAAGTAATACTTCTTTGCTTCCAATTTTCGATTGTTTATCTAAAGCCGGCAGGCTATCAGGTCTACCTTTATCTTTTCTAGTCAAAGCTTGCTCATAAGCTAAAGTATAACCTTTAAATACTGTAACATTCCCACTTGCTTTAAAGATAGATATTCCATTGTGAATTTCAACGTTTGTTCGAATATATTGCGCTGGTTTCATTTGAGAAGCAACTGTTCTATTTAAAATTAGTTCATAAAGTTTTGCTTCATCAGCACCAATTTTTTGAACATCTTCAACTTTCCTAAATGTTGTACCTGCTGGGCGAATAGCTTCATGAGCTTCTTGAGCATTGGCAACTTTATTTTTATAGATATTCG
>RQOS01000006.1 GCA_008373205.1 SAR202 cluster bacterium
GGTGGTTCAGTATTGGCTTTTTGGATAACAATTAATACATCATCACCATAAATACCTTTGAAGATTCTTTCAATCTTTCTCTTAGAGTTTTCATTCAGCATTGATAAATGAAAGAAGTTATATGACGTAGGATTCTGAAAAGTTAATATAAGTTTTGGATAAATATAATTTACTCCACTAATATCAAACAATAATTCATTCAGAAACTCCTCATCACTATTAGACAATAGCTCATACCATGTCTGAGGCAATAGATAAGTTCTTTCAAATTTTTTGGTATCAAATAATTCTCTTTGGTCTTTATTATTCTGTTTCTTTTTTTTCATGGAATTAAATTAAATCACCTAGAAAACATAAAGTCTTTTTTGATGTCTCTTTAGATAGCTAATTCTGACATGATGTATTTAAGCTAATGAAAATTATTGGATAATGAAAAAATCTATAATTTCGAGTATTCTTTTTTTCTGGGCTAGAATATAAAATTTTCATATATATTATCTCGTAAAGGATTAAGATGAGTGAATTCAGTAATGTTAATGTACAAAAAGAAGCCAATATATACTTTGGAGGAAAGGTTATAAGCACTTCAATATCTTTTCAAGATGGTTCAAAAAAAACCTTAGGAGTAATGCTAAAAGGTGAATATGAGTTCAATACAGAACAAAAAGAAATAATGGAAATAATGACAGGAAAGCTTCAAGTTTTATTACCAAATAAATCTGAATGGATAAATATAAAATCAGGAGAAACTTTTGAGGTTCCCAAGAATAGTTCTTTTAAATTAAAAATTCATGATTTAACTAATTATTGCTGCGAGTATATTGATGAATAAATCTATAGCTACAACCTTACTTATTCTTGTAACATTGTTCTTATTAGTTATTTTTGTATCTTGGTTTATCACTAAGTAATTTTAGGTATTATAATTTAGATTAATAAGAATTTAATGCTAAATTTAGAAAAAAATATTAAGTAAATGAATAACGAAAAAAGAAAAAAAGAAGACCCCTCAAGAAATTCAGAAAATTATAAAATTAATGACGAAAATATCAGTAAACCTATTACCAGAAAAGATAAATTTAAGTTTCTTAACGAAGTATTTGAATCAGAAGATGAAACTGATGTTTATCTAGGGTGAAGCTTTTAGAAAATAAAATAATCAAATCTTATTTTTTTAATGCAAAGTATGAACCTATAAATACTAACAATATTGATAGAAACAACTCAATGCCAGGATTTTCAGCTAAGATTATCCATGCAAAAAATACTCCTAATATTGGCTGAAATAAATTAAAAAAAGTAACTTTACCAGGTAAATAGGTTTTTAATACATGGGTTTGAAGAATTAATCCAAAACCAGCTATTACAATCCCTAAATAAAATAAAGAAATAATTAGTGATTGAGTGAAAACAAATTCTTGCCTTTCAATCAGCATAGATATTACAAAAAATGAAAGAAACCCAATTACTGTTTCAAATAGAACTACATGAATCTTATTTATCCCTTGAGTGATATGTGAAACATATACTAATCTAGCCCCAAGTATAATCGCGGATATCAATATCAACACATCGCCTATTAGATATTCAATAAAATTATTATTAAATGATTCCCAGAATAAAACTATAATTCCCAAAAAAGCTAGTATCAAACCAAATACCCTGACTCTATTTAATCGATCATTTTTGTTATAAAAATGAGAGAACATTGCAGCCCATAAAGGAAAAGTTACTATCATTATCACTCCATGACTAGCTGATGTTTGATCTTGCCCAAATAAATGAAATCCAAATTGTATTGGAACAATTACACTAGAAATGCACAGTGGTATTAAGGTTTTTTTAGATATTAGGAATGATTGCTTTGTATATATTCCCCAAGCAACTACAACAAAAATCCCTAAGGCAAATCTCATAAAACCTAATCTGAAAATAGGAGCATCTTCTAAACCAATTTTTGCTGCTAAAGGATTTGCTGACCATAGTATCGCAATCAATATTGCTAATAGGCCTCCTTTTTTATCTAATGGCTTTCTTTTATCTAGATTACTATTGCTCATTTAGAAATTATAGATTAGGCAACAACATCTGGCATCATTTATTTGAAAAATTAAAGTAATTCATTCATAATTTCTATATGAAAAAAATTAGAAAAGTGTCAGGCTTTTTAGCCATAGTATTTATGATAATTACAGTTTGCCTGGTATTGATGGATCTGTTTTTATAGGTTCATAATAAACTACAGAACCTAAACACAGATATTTTTAAATAAAAAAATCGCAGTTAGCTTCAATTTATGACACTAACTGCGATTTTTTATTTAAGATTTAACTTTTTGTATCTGCTTTAGCTGCAGCCCAAATAACTAAACCAAAAGCAGTCTTATTAATTAAGTCCGCAAAGTTGTAAATGATATTCATTGTTTGAGTACCATTTGTCACATCAATCATATTTCCTATAATGTATCCAATAGGATAGATTGACCAACCAACTAAAACAATTAGTTTCATAGAATTGAATGCAGATTGAACAGACTCATTGTTACCTTCAGCACTTGCCTTAGCAGCACCACCTACAAATATAAGATACACAACAAATAGCCAACCAATCATTCCAATAACAAAACCTATTATTTCATCGATAACATCCATTTCACCTAGTAGTCCACCTACTAACATAACAATGCTAGCTACGAGTAATTGCCAAAAGAGACTTGAAGTTGCTTTACCAACAACCTTAAGAATCAAATAGAACTCAACAATTTGAAGAGGCACAGTTATCAGCCAATCAATATATCTTAGCTGTGTTAAGTCACCTGAAGCTAGAGCTCCTCCCCAAGCATCTCTCATAAAGTAATAGTGAAAAAATGCAATGAAAGTAACCAATCCTGCAACAGTTACTGAAGTTCTCCATTTAGGATTAACTTCTCCTCTTTCAAAAAAGAAAAATACTGCAGAACAAAGCATAGCAGCTGTTCCAAAATAGAAACTAAACTGCGTTAACGAATTAATATCCATTTTCCCTCCGAATATTTTTTTGTTTATAAAATGTTAATACATCCCAACAAATAGAGCAATAATTAAGTGATATTTGACTATAAAAGTAGACGTTTATTCATTAATTATTTTTTGATCAGACACTTTAATACGAAGTCTTTTATTTATTTTTCCCTTACTTTCGTGGCCAGTAATATTTATGTAGCCAACCTCTTTAGTACTTGAAACATGGGTTCCACCATCAGCCTGAAGGTCCAATCCTTGAATATTAATTGTTCTAATAATTTTTAATGATTCTGGTAATAAATT
>RQOS01000007.1 GCA_008373205.1 SAR202 cluster bacterium
ATTTTATTAATAGAATCAGTTAATAACTACTGCGATCAATCATGGGATGGACTTGGTTTGCCAAATATTGGAGATGCCTGTTCAGGTGAAGAAAATTTACCATTATCCAAAAGTATTACAGATAATATATTGAGTGAAATATTTGTATGTTGTGATGCTAATACTACAAAAATGAATTTGTCTAAGTCATTAATTAATACAAATTCAAATTACCTATCATCATTGGAGCAAATTGAAGTTTATAAACTTCAATTAGAAAGTGCAAATGCTAATCTAAAAGATGCTCAGAATACACTAGAAAATTTAAAAAACCCAACTCAAAATGATATTGATAGATTTGCTCATTTGGAAGATCAAGCTGAACTTAACCTCCAAAAAAGCTTAAATTCATTAGAGGAGATATTACTTGGAACCAAACAAGA
Source organism: SAR202 cluster bacterium (assembly GCA_008373205.1). Lineage (GTDB taxonomy): Bacteria > Chloroflexota > Dehalococcoidia > Lucifugimonadales > Lucifugimonadaceae > TMED-70. The sequence continues at coordinate 423 of RQOS01000007.1, forward strand.
AGATTTAGACCTAGCTGAAGAAAACTTAAGTAAAGCAAAATCTTCTCTTGATAAAATTAAGGGGGGTTCAGATAAAAATGATATAGCTGTTCAGCGACTTTTAGTTTCTCAAGCAGATGATAATATATCTAAGACTAAGCTTTATGCTTCTTTTGATGGACAAATTTCTTCTATAAATTCTAAAGTAGGAGAATTTATAGGTTCTGGTCAAAATCTAATGACATTAACCGATCCTGAAACCATAGAAATGGAAATCATTGCTTCTGAAGCAGAATACGTTGAAATGGAAGAAGGAATGTATGGAATAGTTGCCTTAGATTCAAAGCCAGAGTCTCCCCTGATTATTCAAGTTGTTTCTATATCTGATGTTCCTAATGTTCAACAAGGAGTTGTAACTTATCCTGTTAGAGCAAGATTCATAAGAGGGTTTGAAGTGATTTCTCTTATAGATAAATTCAGACCTTTGATTCAATCTCTAATTGGTGGAATTGATCCAAGTTCTTTGCAAAATATTCCTGGCGGAGGCTTTCCTGGTGGAGGAAGCTTCCCAGGAAGTGGGATGGGTGGCAGGCCAAATTCAAATCAAAATTTTGATATAAATAATTTGGATATGAATAATCCATTACTCAATTTCTTATCTGGAGAACTTCCAGCAGAAGGTATGAATGGAACCGTAACTTTACTACAAGAATCTGTAGAAAATGTTCTAATTATTCCTTCAGAAGCAATTATCGTTGAAAGGAACGTTAAAAAAGTTATTTCTTCTTATGATGATGAAAATGATATATTTACACAAGTTGAGACAGGTTTGACTGATGGTAGTATGACTGAAATCACAACAGGATTAAATGAAGGAAATAAAATTTATATTAAGAAAGAATCAATTATAGAAAATTCTACCTCAAAATCTATAGATGAAGTTACTAATAATAGGCCAGGTCCTCCAGGTCCAGGTGGAGGTGCCCCTAGAAGATGATTCAGTTAGAAAATGTTTCTAAGATTTTTGATACTGGTTTTAATCAAGTAAGAGCATTATCAGAAGTAAATTTAAATGTTCAACAAGGCGAGTTCATAGCAATTAAGGGTCCCTCCGGATCAGGTAAAAGTACAATGATGAACATTATAGGGCTATTAGATAGACCAACTAAAGGAAAGTATATCTTGGCTAACAATGATGTTTCTAAGCTCAATGATAATACTAGGTCACATATAAGAGGAAGTATTTTTGGATTTGTTTTTCAATCATATAACTTGATACCTAGACTTGCTGCAGTAAACCAAGTAGAGATGCCTTTAATATATAGAAAAGAAAAAAATAGAAGGAAAAAATCTATACTGGCACTAAGTAAAATGGGTTTAGCTCAAAGAATAAATCATTCACCAGTTGAATTATCTGGAGGAGAGCAACAAAGGGTATCTATAGCAAGAGCTTTGGTTGGAGAACCTAAAATAATACTTGCTGATGAACCTACAGGAGCTTTGGATACTAAAACGGGAGAAGAAATTATAGGAATATTTAAAGAATTATCTAATAGTGGAATTACTGTAATTATTATTACCCATGATAATTCAGTAGCAAAAAAAACTTCTAGAATTATTGAAATGAAAGATGGAATGGTTCAGTGAATATTTTTGATGCTATAAAGTTTGCTTTTAGATCTATAATTTCTACACCGCTAAGAAGTGGGCTTACTGCTCTTGGAGTGATTGTAGGAGTTACATCAGTTATAGTACTTGTATCATTGGGTCAAGGTATCAGAAAGCAAGTAGAAGATGAGATCACTGCTCTAGGAACCAACTTGTTATTTATAACAGCTAGATCAGAAGATTCTTCTACGGGAGTTTCTGGAGGTAGAAATTCAGGCTTAACTCTAACTCTTCGCGATGCTGAACAATTATCATCAAGTAATATTTCTGGAGTTAGGAGCCTTGCTCCTCAAATAGATTTTCCAGCTCAGCTTATAGCTGGTGATTATAATGTTGAAGCCAATGTATTTGGGACTACACCTGAGTACATAGACGTAATTTCTACTAATACAACAACAGGTGAGTTTATAACACAAAAAGATGTAGATACTAAGGCCTTGAGAATGGTTTTAGGTTCTGAGATTAAAAAATCTCTTTTTCCAGATATAGATCCCGTTGGGAAAATTGTTAGACTAAGCCTTTTTAACAGATTTGATTTTAGATTTTTAGTAACTGGAGTTATGAAGCCAAAAGGAGGAGACGGTGATGAAGATTTTTCTGTCTATATACCAGTTTCAACTATGCAAAACAGAATAGGTTTTCTTAGAAATCCTACTGGTGATGTAAATGTATTTTCTATAATTGTTAGATCAACCGAAGATGCAGATAAAACAATTGTTTCTAATTCAATAACAAGGGCATTGCAAAATATTCATGAAGTTGATGAACCTGATTTTGAAATCACAAGTATGGATCAACTTTTAGAAGCAGCTAATCAAGTTACCCAGGCATTAACTTTATTTTTAGGATCAATAGCTGGGATATCACTATTAGTAGGAGCAATTGGAGTAGGAAATATAATGCTTGTAAGTGTAACCGAGAGGACACGAGAAATAGGAACCTTAAGATCAATTGGAGCCACTAAATTTGATATTAGGCTACAGTTTATTACGGAAGCTCTTACCATTTGCTTAATAGGAGGGATTTTAGGTATTTTAATTGGCATAGTTATTTCTCTTAATTTGGGAGGAATATCTTTTCAAGATGAGTTTGGAGATCAAACAAATTTGCCTGCTGTAATAACTCCTATAAGTGTCGTTATTGCTTTTATAGTATCTCTTCTTGTGGGTCTAATAAGTGGTGCCTATCCAGCCTATAGGGCATCAGAATTAGATCCTATTGAAGCGCTTAGAAGTGAATAAATTACTGCTTATAGTATACATTTTCTAAACCTATTATATTATCTAATTTTTCCTCTAAAGATTTACTAGCATCAACATTAGCAAAAGGTAAGCTTAGCTTTACTTTCTCATTGTTATTCTTGACTACTATCGATACAGGTATTTGGCCTTCATTATCTAGTAGAATCCTTGTGATATCATCCATTAAATGTTTATTTTGTGAGTGTTTTTGATCATCTAAGGTTATTATTACTTCTTTAATATAATTTAGATCTTCTTTTGCAAATTCTTCAATAATAGTTTTTTCCTCCTTTTGTTTATCTTCTATGGTTATAATTGGTTCAGATTTTATTAAGTTTTCTTGAGTTGTCTTTTTAGGTATAATTTCTTCATCAAATGAGAATATTTCTCCATTATCGTACCAAATTGAAGCATCACCATTTCTATTATTAATTTTTCCAGAAATTTTAGCTATAGGACTATGCAACCATTTATCAACATCTTCTAATTTATTTTGCCAAACCATTAAATCAATAACTCCATCTATAAGTTCTAGTTTGACTATCATAAACTCAGAACCTTTTCTTGAGACACGCTTTTCATAAGATCTTACTTCAGCAATAATAGTTTGAGGTTTTTTTTGATCAACATTATCTAATTGATTCATTGAAACAACCATATCTTCGTTGATCTCTTTTATTCTCAGCATTTCTTTATGATTTGGATTCTCCGTAAATGAGATTCCTAAAATCTCTTTCTCCCAGTGCATTTTTTGGGTATCTTCTGTTTTTATATTTGTTAATTCTAAATCTGTAGTTGGAGTTTCAACTTCATCTCCAAATAGATCAAACATTGTAGTTTGATTGCTATTTCTTAATTTAGTTGCATTGTTTATTTGAAGTAAAATTCGTTCAACAGAATCAAATAAGCTTCCTCTATCACCAAATTCATCAAAACTACCTGACTTAATTAAGCTTTCAAGAATCTTTTTATTTATCCAACTTGAGTCCATTCTTTTGCAGAAGTCATCTAAAGAGATAAAAATACCATTT
>RQOS01000008.1 GCA_008373205.1 SAR202 cluster bacterium
TGGAAAAATCTCAAATACCATTTCAGGTAATTTAAAAAAAGCAAGTTTTATAGCCAAAATGATATCCCCATCACCTGCCTTAGATATTCTTCTTGAAAGCTCAGCAGTATCAATAATAAAAACAAATATTGTTGAAATAATTAGTGAATAAAACAATGTAGTTATATATTTTTTATAAAAGTATTTAGCTAACGTTTTAGTTAGATTCATAATTTAAACCTTACTTAAAAATCCAAAATTTTCTCTATAAAAAACTAAAACAGAAAAAAGACATAATAAAGGCAATATATACAAAGCAATTATCCCAATTAAACTTGATTGAGCAAATCCCAATAAGAAAAAATCGATTATTTGGAATGAAAAGCCAACTGTAACAGCTAATATATTTATTAAAGTTGAATTAGTCCTAGATTGAATTTTATTTATTAAGAAGCAGAAGGCGAAAAGGATTAAGGTAATTGGATGAAATAATTGTGATAATTTATGATGCCCAACTGCCAGAAAGTTATTAATCCTTTTTTTTACATATGGATCATCTTCTTTAGGAAAAAGTAATTCCCCTAAGAATCTCTGACTTGAGTCAAGATTAAAAATTTCACTTTGAGGAAGAAATTCCGAAAATGAATATTCGTTTCTCTCAAATTTAACTGTTGTTATCCCTCCTGAAGGTTTAAGAGAGTTTTTATGTTGTATAGTTCCATCAATAAGAATCAGCTTTGACTCATTATTTTCATTAAAAAATAACCCCTTTTTCGCTGTGTAGGTAATTGAATTTTCTGGATCCCTATTATCGTGAACTAAAACACCAGTTATTGAGTTGTCTCTCTCTTTACTTTTAGCATAAACAGTTAAGCAGGAGCTAGATATAATGATAATATCAATAGTAAAATTGATGTAATTGTAGCGAAAATAAGAAATGGTTTTAGGGTTCTAAAATTACTGATTCCTGATGATAAGATAATAATTGATTCATTATCTTTACCCATATTGTTTAAGACAAATACTGTAGAAATAAAAAGTGCCAAAGGTAGGATTTGAGCCAGAATATTAGGCATTACTGATATAGTTAAGCTTAAAAATACTGGAATACTTGCTCCTCGAATGATTGCTTCATCAAGCATTCTTAGCACTTGCGTAAGCCACGCTAGAGACAACATTGCGATACAGACTATTACCAATGAAATAAAAAGTTTTTTAATTATATATTTATCTATACTTGCCATTGCTCTTAGATTATACACTACTTATCATAGAAAAGTTATAGTTAGGTTTTTAGTTATTTTGGAGAAATAAATGAAAGTTAAATTTGTATCAAAACTAAATAAAATGTCAGAAACAGTGTTTCTTGTCTTATCTAAAAAAAGTGCACTTAAAAATATAGGTTTTAATGATAAACACTTAAAAGAGATAACAAAATCAATAGAAAATAAGGGTTTTGGGTTTAAGCTTAATGAGATCATTGAAATAAACAGTATAAAAGATAGAAAGCTAAAAACAGTTTATATTTGTGGATTAGGAAACAAAACTAAGGATTTAAGTGCGTTAGATTTTGAAAAAATCGGAGGAAGAATTACTGAATTAACAAAACTAAAAACCAAAACTTCTGTAATCATTGATAAAGAAATCAATAATAATGAAAATATAATGAGACTTGGCTATGGCTCAATTCTCGGTTCATATTCTTTTAATAAATATAAAACAAAGAATTTCACAAATCATAAGCTTTCATTAATTGAGATTGTTTCGAATAATCATACTAAACTTAATAAAGACTTCAAAAGATATGCCTCCATCTCTGACGGCGTTTTTTACGCAAGAGATCTAGTTAATGAACCTAGTAATGTTTTATTTCCAAAAGCATATGCTCAAAGAATTCAGAAACTGCGACAACATGGTTTAAAGATTGAAGTGCTTGGCGAATCAAAAATGAAAGCTCTTAAAATGCACTCACTTGTAGGTGTTGGGCAAGGTAGTCAAAGAGAGAGTCAATTAGTGATAATGCATTGGAATGGAAATAAAGCTAAGAAAACTAAACCTATTTGTTTTGTAGGAAAGGGAGTTTGTTTTGACTCTGGCGGAATTTCTATTAAACCAAGCAATAAAATGGAAGAGATGATTGGTGATATGGGTGGATCTGCCGCAGTTGTTGGAGCTATGTTATCGCTCGCTAAGAGAAAAGCTAAAGTAAATGCTATTGGTATTGTTGGTTTGGTGGAAAATATGCCTGATGGCAAAGCTCAGAAACCTGGTGACATAATTAAATCTATGTCGGGGCAAACCATAGAGATTCAGAATACTGATGCTGAAGGAAGATTGGTACTTGCTGATGCGCTATGGTATGCACAAAAAAGATTTAAGCCTGAGCTTATGATTGATTTGGCTACATTAACAGGAGCGATGGTTATTTCTTTAGGTAGTTTAATTGCAGGATTATTTTCAAATGATGATAAATTATCATCAAAGTTAATTGATGCCGGAGAGGAAAGTGGAGACCAAGTATGGCGTTTTCCACTTAATAAATCATATGATAAGTTAATAAACTCAAAATTTGCCGATATGAAAAATATTGGGATGGGTGGAGCAGGATCAATTACAGCTGCACAATTTCTTCAAAGATTTGTTAATAAAGTTCCTTGGGCACATTTAGATATTGCTGGAACAGCTACAGGTATGCCAAAAACATCAACAAATACAAGCTGGGCGACGGGATTTGGAGTTCATTTATTAGATACTTTTGTCAAAAAGTTCTATGAGAAATAAGTGACACAGATTATTTTTTATAGTTCGGCACCATTACAGGTTGAAAATACACTTTTTACTTTAATAGAAAAATCCCTTGAGAAAGGCTATAAATCTCTATTACTTTTTATTGATAAAGAAAAATGTTCTGAAATAGATGAGAAATTATGGACTTATAAGCAGAATTCTTTCTTACCTCATTTATCAGAAGATGAAAAAATTCCTGATGAAATAGATATTCCAATTTATCTTTCAACAAAAAATGAAAATCCCTATAAAGCTGAGCTTCTTTTTTCTATTGATGGTTTTCTACCAGATAATATAAATAATTTTGAAAGGTTAATTATAATTATTGATGTTAATGACAAAGTTTTATTAGAAAAATATAAAAAATATTATCTTGATATTAATAAAGATTTCGAAGATATAGTCTTTTATAAATCCGACGATAATGGTAAATGGATTGAAGAAAATTTTATGAGGTAAAAATGTCTATAGAGAGAACTCTTTCAATTATAAAGCCTGATGCAACTAAAAGAAATATTACCGGAAAGATAATATCTTGCTTTGAAGAATCTGGTTTAAATATTATTGCTCAAAAGAAAATTTTATTAACGAAAGAACAAGCGGAAGGCTTTTATTCCGTTCACTCCGAAAAACCTTTTTTTCAAGATTTGGTTACTTTTATGACCTCAGCACCAATAATTGTTCAAGTTTTAGAAGGCGAGAATGCAATTCTAAAAAATAGAGAAATCATGGGAGCTACAAATCCTGATGATGCTGAAGAGGGAACAATTAGAAAACAGTTTGCTCTATCAATAGAGGCAAATTCTGTACACGGCTCTGATTCCTCTGAGACAGCAATTGAAGAAATAAAATACTTCTTTGATGAGTCTGAGATTATATAAATATTTTATTTACCTAATCTTGCATTAATTTCATCTAGTTGATCTATTGCTTCCTTACTGTAAATTATTTTATCTTCATTGATCTGAATCAAGTTATCAGAAAATAATTTTAAACAAACTGGATATAAAATATGTTCAAGCTTGAGAACTTTACCTGCTAATATTTCTTCATTATCATTACTTTCAACATTTGTTGAAATTTGTCCAATTATTGGACCTTCATCTACACCCGCTCTAACAAGGTGAACTGTACAACCAGATATATTTGTTTTAGATTCTATTACTCGTTTATGAACATCTAAACCTTTAAAATCCGGTAATAATGAAGGATGAATATTAAGCTGCTTATTAAACCAATTATTTACAAAATCTTCACTTAAAATTCTCATGAAGCCAGCATTACAAATAAAATCTATATTATTTTCTCTAAGTTTCTTATCTAATTCATGATCAAAGTCCTCTCGTTTTTCAAAAATTCTATGATCAATTACAGAGGTTTTTATATTATTATTTTTTGCAAAGGAAAGACCCGAAGCTTTATCATTATTTGAAAATACTAATTCGATACTTGCAGATTTATTATTTATTTTACAAGAATCAACGAGCCTTTCCATATTAGATCCTCGCCCAGATATTAATATTGCTACTCTCATTTTATTTATATACTACAAGAGTTTCTGGGTTTTCATTATGAATTATTTTTCCAATTAATGAAGGTTCTTCTCCTAGTTCTTTAAGTTTATTTAGTAAATTATTAGTTTCTTTCGGATTAACAACTAGGATCATTCCAATCCCACAATTAAATGTCTTTAGCATTTCAGATTCTTCTATATTTCCAGTATTTTGAAGCCAGTGAAAAATTTCTGGTCTTTCCCAA
>RQOS01000009.1 GCA_008373205.1 SAR202 cluster bacterium
TGGATGACACAGATAATAAAATATATTTACCAGCAGATTTGATGAAAGATCTTGGTGCAAAAGAAGGAGATTTTGCATATATATCTGATACAAGATGGTACTTGGGTGGAATTAAGTCAACTCACGCCTACATTGGAAAAATGTCATCAGGTAATAAAATCGAGATCTCTAAAAATGTACAGAACCATGGTCAATTCGATCCTTCAAAAAAATTATTTATTGAACTCGAATTATAATTTTTCTTTTTAATCTAAAATAAAAGTAATAATACTTGTTTTTTCGATAATAATATTAAAAATTTCTACCATCTTCCGGAGTAGCTCAGTTGGTAGAGCGAGTGACTGTTAATCACCAGGTCGGGGGTTCGAGTCCCTCCTCCGGAGCATCTATGTCAGATAAAAAAAATATAAAATTAGTGATTATTGAAGATGACAAAGATATTCGCGAATTACTTTCATATAATATTTCAAGTTTAGGCTACCAAGTGCATTCATTTTCAAATGGAGAATCTGGACTAAAGTATCTTAGAAATAATAAGTCCAATTTGGTTCTTTTAGATTTAATGCTTCCAGGTATTAATGGATACGATATTTGTAGAATTATCAAAAGTGACCCCAAATTAAAAAATCTTTTGATAATAATGCTTACAGCTAAAGGAAGTGAAGCTGACATTGTAAAAGGTTTGGAATTGGGAGCAGATGATTACATAGTTAAACCATTTTCTGGTTCAGTTCTTTCTGCTAGAATTGCTGCTGTTTTGAGAAGAGTCAAAAAAACAGATTCAAAAATTTTAAACTTTGGTAGCTTAAAAATAGATATTGGTAAACATCAAGTCAGTGTAAATAATTCTATAATAGATTTAACATTTAGTGAGTTTGAAATTTTAAGTATGCTTGCCCAAAATCCTGGTTTGGTGTATACCAGATCTCAAATAATTGACTCTATTAGAGGAGATAATTATCCTGCTACTGATAGAACAATTGATTTTCAAATTGTAGGATTAAGAAAAAAATTATCTACTGCAAAAAAATATATTAAAACTATTAGGGGTATAGGATATAAGTTTAATGATGAAAAAGATTAATACTTCGATTAATGATTTAAAGTCAGTTCTTGATACTATACAATCGGGTGTTATTTCTATAAATAAAGATAAATTTTTAATTTTTTATAACGATAAAGCAAAAAGAATATTTTCTTTATCTGAAGCATTCATTGGAAAACCAATATCAGGTATTGTTAGAAATCCCAAAATATTAAACTTCATTGAGCAATCAATGAAAGCTATTGAAAATCAAAATGAAATTAAAACCTTTGAAGAAGACTTTTTTATTGATGCTTCTCAATCCTTTGATGCAAAAGTAACTTTTTTGAAAGTTGAAGCATCCGCTAAGACAAAATATTTAATTGTTTTTAATGATATATCATCTATCACACAAGCACAGAACTCACAAAGAGAGTTTGTTGAAAATGTATCTCATGAACTTAGAACTCCAATCACTTCTATTTTAGCAGCGACTGAAACTATTCCTACAGAAACCCCATTTAGAGATATAATAATTAGACAATCTTTGAGAATGAATGAAATAATTGATGATTTGTTGCAGCTTTCTATGCTAGAAAACAATTCTGATTTTAATATTCATAAAGAAGAGATTAGTCTGAGCGATTTAATTTTATTTTCGGTTGAATCTGTAAAACACCTCGCGGATAAAAAAAATATAGATATTGAACAGCCTAAAGATTTTAATTGTTGCAATTTAAAGGTTGATATAAGCCTTATTCAAAATGCATTATCCAATATTTTAAAAAATGCAATTATGTATTCAAATCAAAATAGCAAAATCAATATTATTTTGTCCAGTCAAAAAGATTCATGCATTATTGAAATAATTGATAATGGAAAAGGCATAAAAAAAGAAAATATTAAGAATATATTTAATAGATTTTTTAGAGAAGAGTCCTCAAGAAGTAGAGATTATGGAGGTTTAGGCTTGGGATTACCAATTGTAAAAAAAATTCTGAATCTACACAATGGAGATATCACCATACATAGTGAGATAGACAAAGGAACTTCTGTAAAAATATTTTTACCCATTCAAATGTAATCCTAACATAAGCTTTTTACATTTCTGCAAATTTAAAAGGAGATGTAAAATTGAGAATACTTCAAGTATTATTTTTATCGTTAAGTTTCGTTTTTTGTCAAGATTTATCTGTTCTAACTGGTACTGTCACCGATAAGGACTCCGGAAAAGCACTAGTCGGTGTAAATATCATTATTGAAGATTCAGATAATGGTACTGCTTCCGATTTAAATGGCTCCTATACAATTTTTATTCAACCTGGTGAAGTTGTATTAAATGTTTCTTATATAGGTTATAAGTCAGAAAGATTCTCAATAGGTCTAATCGAAGGACAAAATAATTTTAATATTGCTTTATCAATAAATGCCGTACAGTTATCTGGGGTTGAGGTGACTGGTCAAGCAGTCGATGGTAGCGATATAAGCATGATGATTGACAGAAAAGAATCATCTAATGTTGAAGATGCAAT
>RQOS01000010.1 GCA_008373205.1 SAR202 cluster bacterium
TGATTTTTGTACCCCAGGAAGGACTCGAACCTACAACCAATGGCTTAAGAGGCCACTGCTCTACCATTGAGCTACTGAGGCATTTCTCTAAAGCTAAAATAATAAATATGATATGGAATTACTAACTAACTATACAGCTGATACATTGACTGCTTTGTCCCCTCTATCATCAGATTCAACCTCAAACTCAACCGCTTGGTCTTGTTTAAGAGTTTTAAAGTCATTTTCAGACACGATGCTAGAGAAATGTACAAAAACGTCCGTTCCATCTTCTTTTGTAATGAATCCGTAACCTTTTTTGTCATTAAAGAACTTTACAGTACCTTTTTCTTTGTCACTCATTTGTTTCTCTTTGTTAGTTAATAAAAATTTATGGAGCAATATAATTAGTTATTTAAGTAATACCAATGAAATAAAATCTTTTACGTTTTGCTTTTTGAAATTAAAAAATTAGGATTATTAGAGATTACTAATTGATAAGCACCAAATAGTAAGGAACAATACAACAAATCACCCATTAATGAGGTTGCATAAAATGGCAACGCTAGAGTATAACATTGAATTAAACCTAAAACAGTCTTTGCGTACATTGGACTTAAAGCCCAAACACCAAAATTTGAAATTAAATAAAAAATAGTAGATCCTGATAAACTGGCTAACGCAATCTTGCTTGAAGAAATTTTGTTGATGAATGATTTCCCAAAAAGAGCAATAATTAAAATTGCTCCATAAGACCATATCATTCCAGAGCTGAAAATCGTAAAATTGGAGTAATATCCAGCATAAACAATATTATTTATGACTAAATCACTTAACCAAAATCCAAACAGAGGAGCAAAAATAGCTAAAAATTTATTTGGAAGGGTATGTCCAGATAATAAAGCAATAGCAATTAAAGGTGTGAAATTATATGGATGAGGTAAAATTCTTCCAAAGAAAATTATAGCAATAAATAATAATACTAATAATAAGTTTTTCTTCAATTAAGACTTCCTAAATGTTTTTTTCCATGTTCATCAAAGTATAAGTTAACAAATTTGTTCAAGTTTTCTAAAAGAGAATTTGTAATAGAAGTATCAACAGTTTGTTTACATTTCATTGCATCAAGAAGAATACTGTGTAAAATAGCCAATTGGGCATGATATAAATCTTTACTCTCTTGCGATTCATCTTTCAGTTTAATTCTTTGAGTCAAAAAATATTCGCTAATTATTTCTTGAATCTCTTGAGCATGTTGCTCTTTATTAATAATCCATCTTGTTACTTGATTTTGCTGCTGAAGATCATTCTGATTAGTTTTAATATAATTCATTGACTTTAGAATAGTTAAAGTATGTTCTTCAATCATTTTTACTCTCATAGCATCATCATAGACTCCGCAAGGGATTTGACAGTGTCCATTAAGCTGAGTTGAGAACATTAAAATTACAGCAGATAAAAAACTTATAAATTTCATAGAAGAAAATTATGTAAAGTATTCTTGATAAACAAAATCAAAATCATTCAAAATTTGTTTTTTAGTAAAACCATAGTCTGCTATAGATTTATTTTGATGTTTTTTAACATATTTCTTATTTGAAAATCTTGAAACTTCTTTTTCAAATTTTTTAGTCATTTTCTTATTAATAAACTTATAAAATGATTTGATACTATTTTCTAAATCTTCAGTAATCTGTTTATAAGTAAAGACTATAAATTGCTTTTTGTATAGTTTTGATTTCACTTTTTCAGTTTCTTTATACCATTCAATTATTTCAGAGTAAGTTTCTTTCCTTAGTAATTTCAACTCTTCATTCGAAAGAAGATTACCAAATTTAACATTCTCTTGAAGAGAGAAGTATGATGGAATTGTGTCTAAAGGATCTCTGACAAGAAAAACAAATCTAGCATCAGGAAATACTCTCAAAATTGATTCAATTTTAAAGATAAATGGATTAGACTTTGATAGATGTGGTTTATTTTTATTTAAAAATGCCTGTCTTTGGAAAAAATCCTTACAAAATAACATTGAACGTATATTTCTATTATCATTTTTTGAATTATCTCTATAAACATTCTTAATAAAACTTTTAGTTTTTACATCAAATTTTAACCAAGGAACCAAATGATTAGAAACCCATAGAGAATCAAGCTTATGAATGAAAAGCAGCATTTCATCTTCTTCAATATTATCTAATTTAACTTGATGCCCTTTATTCTTTTTTTCAATTTGATCAATATTGAAATATTTCAAAGCATATCCAATAAGCGATAATAATTTTCTTAAAGAAAGAGATGGTATGATTAAATCCCAAGTTGTTGAAGTTGAAAATTGATTTGATTTAGAAATTAATTTATGAAAAAATGTTGTTCCGCTTCTGTTGACTCCCATTATAAAAACCGGTTTTTTAACTTTAGCTTCTTCAAATTCGGGAATTAAAATATAATCTAGAAAAAGAAAAATTCTATTTATAACAACTATAATTGGATAACAAAGCAAAAATAGAATGAAAAATAGAAATTTTCTATTACGAAAAAGAACTAGTAGAGAAGAATAATAAATTCCAAAAGTAGAATTAGACTGAAACATCTAATAATCACTTCTTATCTTTATCTTTCTTGGTTGTAGTTTTTTTCTTAGAGGCAGCTTTCTTAGGAGCTGCTTTCTTAGGGGCTGCTTTCTTAGGGGCTGCTTTCTTAGGGGCTGCTTTCTTAGGCTTAACCTCTACAACTTTCTTATTCTTTAGTAATTCAGCTCTCTTAGCTTTTAATTTGAGACGTCTTTTCTTTTGTTTGCGCTTAGCAATTTTTTGTTTTTTATTCATTTAGACTTATCTCCTTTAAATATCATGATATATAATGCTACATGGGCAGCTATAAATACAATAAAAAAATATAATGGAAATAATAAGTCATGCCAAAAGTTGCTCATAAAAATCCTTTCTTATACCTTACTTTAATTTTTTTTGCAGAAACTGAACCTCAACTGAATGATCATAGCTTTCTAATGTCCCTGCTTCCTTAAATTGCGAACCACACTCTTCAAAATCAAATCTTTTATGAAATCTTATTGAACCAGGATTTGGAGGTAAAATATTTACTTCACATAAAATACTATCATATCCTTCCAATGCTGAATAAAAAATTAAATCTGTATAAAGAGCAGAACCAATTTTTTCATTTTGAAACTTTGGTAAGACAGAAATTCGATCAATATACACAAAGTTTGAAAATCTTTTAGACACCCATTCGTAGTTTGTACTATCATATTCTTTATTTTCAGGCAAGCATAATAAAAATCCAGCTGCTTCTCCATTTAATTTTGCAATCTTACAATAATTAGCCTGTTTAAGTAATAATTCAAGCCTTTCTTTATGCAAATAACCAACTTGTGGTTTATTTATATTGTTCGATTCAAGAATGAAATCAAACATATCATCTGAATAGTCAATTAATTCAATCATTTTCTGCTAAATCTTTGCCACCATTACAAACAACAGAGCCTTGGATTCCATACTTTCTACCATCATTATAAATGTATTTGTACATTAAATCTCCATTCATATCCCAAGCCTTTTGTTCGCCATCTTCTAATCCATTTTTGTAATTCTTTTGGGTGAACAAGTTTCCATTTTGATGCCATTGAAGATGTTCTCCTACACTCATATCATTTTTAAATTTGAAACTATACTTTATTTGACCATTAGGCCACCAACCTTCATGGATACCATTTTTCTTTCCCTTTGAATAATATCTTCTAGATTTCAATATCGTATCATCATACATTATAGAAATTGATCCTGAGTATTCATTGGTTCTTACATATCTAGATACATCTAATCCGTCAACTAATTCGTGTTCAGTTATGATGATTTTATCTTGACAGGAAAGTAAAACTAGTGAGAAAAAGACGGTTGCAAACTTAATTCGTAAAGTAACCGCCACCATTTAATGATCCATAGTTACCTTTAAACCCACCAATTAAATATGGAGAAGTCGAAGTAGCGTGATAATGATAGGTTCCATCTTGATATTCATTAGTAGAATGAGAGTGACCATTTAATTCATCCAAGTTTGATGGATATTGTCCATTAGACTGTTCTGTAGGTCCATAAACAGGAAAACCATCTAAAGAATAACCTATCAACATTGAAGCACTTTCATTAAAAGTTAAATAAGTTGGCTCCCAATGATAGTGATATTGTCCTGTTTGCTGTGGATGCCCATAATAACTATCAAATGATGGAATTTCATTATCAAGAGGTTGATTATTTGGGCCAGCATACTGGTTATAAAATGGAACTCCACTTATTGAAACTCCAATTGGACCCAAAGGTGTGCTCGATGAAGAGCTTGAAATTGAAGGATTTAATGGAATATAAAATTTAAAATTTTGTTCAGAAATTATATTAGGATTTACCACCATATTAGAATGTGGTGCAGCATAATTTGGATGTCCAGCTCCCCAATAAGGTGAAGAGTGATTAGGTACTCCAGCCGACTCAACAACAACGTAATCACCAGATATATATACATCCGTATATTCAGAAATAAACTTTGAAAATCCTGCAGGCAAATCTGTATTGTTTGAACCTCCACCAGAATCATTTCCATTATCTTCTATACTATATGAAGTGGACGATGAATCACAACTTGAAAGAAAAATGACTGCCAAGGTATATAAAAAAACTGTCTGGTAATTTTTAAATTTCATAGTACAAAGTATATGATATTTATACTTAAAAGTATATAGTATTTATCATTAACTCTTAAATTTATGTCTCCATTAAATTAGAAGTGGGTGCTACAGCATTCTCCGCTACACCTACAAAAAAAGCAGTAAAACCTATAAATAATGTTAAAGCAATAATCATAAGAATAAATGCAACAATACAAACTCCAACTGCTCTAACAGTGCTATTAAAATCTAGAGCTTGTCTAACAGCAATTGTCATTGCTGCTAATTGCAAAATTACAACTACTGGATCAACAAAATAATCTATGACAGGAAAAATCTTTAGAATAACTAATAATCCTGGGGCATAAGCAAAACCTAATGTCCTAATTAACTCTCCAGTATTAGATTCAGTTTCAGGTTCAGGAAGAATTCTGGTTCCAACAAATGCTATGAAAAAAGCCCAAATAACAAATCTAATTAAGCTACCGAGTATTCCCTGAACTAAAGCAACAGGAGCAAATCCAGCAATCATAAAACCTTGAACTACTGAAACAAGTGCTACTGTCATCATTGCTTGATCGGTAAATTTTTTATCTTTTTCAACTTCTTCATAAAAAGCAACATCTAAAAAAATTGCTTTTTGTAATCTCTGGAAATAATTCATCTTATAGCTCCCCTTCAATGCATGTAGTGTCAAATCCACCTCTTGTATTATAGATTGTAGTTATTTTTATTCTTGAGGTATTTAATATTTCTTTAAGGTCATCATAAATTCTTTTTGTAGCAGCCTCTTGGTAAAT
>RQOS01000011.1 GCA_008373205.1 SAR202 cluster bacterium
CAATTACTAGAATGACTAAATCTACAGCAAATGTTCCTGCAATCATATTTTTTATAAAGTTCTCGTGTCCAGGACTGTCTATGAATGATGCATAATTTTGTTCGTCAATTATATATTTAGCAAACCCAAGCTCAATTGAAATTCCACGTTCTTTTTCTTGCTTAAGTCTGTCTGTATCTACTCCAGTTAGCTCTTTTACTAAAGTTGTTTTACCGTGATTAATGTGACCTGCTGTACATATTGAAAACATTATTTAACAAAATTATTAGCAACTTCATTTGCAAATAATTTACCCTTTTCGCTAAGAATATAACTTTCCTCTTTTTTAAAAATTATATTTTCTTTAATGAAATAATCTAATTTATTTAAGTATAGATCTTCAAAATCCAAATCAAATCTTTTTTTGAATTTATTTATGTTGATACCATCTTTTAATCTCAAGTTAAGCATTAGAAATTCAAGTATTTCATTTTCTCTTAATTGATTCTCATAAACATCTAAGAAATCATTTTCTCGTAAATATAATATTTTTTCCCTTATTGAACTTATATTTTTAAGTGGTTTCTTGAAAAAATCCACATATTTTTTGGGGGACTTAATAATACTAAATCTTTTATTATCAATATAAGAATGGGAGCCTGGACCAATTCCAATATAAGGTTTCATTGTCCAATATTTAAGATTATGTTGAGATAATTTATTCTGCTTTGACCAATTAGAGATTTCATAATTTTCAAAATCATTTTCAAATAATATTTTTTGGGTGATCTTATACATTTCTGCTGATAAATCATCATTAGCAACATGTATTTTATTAGTGTTTACCTGTTGATCTAAAACAGTACCTTTTTCTACTTGTAGTGAGTAACATGAAATATGATTAATATCTTGTGAGATTATTTTTTTTAATGTTTCAATGTAAGAATCTTTTGTTTGTAAAGGTAATCCATATATTAGATCTACTGAAATATTATTAAATATTTTGGATAATATATTTATCGCTTCCATAGCTTTTTCAGAATCATGCCTACGATTTAGAATTTTTAGCTCACTATTTACTAATGATTGAACTCCTAAGGAACATCTATTTATACCAATTTTTTCCCATTCTAATGCTTTTGTTTTAGTTACATCTTCAGGATTGATTTCTAATGTTATTTCTGGGTTTTTTGATAATAAAAAATTATCACTAATTTTATTAATAATATTTTTTATTATTTCAGTATCTATATATGATGGAGTCCCTCCTCCAATGAATATTGTATCTACTATATAAAATTCTGTTATGCCCCAAAAATTAATTTCTTTATATATAGAATCACTAAAATTATCGATAAGATTTTCTAAACCTGAGTAAGTATTGAAATCACAGTAAGTGCATTTAGTGTGACAGAAAGGAATATGAATATATAGACCTAATTCTTTATTTTTCCCTAATTTGGAGTCCATAATCCACTATCTGAATTATCTGAAGACTTATTTTCTTTTCCTTCAGGTGCACTATTTTCTACTGGTGGAGATTGAGCTTCATAGGCTTTTTTTAATTCAGCTTCCATAGCAGCTTGAGCATTTTTTACCCATTGTGCTACTTGATCTAGTTCAGGAGGTGATATTATGAACTTTTCAATATTATCGGGAATATTAATATCTTGATTTCCTGTAAAAATTATTGCAGATTCTCCCTCTAATAAATTATCGTTCAAGGATTTTTCTATGAATTCAAATCTCTCTTCAGATGCCTTTCTTAATTCTTCAGAAATTTTTTCTGCTACTGATCTATTTGTTAATCCAACATTAAGACACTTTGACCAATCTATTACTTTCTGTAAATTTTCTAAGTTTTCTAGTTCAGAAACCTCGGCACCAGTCTTTCTTCTTTCTTCAACAACATTCCAAGCACCTAAACTAGCTTCTTTAAGGTTCATTGCAACATCTTCACCTTTACCAGGGATTCCTTCAACAAATATTTTTTTTACTACGCCTGTTTTCTCCTCTAGGGTAGAAATATTTTTATCTACAGCTTCCCAGTATTTGAAAATCAGATCATGTAATTCTTTAGATGCTTCTTGAGGAGCTTGCAATAAAACACATATAAATGCTTTTTTCTTCCCCATTACTTTATCTGCTTTAGGTTTTTCGATTTTTCCAATTTCTTCGTTCAATGTTTTCTCCATTTATACTGAAAATAAAAAGTTATTAAAATCTATGTAATTAACGATAAATTATTTACTTACTTATCTTAATTTACCTGATTTTTTTGATTCACTCAAAGACTTAACTTAGATAAATTATTAATAGTTAGTTTCTTGATAACGAATAAATCCTTTTTTTAATGATTGAACCTACTGTAACTATTAGTTTTATAAAATTATTGTAAGGAACAATAATTAAACATTAAATCTGAAATATATAACATCCCCATCTTCAACTATATAATTTTTCCCTTCAACTCTCATTTTGCCAGCCTCTTTGGATTTTTTTTCGCCCTCTAAGGTTACATAATCGTTGTAACTGATTACTTCTGCCCTAATAAATCCTTTTTCAAAATCAGTGTGTATCTCTCTTGCAGCTCTTGGCGCATTAGATCCACTAGGAACAGTCCAAGCCCTAGATTCTTCAGGACCTGATGTGAAATAAGTTATTAGATTAAGAAGTTTATAACCAGACTGAATCACCTGCTCTAAGCCAGATTGCTCTAATCCTAGTGCTAATAAGTATTCATTTTTTTCTTCTGTATTTAGTTGAGATATCTCAGATTCTATTTTTGCTGAAATTATTATCGAAAGAGCATCTTCTTCATTTGCTATTTCTTGAACTAATTTAGAGTACTTATTTCCTGTAGTTGCGTCTTCTTCTGAAACATTGCATATATAAAGTACTGGTTTGCTTGTCAATAATTGCAGATTTTTCAAAATAGGTTTTTCAGATTCTGATACTTTCAATAATCTAGCTGGTTTACCTGAACTTAATAATTCATGAACACTTTTAATGATAGGTAATAACTCTTTAGCTTCAGCATCTCCAGATCTAGCTTTTTTTTCTATTGATGGAATTCTTGATTCAATACTTTCTAGATCAGAAAGCATTAATTCAGTTTCTACAATCTCGCTATCTTCTACGGGGTTAATAGTTCCGTTTACATGAACTATATCTGAGTCTTCGAAACACCTTATAACATATGCAATAGCATCCATTTCTCTAATATTCCCAAGAAATTTATTGCCTAAACCTTCACCTTTAGAAGCTCCTTTTACCAAACCTGCTATGTCTACAAATGACATTTTTGTAGGTATTATTGATTTGGAATCACTTATTCTAGCTAATGCTTTAAGGCGATCATCAGGTATAGCAACTTCGCCTACATTAGGATCTATAGTACAAAAAGGGTAATTCTCTGCTTGAGCGTTACTGGTTTCAGTTAGGGCATTAAATAATGTTGATTTTCCAACATTAGGCAGACCAACTATTCCACACTTAAATCCCATTAGGGTTTATCCTTACTTTTTTCTTCTTCTTTATCGTCTATATTTCTAAACTCCCCATCAACAATTTTATCTTCTTGATTTTTGGAATCTTTATCATTGATAAATGAATTCTTAAGGGTCTGATACTTATAAATTAACATTGTAAGAGCGATAACTATAATGTCGTCAATTTGCCCAATGATGGGAATAAAATCTTTTAATATATCATTTGGTGCAATAACATAAAATAAACCTAAAATTATCACCAGTTTTATTTTTAATGGTATTTTAGGATCGAATAGTCCTCTTAAAATTTGACTACCAAAATAAATTAATCTTGGTATCAATAGAATGAAATTTCTCATCAATTTGTAATAATATATTTATTAAATTTCTTATTTAAATGATACCAACAATTTATTTTTAAGTATTGATAAAATTACTTCATGGCAATGATGAGTTTTCAACTAAAGAAAAACTCGAAAACTTAATAGGTGATAAAAAGGATCCTGAATTGGATCTTAATATTGTTTATTCTGCAAATGTTTCATTTAATAATTACAAAGAATATATTCATACAATTTCTTTATTTGGTGGTAGAAGAATTTTGGTATTTCATGATTTAGTTTCTAAAATAATTGCTTCAAAATCAGACGATTGGAAAGACTTTATTGAAGTTACTCTAAATAAGCCTAATGTAAATGAGGTTATATTTGTTGAAAGTAAAGAAATTAACTTAAGGTCAAATAAAGTCTCAAATATATCTGATATGAGTGAAATATTTTTGTTCAATATTCCTACAGGTAGAGGATCTTGGGAAAAAATTAAGCTTTGGATAGCTGAAAGGCAAAAATTTCATAATATTAATATTTCACAAGCAGGAGTAAATAAACTTATTGACCTCATAGGAAGTAACTATAGATATTTAGATAATGAACTAATAAAACTTAGTAATTATAAACTAGACCAAATCATTGATGATAAAGATGTAGAAATAATGGTTTCAGGTATAAGAGAGAGCTCTATTTTTGAGCTAATAGATTCAATTCTAGAAAAAAATATAATTAGCGCATCTAAGCTATTAGATCAAATGATTTCAAATGGGCAAAATTTTTTCTCAATTCAACAGATGCTATCTAGACAAGTTAGATTGATTATAATGACTCAAAACCTTATCCAAATTAATGATCCTAAAGAGATTCAAAAGAAAATTCAAGTAAATTCTTCTTTTGCATTTAATAAAATTCTTAATCAATCAAAACAGTTTTCTAATAAAAGAATGAAAGATATATTAAAAAATTTACTTCAGTTAGATATAGATATAAAATCCGGGAATAAAACAGAAAAAGAAATTCTCGAGAAACTAGTTTATATATTATGAATATAAATCCAAAAATAATTCTTAAGTTTACTTCGATATCCATAGTATTGATCCTTTTTGTTTCATTAATATTATTTCTTTTTTCATGTGACTTTTCTAATGAAGAAATTGAAGAAGTAAAGGTGTATACATATTCTCCAGAAGCATCGTTAGATCTATACATAAAAGGAAATAACTATTTAAGGCAAGGTAAATATAAGGAAGCTGAAAATACATTTGAGAAACTTGTTATTATTGATCCAAAGTTTTCCAAAGCATGGGAATCCTATTCTGAATCATTATTACTTCAAAATGAATTAGATAAATCACTAGAGTATATAGATAAAGC
The DNA here is from genome assembly GCA_008373205.1 of SAR202 cluster bacterium. GTDB lineage: Bacteria > Chloroflexota > Dehalococcoidia > Lucifugimonadales > Lucifugimonadaceae > TMED-70. The sequence continues at coordinate 5,174 of RQOS01000011.1, forward strand.
TATTTCTATAAATTCTTCTATAGCCTCTCATCTTTCTAAGAAATCTTTAGTACTCTACTACATGGAAGATTATGATGCTTCAGAGACCTTTTCTGATAGAGCTCTGCAAATTGATCAAAATGATGTTAGGGCATTGATAGTATTAGGTGCAGTAAAGACTCAAAAAGGACTTTATGATCAATCTATGGAAATTTTTGATTTAGCTATTGAAATAGAGCCGGAGGACTCATCAATATATTATTGGAGAGGTAAAAATTATGTGAATATGTTTGATTTTGAAACTGGAATGTTTGAATTGAACAAAGCTATTGAAATGGATAGATCTCAGGCTGCTTATTATATTGAAAGAGGGCAATTATTTAGAATTTTAGGGAATATAGAAGAATCAAAAAATGATTTATTGGAAGCTATTGAAATTGCAAAAACTCCAAGAAAGCAACATCTTATTGATATAGCAAAAGAATTACTTCTTGAGATAGAAAATGAATAAACTTTTTGTTCTAATAATTTTATTATTTACAATTTTATCTTGTTCTAATACTAATAACTTTGAAGGTCAAATAACATTTATAGAAGCAGGTGTTGTAACAGAATTAAATGACAGTAAAGAAATGATTTGGGCTGAAGATAAAGATATAGATATTCTTTTGAAATCAGGAAAGCAAAAAAGAGTAGCTTTAATAAAAATTAGAGATGAAAATAATCTGACTAAGTCTTTTCATATA
>RQOS01000012.1 GCA_008373205.1 SAR202 cluster bacterium
CTACACTGAGATTCTTCAAATAAAAAGTCACCACCAGTCATAGGCATTTGAGCAGATATATCATTGTGAGTATTTATTCCTGAGAATAGGAAAAATAATAAAATTAAGGTAGTTGATATTATTTTTTTATTGATAGAGATAAACATAGTAATCTAATTAACCCTTTAAATTTTACACTATTATGCTAAGTCCCTCTTATGTAATTTTACCCTAGATGGCCTTCACTTGCTAGAGGATTAAAAGTAACTCTACTTAAAACAGATGTGCCAGTATTTTCAAAGTAGTGATCAGCATTGGGTGGAACTAAAACAAAATCCCCTTCTTTGATCGGAAATTTTTCTCCATCTACAAATATAATTCCTTCTCCTCTAGTGATGTAAGCTTGATGTTCCCAAGGATGAGTATGATGAGTACTTGTTTCACCTGGTTGGTGATCATGATACAAAGATACAACTGTTGGGACCCCATCTTGTGAGCCTAGAATAGGATGATTTTTGTGATCATTTTTGTTCTTAATTACTGGTTTCATTTTTGTCTTCATCGGTGCTTGATTCATCAGAATTTGTTTCTGATGAAATAGTCACTTCTGGTTTAGACTTGAAAAAAGAATTCACTGCCATAAGTACAAATGCTATAGCTAAAATTGATGCCCCAATTATTGTTCCCCACATAAAAGTTGGTCCATGGGCAAATAAAACTGTACCAGCAACTGAATCGTTATGAAGACCAAATCTAGTAATTTCATTTTTAACATTTTCATCATTTACTAGGGTCATAACAGCATCATCTGCAGCAGTTCTTGGAATCATAGAAAATAATAATCCTAATACAAATATTGCTAATCCGGCAGAAGCAGTTATACCTACAATCGCATACTGTCTCCATTGTCTAACTTTGCTAATAAACTCAATTTCAATTTTTTCAGTCATTTCTTGAGTTCTATTACGTATAAGAGTATCCATCTGATCATTAGTAAGTTCAGTTTTTTCTTTCTGTAAAGTCATTTGTTCAGCATGAATAGTTCTTACTGACTCTATTTCAGTTTTTAATTGATCAATTTCACTTTGTTTTCTTGCTGTTATGGTTGCTTGGATCCTCCATGCAGCTGTTCCAAGTGCTCCAACCAAAGGGATTGATACTAGACTTGTGACAAAACCAATATCCATTTTAGCCTCCTAAGCTTGATTTGTTGATGGAAGCATGCTTCTAAGTGCTTCTGCAACGCTTCCAGGATTATCTATTTCTTCCATGCTAATAGTCATTCTACTTCCTATTCCAGAAGAAACAACAACGGTTCCTCTACCAGTAAGTGCCTCAATCAGGGTTCTTTTCTCTGATATTTGAACTATTCTTCCTACTGGAATTTCGTTTGTATGTAAGTATAAAAACTTAAACATATAAATTGCTCTTCTATCAGTAACAATATATGTAATATGAAGATTTCTGAAATATCTCATTGTACCTTTGAAAAATAACCAAGATCCAATAATAAAAGTTATAAATGGGAAAATATATGCAAAGTCGGTCGCTACGAATAAAACTGCACTTATAAAAAATAATGGCAATGCAACCATTATTCTTGCGTAAGCAGGTTTCATAGTAGGGTGTCTCTCAATTTGAACTTCCTCACCTTGCCCTAGAGTAGGTTTTGGGAATGCCCCAACGGCAGTCATATAAAATCCTAATACTAGTAGCATTAGACCTGCTATTAGTGCAGCAAATCCAGTCCATATTGGTACACTACCATCAGTCTGTGAAAAGATTATCAGTGCAACTCCCAATCCAATTATTGGTAAAGAAACAATTAGTGCAACCATCATTCTAGAGATTACTCTAAAAATCAAATTTATACCTGTAGGAACTCTAGTAGTAGTCATTATTTACCTCTCACCATTTGTAGTACTGAAAAGAATAGGGTTATCATTATACCCAATATAGCTAAATTAGATGGATTGTTTACCAGATCTCCAATAGGAAGTTCTGATGTGTCAACACCAGGTATAAGTTTTCTCAACTTACTACCTTCAAATACATATAAATCAATTATCTTACAATTAGATAAAGCTTCAAGTTCGATAGCTGAAGGCGGTCTTAAGTTTGGCGCACTATCTCCTAGTATCGGATGGGCTCCTTTATATGATCCAGGCATAGATATTTCTGCAACCGCTTTTGCCGCACTTTCATCTGGATTTCCACCTTGACTTTCTATCATATAACCAAAGACTTTTTTATACTCATTTACCATACAAGCTCTTTGACTGTCAGTAGGTTGAGCAAAATAATCAGGATCTCCACTTGAGCCATATTTTAAGAATGCATTCAGTCCACCTTTACCTTGGGTTGCAGTTCTTATTTGAGAATCACAATTTTCTAATGCTATTTTTTCTTTTTTAGATGGTCTCTGTACTGGTTCCCAAATCAGATTTCCAATATAAGAACTTTGTATATAGTTTTCAGTTTCTCCTTTTTCTCTTGCTAAGTTAGCAATCATACAATCTTCCGCAGCTGAGCCTCTAGATAGATTTACCATCTCTAATCTTAGATTTTCTAGAGCGCCACCGCCCATAAGAGAACCAGATACCATATTTGAGTTACCACCATCAGGGTTATTGTTTTCTATATTTTGTCTGAAATCTGCTGCAGCTCCAGTAAAATCTACATTTGATTGAGAGAATAAATCACTTTCAAAAAGAGGTTCAAAATCATAATTTGGATTATCATACTGTGATATCCAGTCAAATTCAGGTCTTTCTTCTAAGCACTCCACAACATCGTCAAGTTCATCTTGAGTATAATCTCTATTAAGAGGCTTTAGGGCATTCAAGCTTCCTCCTCGATCAAAAATATTAAAAACCATTTGTTCGGCATTTGCACCTATGTTACCCATATCACGATCATTTTCATGCCAACTATCATCTATACAACCTATAAGTGTTTCAGATTTTTGATCGTATCCCATTCCTCCGGACCAAGAAAAATCAATTTGGTCAAGATCTATAGTATATTGAGCCAGATAAGGTTGAATTATACTGAAAGTTTCTTGATCTGTACCAAAATCTTCAGCACAATCAAGTATTGTTGATGTTTGCCTGTATGAGAGAGGTCTATTTATGATTTCTGTTGGATCTTGGTGCATCATAAATCCTTCAATCATTTGGTCATACATCGTATCGGCAAATTCTCTATTACCATCACTAAGTTCTCCGTATTCATTTTTTACACATTGTTGGAAATCAGGTTCTGCAAGTCTAGCAAAGATATCTTCTAAATTAACTCCACCCCCGCTTATTGAGGCTTGATAATCTCTTATCCATTCTAAATCTTGGTTACATCCTACAACTCTATTTACAACATCATTTTTATGTTGAGGATTAGCATCACTTTCAAGGAATCCCCATTGATCAGATCTACCTACTGCAAAATTAACTAAATCTCCAACTATTCTTTCGGCGTCTTGCCTATTCATACCTCTTGAATCTGAAATAGAATCTATCATACATGCTTGACCTGGTATTTCCTGGTCTCCATATATAAATGATGCAAGAAAATCGGTATTAAGTGGGAAATAATCTGGGGGACTTGATGAATTATTATTTCTTATATCTTCATCGAATTTTACAAAACAGTCGTATGCAGCCAACATTTCTTCCCTAGTCATTGATCTTTTACCTGATTCAACATTAACTACATCTTCCATAATAATGTCCGGTCTGAGATTCAATGTGTCAGTAAGATGAGGTACTATACATGATTGTAATAATTGATCCATTTCTCTTCGAGGTGCTTTTCCACCACCACTTGGACCCCATGTTCCACTCAGAAGTTTATCGAAACTTAAGTGCATACAGTTTGTAACTGCATCATAATAAAAATCTGGTTCATTAAGCATTCGAACACCTAATGGGAAAGCAAAATCCATATATGCTTGCTCATAGTTCATTCCAGTAATGTCTTGAATGGTATTTCCAATACATTCCATTGTTTTCCATCTATCTATTTCTGCTATTACAGTTAAGTTTATAAATGGTCCCTGAGGAACTTCTTCGTCAGGAGGAGGTTGGAATGCATTACTGAATATGTTTCCGACAGGACCTTGTCCAAATATATTATTGAATCCACCTTGTTGTTGCTGTTGTTGCTGATCTCTTTTTCTTTGCTCTTCTTGCTGTTGTAGTTCTAACTCAGCCTGCTGTTTTGCTCTTAGTAATTCTTCTTCAGCTCTCTGCCTATCAGCATCTCTTCTAATTCTGTCAGCTTCTTCAAACATTCTTTGAGTTTCTTGATCAGATTCCCATTGTGGATTGTGATAAGGTTGGCCAGGTTGGACTAAAGGAGAATCTGATGTAAAAAATTGATATTTACATTTTGCAGATTGCTGTCCTGGTTGTGTGGGCATATTACCCCTAATAAATATATTAAGAATGTCTTTACCAACTTGTTGACCTCTATGGTCTGTTGTACCTGTATAGTCTCTTTCAATCCAAGCTGCTTCAAAATTTTCATATTGCTGTCCTGGCAACATACAACCTTGAAACCAAATCCCTTGACCTGGATAATATGATTGATCTACAGAAGTATGGGTCAATGTCATCATACTTACATCCATATTTAGTTCACAGAACACTTCTCCTGTACCTTGGTTAGTTCTACATTGAGAATCAGAAGGAACTGTTGCCATCATGCCCATCATGCCCATCATACCACTTGGGGGCATTTGAGGCATTTGTGCAGAAATATTATTATGAGTATTTAGCCCTGAAAATAGTATAAACATTAGGACTAATGATGAAGTAATGATTTTTTTATAACTAAACTTTAAGATTGAAAATTTTTTCATAGCTTTTGATTAATTATCCTAATTAAATTAGGACCCCTCTTTTTTTGGTTTTCTGATATGATTTCTACAAGCAATATATTTTTTAAACTATATATTAACATAAACGAATAAAAATATATTAGAGTAAAGTTGTGATATTGGAAAGTTATATATTTAAAAGAGGTTTATTATGAATTGGTATGACTGGGTTCTTATAGCTCCTATAGTTCTTGGGGTAATCCTAGGATTTAGGGTAGGATTAGTAAAAAATGTCCTCTACATAGTTCTAGTTGCAGTAACTATGGTAGTAGGAGGTTATTTATCTCAAATAATAGTAGATGCAATTGGTCTTGAACTTGAAAGTGATGGATTGGTTACAGTAATTGGTTATGGTTTATTACTTATAGGAGGATTTTTATCAGTTCAATTATTTAGCGGAGTAGTTCAAGCAATTGTCTCAAAACTTACTTTTGGAATTGGTGATAGAGTAAATCAAGTAGGTGGTTTAGTTTCTGGATTAATTTTAGGATTCCTTATTACAACAGTTATCGTAAACATTACAGCTCGATGGACATATACTCCAGACGAGGATGAAGAAGGAAGACTGGAAATTTCTGAAGAGGCTATCGCAAAAATGTTTGAGAATAGTCTTAAAGATACTTCAAGAGAAGCAGCTGATCTAGTTATTAGAGAAAGCCTGATGGTTGGTGTTGTTATTGATGTAAAAGATCTCCTTGGAGGAGAATTTATAGGTATGATTCCAGGAGAGTTTAGTGATTCTCTAGATATAGCTCAACAAAGAAGAGAAGATTCTGATTAAACTTCTTGAGTTGCCCAAGCTTTAATTAAATGATGAGCTATAGCTATATTACCTGGTACTGATAAATTGTCGTTTTTTTCTTCTAATGCTGATAAAACTTCATCTCTATGAAACCATTTTACTGAGTGCATTTCATGCTCATCAAAGTTTATTTCTTCAGTTTCAGCTTCAGCATGACAACCAATCATTAGTGACCAAGGAAAAGGCCAGGGCTGAGATGCGTAATATTTTACATTCTTGACTTTTATACCAGATTCTTCCATGATTTCTCTGGCAACGGCTTCTTCAATAGATTCTCCTTGGTCAATAAATCCTGCTAAACAAGAATATATATTTAGTCTTGATAATCTTCCTTTTGACTGACCTAAAAGACAATATTCACCATTAGTTACGAGGGATATAATAACTGGATCTGTTCTAGGGAAAAGTTCTGTTTCACAGCTTGAGCATTTTCTAGATTGCCCTCCTCTTAATCCTTCTGTTTTTCCTGCACAAATTCCACAAAAAGAATTTTTTCTGTTCCACTCAAGTTGACTTTTACTTTGACTTATCATTCCACCTTGAGCTTGACTTAGTTGATCTCCAGCAGTCCTACAGTCTATAAATTCTTCATCTTTGGAAATAAGTCCATTTACTATTTCTTCATCAACATCATTTAAGTCTGTAGCTAGATAAATTTCTCCACCAAGATCTCCAAGCAAAATTAATTTAGGATCAATCCCAGATTCTCTGATATCACCTAACCTAAGAAATTTAACAGTAATATTTGAGTATATTTTTTTTACTAAAATTTTAGATCTATTGTAAACCAAGACTTTTGAGTTTGGATCATTGATTTTTTCTGAAACCCAATCCTCGTTTCTTCTTTCTACTTCTAATCTATCTATATTATTTCCTGAAAATTTAAGTACTTTTCCCATTAATTTCTCTCCTAATTAAAATATTACTAAGCCTCTAGCAAGTTCTCCTCTTTCTAGTGCATCAAACCCTTCGTTAATTTCCTCTAGTTTATATGTTTTTGTTATCATTTCGTCTAAGTATAATTTACCATCCATATATAAATTAGCTAGTCTTGGAAAATCAATTCTAGGATGACTTTTTCCATATGAAGTTCTAATTATTTCTCTTTCTCCCATAAGTGTATAAAAAGGTAAATTTATTTCTACTCCATAAGGAGTTTTGCCTAAAATAACAATTCTAGCACCAGGCCTTGAACATTCTAAAGTTTGTCGAATTGTTTCATTATGACCTGCTGATTCAATTGCACAATCTACGCCTCTGCCATCAGTTATTTCTAAGCAAGCCTCTATTGGATTGTCTATCTTAGAATTAATAGTGTGTGTAGCTCCAACTTTTTTTGCAAATTCTAATTTGTTATCAAAAATATCAACAGCTATAATTTTTGATGCACCTGATATTCTTGCCCCTTGAATTGCGCTTAATCCAACTGCACCGCATCCTATAACTACAACTGAGGTTTCTGGTTTTATATTTCCTGCATATACTGCTCCGCCATATCCTGTCATTACAGCACAACCTAATAAAGATGCTCTATCTAGAGGGAAATCTTTTCTTACTTTTACTGCGCCTTGCTTAGGAATAATTGTGTATTCTGCATGAGTAGAAACAAGGCTATAGTAATGTAAATTTTGACCATTAAGAGAAGCTCTGGTTGTTCCATCAAATAGTACACCTTGAGAATTATATTTTTTTTGCACTTCACAAAGAATTGGCTGGCCATTATCACAATAAAAACATATCCCACAATTTGGGTTCCATGAACAAATTACATTATCTCCAACGCTTACGTTATCGACACCTTCACCTACTGCTTCAACAACCCCCGCTCCTTCATGACCTATTATTGCAGGTAAATTTACAGGTTGATAACCATGCATGGTTTCCCAATCTGTATGGCATAAACCACTTGCTTTTATTTTTACTAAAACCTCATCTTTTTTTGGTTCTGAAATATCAACATTTTCAACTGAAAGTTTACCTTTAGTTTCAAATAGAACTGCTGCTTTCAATATTAGCTCCCGTAATTCTTGTTATCTTAATCTGATATTAACACTTAAAACTCTATGAATGTTTAAGTATTAAATAAAAAAATTATGTAGCAATAATAGTTTATTATGAGCAAAAATCAATCATGAAATTTTGAAATTTAGAATTTATAGATACTTAAATTTAATGAAAATTTAACTGAGGATTAATATTATTCTT
>RQOS01000013.1 GCA_008373205.1 SAR202 cluster bacterium
AGGAAAGTGAAAATTAAGATAATAAGAAAATTCTCTCCAACCTAATTCACTTTTAAAATGATATAAATCTTTTTCTGAGTAATCATCTGATTTTTCTTCTAATTTGTACCAGATTTGGTTAGGCGAAATTTCCCCAAAATGAAGGTGTGGGGACAATTGTGAAACATTTTCTTTTGAAGGAAAGTTTCTACCATATTTATATCCATTTAATCCATTTTCTAAAAAAATTGAAAATTTATTATGGGCATGATTCTCTCCAGGTTGCCAAAGATTTTCAAACTCAGAATACCACTTTTTTTTGTCTAAAAGATTCAAATTTTCTAAATCGTTTCTATTTCCCTCATCTTCAATAATTTTTTCTAAATTAGGTTTTGCTATAGGGATTCTTGGTGAATCATGATTTAGACATCCTTTCTTGTAATAGGGAGTAAAAACTTTATATGGCGTTTGATCAACTTTAAGTATTTGATTTGGTTCCCAAAGTAAGTTGGAATTATATGAATAGGCTTCAATACCATGATCGATCAAATATTTCTTGATATTGGTATCTCTTTTAATTCTCCATGGCTCATAACATCGATTCCAGTAAATACCTTTTAAATTAAATTTAGCTATTAAATTCTTAAATATTTCTAAAGGATCCCCACTATAGAAAGAAATTTTATTATCTAGTTGTTTGTTGAGATTTTCAAGAGACCTATGGAGCCACCAGCGGCTCGCTCCACCCATTTTATTTTCTCCAGAATTTATATCATCCAAAATATACACAGGTAAAACATTTTTCGATTCGAGAGACTTAGTCAATCCTGGATTATCGGAAAGTCTGAGGTCTTGTCTAAACCAAAAAATGGATATGTCTTTTTTTGTTGTCATAGTATTATTCTAATGATTTACTATCATTAAGTTTTCTTTCGAATAAAAAAAGTCAAATAAATTTAACCAATGATATAAAAAACCTATATTATAATCTAAAACAATTTACTTTTTTGGAGTCATTATGGGTACCAATTATCAAGATGAAAGATCTCACGGAGTTAGAGTATCTGATGCGTGGGAATTTAGAGGCTTAAAAACAGTAGTATTAGAAAACAAACATATTCGGGTAGAAATAATATCTGATAAGGGCGCAGATATTTCAAGTTTTGTTCATAAATCAACTGATACAGAACTAATGTTTAAGACTCCTTGGGGATTGAGAAATCCAAAAAATAATGTGCCTCCTTCAGGAGATGGTGCTTCAGTTTGGCTAGATTATTATGAGGGTGGTTGGCAAACAGTTGTTCCTCATGGAGGATACCCCAGTAAATATTATGGTGCAGATTTTGGTATACATGGGGATGTAAATAATATTCCTTGGGACACAAAAATAATTGAAGATACAGCAAAAAAATGTACTGTCGAATTTATCGGTAGAAGCCTAAGAAGCCCGTTTGAAATTAAAAGAGTCATATCACTAAATGAAAACGATAGCTTTATAGAAATTAATCAAGAGGTAAAAAATTTTGCTGAAGAAGATTTGAATATTGTTTGGTTAGAGCACATAGCAATTGGGGGTTCTTTTCTTTCACAAAATTGCACATTAACTGTTCCAGATTGTACGATCCTAACTCATCCAGAAGATGCAGATAAATCATCTAAATTAAAACCAAATTTTAAAGGTAATTGGCCATATGCTGAGTGTAAAGATGGGTCAAAAAATGATTTTAGAAAAATACCTGGTAAAGATGATAGATCTTTAGATATGGCTTATTTTACTAATCTATCTGATGGATGGTATGCGGTCACAAATAATGATTTGAATATTACTTGGGGAGTAGAGTTTCCAAAAGATTTATTTAGGTATATCTGGTACTGGAGAAATTTTGGAGGAGGATATGGTTATCCTTGGTATGGTAGATGTTACAATGCAGGATTAGAACCATGTACAAGTTGGCATAATGGAGGAGTAGAACAGGCTGAAAATAATGGATCTGCTCATAATGTAAAATCAGGAGAAATATTAAAAGCTAAAATTAAAGCAGGAATAATCCAAGATTATTCTCAAAAGAATTCAGAGAATCCTTTTAAGTAATTACTCACCTTGGAGGTCAGCATCCCAACCACCTTTGGCCATTATTCCTCCATCAACATTTATAAATTCTCCAGAAATATATGATGCTTTGTCAGTGCATAAAAATGAAGCTACATGCCCAATTTCATGAATTTGCCCTACCCTACCTAGAGGTATAATTTCCCCTAAAGAATCTAAGCTATCTTCAATATTTCCAGTTATAGATTTTCGCACCAATGGAGTGTCAAATGCTCCAGGATTTATAGTGTTGACTCTGATATTACTTTTTATATAATCTAGTGACATTTGCCTAGTCAGTGATATTACTGCACCTTTACTTGCAGCATAAGGAGGAACTAATTTCTGAGATTGCAGGCCTTGAACACTTGAAATATTTATGATTGATCCTTTACCTAATTTTTTCATATGTGGAATTGAGTATTTACTCATCAAAAAATAGCTTTTTAAATTAACATTTATTACTGCATCCCACATTTCTTCAGTGGTATCTTCAATATTTTTATAAGATGCAGGTGGTTGAATTCCGACATTATTAACTAAAATATCTAACCTACCTAGAATATTTAAACAATCCTCAACTACTTTTTTAGGAGAATCAGACTTTTCAAAATCTGCTTCCAGAAAAATTGCCTTTCCACCTTGTGATTCAACATCTTTAACAGCTTGATTTCCATAATCTTTTGAAATATCTGCAATACAAACAGTAGCTCCATCTTGTGCAAGCACATCAGTAATTCCCCTACCTATTCCCTGTGCTCCCCCGGTAACTATTGCTACTTTTCCTTTATGATCAGGCATGTTAATCCTTTCTAAGTTTCTTCTTCAAAAAGTATACACGATTTATATTTATGGTGATATTATAAATTTCATATTGGAGTAAAGGTGTAAAGTGGAATATCATATAGAAAAATTAGCATCACCTAATGCTGTAGTTGGAGAAGGTCCTGTATGGAATCCTGAAGAAAAACTATTATATTGGACCGATATTTATGGAGGTAAATTATATAGGTATGATCCAGATAATAAGACTAATGACTTGATTCATGATGGGATTAATGTTGGTGGTTTTAGGTTTAACGAAAACGGAGGCTTGATACTAGGATCTTGGGAAGGAATTTATTTATGGGATTTAGAAAATGAGTATAAATTATTAAGAAATGGTGTAATAAATGATACTGATATAAATATTAGAATTAACGACGCCACTGCTGGACCAGATGGAGGATTTTATTGTGGAACTGATGCAACAAACTGGGAAAATGACGTTGTTTTTAGAATAAATCCAGATAAATCAATAGACGTAATCGATGATGGAGTTAAACTATGTAATGGTATGGGGTTTTCCCCTGATGAATCAACTTTTTATAGCACAGATTCTTTAAGAAAAATAATATATAAATGGGATTATAATAAGATAAAAAAATCAGTAAGTAACAAAAATATTCTTGTAAATTTGGATGATGATTCTGTAGGAATTGTTGATGGTATGACTGTAGATTCAGAAGGTTTTATTTGGTCTGCTATATGGTTTGGATCTAAAGTTATGAGATTTGATCCAGATGGTAAATTAGAAAGAGAAATTCATTTCCCTGCGACTCAGACTTCTTGTCCAATGTTTGGAGGAAAAGATCTTAATGAATTATATGTAACAACTGCTAATGCAGGAACAGGCGACCCCCCTATTGGATCTGAGCCCATAGGATATGATAACAATGCTTATCGAGGTGGAGATTTATTTAAAGTTAAATTAGATATACAAGGAAAGTTGGAATATAAAACAAAATTTTGAGGAGTTTTTTATGGGATTATTAGATGGTAAAAAAGTTCTAATTACCGGAGCAAGAAAAGGAATTGGGAGAGGTATTGCAATTACGCTAGCAAATGAGGGAGCTATTGTTGGAATAAACGATATTTTAGAAGATGAATATACAAAGAAATTATTGAGCATAATTTCTAAAAAAGAACCTAATAGTAGTTTTCATAAGGGTGATGTTAGCACAATAAATGGTATTAATGCCGTTTTTGATTCTTTTATGGATACTCACGGTCAAATAGATATTTTAGTAAATAATGCCATATTTCCAGATCAACAAAGACCTTTTTTTGAAACTGACGAGCTTTATTGGGATAGGATGATGAATTTATCTCTTAAAGGTTATTTCTTTGCTTCACAAAGAGCTGCAAAAGAAATGATAGCAAGTAGTAAAGGAGGAAGAATAATTTGTTTATCAAGCGTTCACTCATATATAGCAATGCCAAAATGGACGGCTTATGGAACTGCAAAGATGGGACTTAGAAGAATGGTAAAAGGTATGGCTGCAGATTTGGCTGGTAAAAATATAACTGCAAATTGCATAGCCCCTGGTGCAATTTCAAATAGATTACCTGAACTTGATGACGAGGCTGTCGATGGCCCTCCTCATAATCCTGACGAATTCAAGAGATTTGTTCCATCAGGAAAAGGAGGATTACCTAGTGATATTGCAAACGCTGTTTTATATTTATCCTCAGATTTAGGTCAATATGTGAATGGTGAAACTTTACTAGTAGACGGAGGAATGATTGCCTCTCAAAAATTTCATGACTAAAAAAATTATAAACAAGGATTAATATGAAAATTACAGATTTAAAGGTTTATCTTACAAGGCCAAAAAGTAGTACTAGATCATGGTTGTTTGTTGAAATAGAAACTGACGAAGGCATTACCGGAACAGGAGAATCAACAAATTCTGGAGGAGGTGGAGCTCTAGTTTTGGCACAAACCTACAATATGATAAAAAATGATCTAGAGGGTCAAGATTTTTCTGAAGGATTAATTGGTGAAGATCCTGCAAATATTGATTATATATGGCATAAGCTCTACAGACGCTTTGGAACCTTAGGGTCAAGAGGTTTTGCAACAACTTTATTGAGTGGGATAGATATGGCACTTTGGGATATTAAAGGTAAAGCCTTAAATAGACCCGTTTGGGACTTACTCGGAGGAAAGGTTAGAGAATCTGTTCCAGTTTATTCTCATGTAGGAAATTTAGAAAAGATTGAAACTGCCGTTGCAGATGCAAAAAGACAAGTTGCTTTGGGTTATGAAGCACTGAAACTCGATCCATTTATGCCCGAAATGAAAATTCATCATAGACGTTATATTGATGGGAAAATATCTCAATCTGGAGCTACATATGCTGATGATCTGATGGGAGAACTCAGAAAAAATGTTGGACCTGAAATAGAGCTAATGATAGATGCTCATGGAAATTTTGATATATCAACTGCTACAGAATTATGTAATCGAATGAAAAAGCACAACTTAGTATGGTTCGAGGAACCTTTACAACCTGAAAGTCTTGAGGCGCATAGACAGCTTAGAAATAACACAGATATTAATCTATGTATTGGAGAGAGAAAATTTACAAGATGGGATTTTGCTCCTTATCTACAGGAAGGTTTAGTAAACTACATAATGCCTGATATTTGTTGGACTGGAGGAATATCTGAAATGAAAAGAATTGCGGTTCTTGCAGAAACCTATTATGTACCAATAAGTCCACACGATGCTTCTGGTGCTTTCAATGTTATAACAGGCGCACATGTGTTAATGAATGTTCCAAATATATATAGGTTAGAAATGACTGATCATGCATTAGAAAATTACAATTCTGTAATTACAGAACCTTTAGATATAAGAGATGGTCATATACACCTAAATGATAAACCAGGCTTAGGTTATGAACTAAATCATGATTTTATTTCATTAAATCCTGATCCTGAATGGGAAAAAATTATAAATTCTTGAAATATAAAATCCATAAAGAAAAGAGTTAAACTATGATTAAAATTCCTATAGCTATAGTAGGAGCAGGGGGAATGGGCGGTAGGCACTTAAGAGCATTAGATGCGCTTTATAAAAGTGGGATGTCAAATGTTGAGCTTGTTGCTGTCTGTGATATTAGAAAAGAAAATGCTATTCACTTGGCAGATAAAGCCGAAGAAATTCTAGGCTCAAGACCTATTGTTTTTACATCTATGGAGCAAATGAAAAAAGATAGGCCTGACATTCAAGCAGTTGACATTACAACTGATTCTGGTTCACATCACTTAATTGCAGAATTAGCATTTGAACTTGGATACAACGTTTTATGTGAAAAACCTCTATCCCTGACTATAAGAGGTTGTAATCGTGTTATTGAAGCTTGGAAAAAAAGCGGTAAAGTTTTGAGTGTTGGAGAGCAAGAAAGAAGAGATCCTATTTGTAGATTAAATAAAGCAATTATTGATGAAGGAATCATTGGTAATCCATATAGTTTTATTCAAGGTTCAGCTAGAGGAGGAAATGATATTATTATATGGCCTTGGAGGCATTATAAAAATATTGGAGGTATTTTTGTAGATGCTGGAGTTCATACTGTTGATCAAATGATGTACTACCTTGGAGATATCGAAGAAGTTTTTGCTGTATCTAAAATTTGGGAACCGAAAAGATATAAGGGTGAGAAAATTGGAGTTGCTAATTTTTATGACCATTGGGTTGATGAGGTGCCTGATGAAATAGATGCTAATGCTGAAGATATGGTTATTTCAACAATGAAATATAAAAATGGAGCTGTCGGACAATGGACTTCTTTTTTTGCAGCCCATGGTGAAGTAACTGAATACGGTATGATTTACGGTAGCAAAGGGTCTATAAGGCCTGCTAAACAGCGAAGAGGAGATCCTTTGACGATAACCTTAGATGGTGTAGGAACTATATCTGGA
This sequence comes from SAR202 cluster bacterium, assembly GCA_008373205.1. Classification (GTDB taxonomy): domain Bacteria; phylum Chloroflexota; class Dehalococcoidia; order Lucifugimonadales; family Lucifugimonadaceae; genus TMED-70. The sequence continues at coordinate 6,821 of RQOS01000013.1, forward strand.
AATGATGTTCTAGAACTTGTTCCAAACTTTCATCTTGATGAACTTCCCGCACGATTATTTGGCTCAGACAGATTAGGATCTTATAATACACCCTTTGAAGATGCAGATCGATTTCTGGTTGCATTAGAATATTTTGAATTGGGTCAATGCATAGCTGATGGTACAAAACCTGAAGTTGATGCATATACAGGAAGAAAAGATCTTGCAGTTTGCAATGCAGCTTTAGAATCTTCAATTTTAGGCAGACCTGTAACAATCGAAGAAATAGAAAATGAAAAAACATCGGTTTATGAATCTAGTATTAACGATCATTGGAAAATATAAGAAAGTGAGCAAAAAAATTGAAAATTGAAAAAGTTGAAACATTCTTTGTTTCTCGTTTCCTTGTAGTAAAAGTAACCACAGAAGATGGAATAGAGGGGATTGGAGAATCATGCTACTGGTCATATCCAAAAGCTGCTGAAGCAACTATTCATGGTTTTAGAGATGAATTAATTGGTATGGATGCAGATAATATTGAACATATTTGGTCATATTTATGGAGGTACAATTCAGCTTTTAGAGGAAATAGTATTGGAGGAGCTATAAGTGCTATTGATATGGCATTATGGGACATTAAAGGCAAAAGATTACAAGAACCAATTTGGAACTTACTTGGAGGTAAGGTAAGAAATAAAGTAAGAGCTATTGCGCAGGGAATATCAGGAAATTCTCCGGATGAATTTGCTAAAGGCGCAAAAAAAGTATTAGATGAAGGATTTAGTGCTTTAAAATTTACACCTATGGCAAAAGAATGGGCGCAAATGAACTATACAAAGATGATTGGTTTTGCTGTAGAAAGCGTTAGAGCCGTAAGAGAAACAGTTGGATGGGAATTTGATATTGGAGTAGAGATTCACAGAAATATGCAACCACATGAAGCTATCGCTTTTTGTGAGGAAGTTGCACCATTAAGGCCCTATTTTATTGAGGATCCTATTGTGCCTGATTCAGTTATAGCTATGGGAGAAGTATCAAAAAAAATGAGACTTCCTCTAGCAGTTGGAGAAAGAAATATGGGAATATGGGAGTTTAGAGAGTATGCACAAATTGCAAAACCTGCATTTTTTAAGCCTGATATTGCTGTCGCTGGAGGTATAACTGGAGT
>RQOS01000014.1 GCA_008373205.1 SAR202 cluster bacterium
TGTTTTCACTTAAAAACATTTGTGACTTGAATAAATTTATTTGATCTAAGTCATCATTATTTTGATATTTTTTATAGGGATCATCATTGAAAAATTGTGGTTGAAAAAAATCACTCTGATTTGAGATAGTAGAGATTTCAAATAATTCTTCCTTAGAATATTTTTCAATATTTTGAAAAATTATTACATTTGGATGATCATAAACAGAAAAACTTTCATCTGAAAATCCAAAGTCTAAATTAAAAGCAAATTTATTTTCATAGTCTGAGATGATTTTAGGTTTATTTATATTTATTCTTTCAAAATAATTTTCAGAATAATTTATTGAAAGAAAATTCATAGATTGTTTTTGAAAATTAACTATTTCAAATCCTAGCTCTTCGTCAAAAAGCTTATCGTAAAATAAACTCGTAGCTGGATATCTTTCTTCTAATCTAGGTATAGTTCCATATAATCTATTTGAAAAAATCACATAGTAATCCGCATTAGATAAATTAGAGAATATTTTTTCGAATTTGCTATAAGAATCCGTATTATATAATTCTAATCTTTCATGGACAAAGTCTATTTTGGGAGAACCTGGTATAGATTCTTCCCAATGATCTTGAACAATAGTAACTTTAGAAGAGTTATTTTCTTCTAACCATTTTGATGCCAAAACAGCAGGATGTTCAGTCATGTATATTCCATTAATAAATGAAACAGTAAAATGGATAGTTGGAACTAAAATTAAGAATAATAGTAAATATCTAATATTAATATACTTTGTTGATAAATTAGAAAGCTTGTCATTTAGATCTTTTAAAAAAATTGTTCCAAAAAGCAGTAAAAAAGGGATTAAGGGTAAAAAATATCTAGTAAATTTAACTTGGAAATTACCATTTATTAGAGCATAGACTATAAACCATAATAAGATCATTAATCCTAATTTAGATTTATGTTTATATGTATAAAAAATAAAATAAAAGAACCCAAAGTAACAGATAGTTCCTAAAATGGGACCTAGTCCCCATTTAAAAATCTGAACAATCTGATAAATATAAATAGTTGTATCAGAGTATTGCCTAGTATAAGGAAAGTCATGGATACCTCTAACCATCTTAGATTGTTCTAAAATATGTGATAAATAAGTTTTATGATCCAAAAACATATATGGTTGAAAAATTGCTAAAAATAATAAGATAGAAAAGAATAGAATTGCTAATAATTTAAATAATTCATATTTAGTTAATTTATTTTGAGTAAACGAAAAGAAATAGGAAATAATAATAGGTATAGCAGAAGGTAAAAATGAAAACTTAAATGCTAGCCCAATAGAAAAAAATAATGCAAGCATCAAAGTTTTAGTGACTGATGGATTTTCTATATTTTTATAGCTAATAATAACTAAAATAATAATGAAACTTGTAATAAAAATATCAGTAGTAAAAAAATGGCTATTTTGAATATTTATAAGTGAAAAAGCAAGAAAAATACCTGTAAGCAAACTCCATTTTTCGCCTACAAAATATCTTGAAACAATTGTTATTAAGATAACTGAAAAACAGTCAATCAATATAGAAAAAAATCTTCCTACAAACCTAAAATCATAAATATCTAGATCATAAAAAATTCCTACAAAATTTGTGGATAATTTGAGAAAATATATTGGGAAAGAACCATAATTAAACCAATTAGGATTGAGTGAGCTTTTATTAGAATCAAAAAATTCAAAGCCTCTAGAAAGAGACGAGAAATTTATATCGTAAACATGCATAAATATAGCTCTTTCATCAGGATGAAAAAGATATCCACCATCCCAGTTCATTCCAATTATTCTTATTAAAAATGAAAGTGTAAATAAAAGAATTAATCCGAAAAGATAATTATTAAAAATTTTATTTACTGGCAAAAACTTCATATTTCTTTTTGAACATTTTGAATTAAGCTATCATAATTATTTTATGTCATAAGAAAAAAATATATTTATCAAATTAATATGGACATAGATTTTTCAGAAATAACTCTTGATAATAATATTCGTATAGTTTTATCAGAATTTAGTACCACAAATGCGGTAGCGGCTAACTTTATTTTTGGAGTTGGTTCAAGGTATGAAGATGATGAATTTGCAGGTGCGTCACATTTATTTGAACATATGCTTTTCAAGGGTACAAAAAAAAGACCCAGCCCTAAACAAATTTCAAGTGTGATTGAAAACACCGGAGGAGTAATCAATGCTTTTACAGACAAAGAGATCACAGGTTATTGGGCTAATTTTCCTAAAGAAAACACATTAGAATCTATAGACTTATTTTCAGATATTATTCAAAATTCTTTAATGAAAGAAAATGACTTAAATCTAGAGAAGAATGTCGTTATAGAAGAAATTAAGTCTTCGCTAGATAATCCATATTCTCTTTGTAATTTAAATTTTGAAAAGATAAACTGGAAAAATCATTCCATGGGTAGAGATATTGCAGGATCAGAAAAAAGTGTAAGAAGTATATCTTTAAGCTATTTAGATACTTTTTTTAAGAAATTCTACACCCCTGATAATCTGGTTGTGTCAATTTCAGGGAATATTGATAAAAATAAAGTTATTGATCAAATAAACAACAATTTTATTAATTTTAAGTCCATCAAAAAGAATATAGATAATCCAGTAAAAGAGATTTTAGGGTTTGATCAAATCTCAGTGGATAAAGAAATGGAGCAATCAGTAATCACTTTAGGATTTAAGTCACCAAGCTACATGGATGAAAAAAAATATGCTTTATCTTTGATATCTATTATTTTAGGAGAATCTATGAGTAGTAGATTATTTGAAGAGATACGAGAAAATAGAGGTTTAGTATACGACATACATTCTTCCATTAATCTTCATAGCGACACCGGGGTTATATATTTTGAAGCAGGAGTTGATGATAAAAATTTATTTGAAGTTATTAAATTAATTTTTGCTGAATTAGATAAGATAAAGAATTCAAATGTGGATGAAATAGAATTAAATACTGCAAAAAAATTAGCAACAGGCAGGTTGCTCTTGAGATTAGAAAATTCTAGAGCAATTTCTGGTTATTTAGGAAGTCAAAAAATTGTTTCAAATAAAATAACAGATGTCGAAGAAGTAATTCAAAAAATTAATAATGTAAGCCTTTATGAAATAACTTCTTTAGCAAAAGAAATTTTCATAAAAGAAAAACTATGTATTTCAAAAGTTGGACCTAAAAATAGCAAATTTATAGATTTCTCTAACATAAGTTTATAAAAATTATAAAAATCCGATTAAGAATTGCTAAGTACTTTAAGAAGATCTTAAGTAGTCTTTTCATATGGTAATTAATAACATTAACAAAATTAATAATTTTGAATGGAATTCAGAAACTATTCTTGCCTTAAGAGGTCATATAGGAAATTCCCAGACTAAGCTAGCTCAAGAGTTAGGGGTAAGGCAGCAAACAATTAGTGAATGGGAAAAAGGGCAATATAAACCAAGAGGTGCATCTATAACTCTATTAAATCTTTTAGGTAGGACTGCTGGATTCCCTTTTCAAAAATTTCCTAAAAAGAGATCACAATTATCATTTGATAGATTTGGATTTGAATCAACTAAATTGAATGAAAATAAAGATATACCTAAACCAAGTTTGTCCAGTAGGCAAAAGATAAAAAGAATTAATTCAATAGACGAGTTCGAAAAAAGAAATAACGAAATTCCTATCTAAGGTAATTTCTTTGAAGTTTCTGTATCATTTAGTTTAAATTATAAATTCCTATGTTTTCATCTGAAGATTTATCATTCAAAAAAGAATTAAATTCATTAATTGACAAGCATCTTCCAGAAGATTGGCAAGAGTATCCTGACGAAAGATTAGATAGTCATTGGGAGCTCTCAAAAAAAATCAAAAGTGAATTAGCAAACAAAAATTGGATAGCACCATCTTGGCCAAAAGAATACGGTGGGCTTGAAGAAGATTTTTCAAAATCAATAATCCTTTCTGAAACTATGGCGTACAGGATGGCTCCAGGTAATGATCGTTTTGGAGTAAGAATGATTGGACCAACTTTGTTGAAATATGGTACTGAATTCCAAAAAAAGAAATTTCTTAATGAGATAACTACTGGAAAATCTCAATGGTGCCAAGGTTACTCTGAGCCTAATTCAGGTTCAGATTTGGCCTCAATAAGTACTAAGGGAGAATACGAAGAAGATTCAAACACTATAACCATAAATGGAACAAAAGTGTGGACTACTCTTGCTCATAGAGCAAACAGAATGTTTATTTTGGTTAGAACTCAACCTGATTCAACTAGACACAAAGGTTTGTCATTAATTTTATTAGACATGAATGATCCCGGTATCAAAGTTAATCCTATTAAGAATATCTCTGGTAAATCATCTTTCAACGAAGTTGTTTTGAAAAATGTTAAGGTATCTGCAGAAAATGTAGTTGGAAAATTACATGAAGGATGGATGATTGCTTTAGATTTATTGAATTTTGAAAGATCTGGAATTGACTACATTGGTTGGGGGGAAAGATGTCTTGATGATTTAGTTGATTATTGCTATAGAAATGATTTGATAAAGGAAAATCATATTAAAAATAAACTAGCATTACTAAGATCAGACTTAGAATCAGCAAAATTAATGACTTATAAAGCACTTTGGATAAAAGAACAATCAGATGAGATTCATATGGAGCCCTCAATAAGCAAAGTCTTAGCTACAGAAACAAATATAAATATACATGATTTTGCATTTGATTTATTGAATACTAAAGCTACTTTTTTGAATACTAAAAATAAAGATAGTTTCGCTGAAAGAGTAATAAAAAATAGATTATTTTTCGTATCTGGAGGAATTTTAGGGGGCACTACAGAAATCCAGAAAAATATAATTGCTCAAAGAGGCCTAGGGCTGCCAAGATGATAGATTTTACAATCACTGAGACTCAAAAAATGATAATAGAATCTTTAGAAAATAATTTTTCTAAAAAGACTGATATAAGATTGCTAAATGAAAAAGCAGAAGGTGATAATGAATATAAGTATGGTTATGAAGAGGTTTCTAAATTAGGATTTTTAGGTATGATTACCTCTGAAGAACTTGATGGATTTGGCCTAGATTTTGTAGACTTTTCTATATTTATGGAAAAGTGGGGATCATTTCTATGCAACGGGCCTATTATCAATAATATAGTTTCTGGCATCTTTGCTCTTCAAAGTATTGATGAGAAAAGATTTTCTAAATTAATAAAAGATTTATCAATATCAAAAAGAATTATTACTAGTTCAATCGCTCAACAGTACGAAAGCAAAGAATTTATTAAAATTATCAATAAAGATCAAAGCTTTTTCTTGAATGGGTCTATTACTAATATTGAATTTTTTGATGAAGCTACAGATATCACAATCATTGGAATGCTGGATAATCAATTAAAATTATTAATATTACCCAAAAAAAATATTTCTATTTCTCAAGAGAAAAAAAGCTTGATTGGAGATAAGATTGTAGACTTGGAATTAAGTGATCATTTGATTGAAAAAGATCTTATAGTTGATTTGAATAACTCTGAAAAACTTATAGAACAAATCTTTAATCTTACTAATTTAGCACTATGTTCTGAATCAATCGGAATATGTCAGTCAATTTTAGACAAAACTTTAGACTACTTGATAAATAGAGATGCTTTTGGGAAAAAAATAGGAACATTTCAATCAATTCAACATAAATGTGCAGAAATATACATATACATAAATGAAGTAAGAGAATTAATAAGAAATGCATTTAAAAATATAAATAATGAAGATTTTTCTAGATTAGCCTCTATGTCAAAAATTAAGTCCGATTTAGAGTTAGATAAGATAACTTGGATTTCACATCAATTACATGGAGCCATAGGATTCACTTGGGATTATGGCTTGCACTTATACACAAAAAAAATACTCATAAACAAAAGCTTGGGAGGAGATCTAAACTTCCACTCAACCAAGTTATATCCTGATGGTAATTAGAGAACAACCATTCATCAAATTATTTTCATCAAAAGAATATTCTTTATTTTGGCTAGCAGCTTTATTTTCAAATATTGGAATGTGGGCATTAATTTATGGAAGATTATGGCTTATGAGAACTATGACAGATTCTGAAACTCTATTGGGCTTAGTATCAAGTGCAAATCTTATGCCTGTTCTTTTATTCAGTATTTTTGGAGGTGTTATCGCAGACAAATACAACAGATTAAAAATTCTTCAAACAACAAGATTGTTTTTTGCATTAGTCACCCTCTTAACTGGCCTTCTGATTTTTAGCAATAATATGAATCCTAGTATTTTGATAATAATTAGTCTTATAACAGGATTCTTGCTAGCTATAGATATTCCTTCTAGGGCATCAATGATTGCAAAATTAGTAAAAAAAGAATACTTGGCAGTAGGAATATCTATGTATTCTATAGTATTTGGTGTCTCTGGAATAATTGGCCCATCTTTATTTCATCCTATTGTCCAAGAATTTGGTTTAGAAGGATTATTTTTTATCATAGGGATATCTTATGTTTTGACCTTTTTTACGCTTCTAAAAATGAATTCCTCCATACACTCTGTGGAAAAAGAGTCTATAAATCCAGTGCAAAAAGAAAATAATAAGGAAAGTGTGCTAAGTGACCTTTTGTCAGGAGTAAGATACTTATTATCAAATAAAATAATAAGAAACATTACATTTATTGGACTTTTGGTGGGTGTAACTGCTGGATCAAATGAGGTACTTTTGCCAGCTCTTACTACAGACTTACTTGAAGGAGATTCAGAAACTTACGGCCAATTGTTACTTTTTGGAGGTATTTCAGGTTTATTATCTACAACATTCTTGATTCTTTATGGTCAAAAAATAAATATGTATATATTCTATTTTGTTTTCGGAACTATTATTTCTATTTCATTAATAATATTAGGAACTAATTTAGGTATAAATAATATATTTATTGTATTTTCTATAATGTCATTTGCAAAAGTAATATTTAACACTTTGAGCTCAACAATAATTCAGTCTAATGTTGAGGAAAAGTTTAGAGGACGAGTAATGAGCATAAATCAATTAAGCTGGGGGTCCGCTGCATTAGGTGCATTGATGGTAGGTTACTTGGCAGAAATCATATCAATAAAATTTGCATTTCAATTTATAGGTTTAAGCAGTTTTTTTATAATATTTTTTGGAGCAATGCTTACAGCTTCTATCATTTTGAAAAAAAAATAAACTAAATTTATGTAAAAACTTTTTTGTTTACTCTTTGATTATTTACTATTTATATATAAACTGATAATAAGAAGAAAAGATTAACGAGAGATAAATATTTTAAAGGAGAAGTTATGCAACCATTTGCATATGCAGCACCCTCTTCAGTGAAAGAGGCGGTGGAGATTCTAACAAAACATGGAGACAAAGCTAGACCTATGGCTGGAGGAACAGATCTTCTAGTACAAATAAGAGGTGGTAGATTTGATTTAGATGTAGTTGTTGATGTAAAAAAAATACCAGAACTAACCGAAGTAAATAATACTAAAGAAGGCCTTACAATTGGAGGCGCAGTACCTTGTCATATGCTCTATGAAGATACTCAAATTAGTAACACATTTCCGGGTTTAATTGATGCTGCTACCCTAATTGGAGGGATACAAATTCAATCAAGATCAGGATTCGGTGGAAATTTATGTAATTCTACTCCATCAGCAGATGGAATATGTCCATTAATTGTTCACTCAGCAGTAGCTCGTGTTCAAGGTGAATCAGGAACAAGAGAAATTCCAGTTGAGGAATTTTGTACTGGACCAGGTGCAAATGCGCTTGGAAAGGGAGAAATGCTTGTTTCAATTTTTATACCTAATCAAGGTAAGAATTTTGGTTCTGCTTACGAAAGATTTATACCAAGAAACGAAATGGATATTGCTGTTGCAGCTGTAGGGTCTAGTATACTCCTTGGTTCAGATGGAAAAATACAAGACGCAAGAATAGCTCTAGCATCAGTTGGCCCAACTCCTGTTTTTGCAACAAAAGCATCTGCTTCTTTGATAGGTAAAGATGCTAATGAAGAATCATTTGCTGAAGCTGCTAAGATAGCTAAATCAGAATGTTCCCCAATTGAAGATATGAGGGGAACTGTTGAACAAAGACAGCATTTAGTAGAAGTTATAACTAAAAGAACATTGAGCAAATCATTAGAAAGAATAGGGGGATAACATGGCAACCGAAAAAATTCATGTAAAGACAACTATAAATGGTAGGCCAGAAGAATTTCTTACCGATCCATATGTGAGCTTATTAGACGCTCTTAGAGAAATAGTTGGTCTTACTGGAAGTAAAGAAGGATGTTTAGATGGAAACTGTGGAGCATGCACAGTCTCTGTAAACGGCAGAATAGTTGATTCTTGCTTAGTTCTTGCAGCTGAGGTAGATGGACAAAAAATTGAAACAGTTGAAGGGATGGCAAATTCAGAAGGCCTTCACCCTTTACAACAAGCATTTTTAGAAGAAGCTGCATTACAATGTGGTATTTGTACACCAGGATTTTTAGTTGCTGCTAAAGGTTTACTTGATAATGAACCAGATCCAAGTGAAGAAAGAATTAGACATTGGTTAGCTGGAAATTTATGCAGATGCACAGGTTACGAAAATATAATTAAAGCAGTTCAAAAAGCTGCCAAAGAACTTTAAAAGGAGAAAAATCATGGTAAATGTATCAGATTCTAAGGATTATAAAGTTATTGGATCAAACCCCATAAGACATGATGGTTACGATAAAGTTACCGGAAGAGCTATTTATGGAGCTGACATTAAACTTCCTGGGTTAATTTGGGCATCAATAATTAGAAGCCCTCATGCTCATGCAGTAATAAAGAATGTAGATACTTCTGAAGCGTCTAAAATTGAAGGTGTATTTGCAGTTATGACTGGAAATGATCTTCCAAAATTAGCAGATAGCTGGATAGATCATGGAGAAGGCACAGAAAATATATCATGGTCTTCTGAAAATATCATGGCAACAAAAAAAGCTCTATACAAAGGGCATGCCGTTGCAGCTGTTGCAGCTGTTGATCGATATGTTGCAGATTATGCAGCTTCAAAGGTAAAGGTCGAGTATGAAGTACTTGAATCTGTAACTAATGTTGAAGATGCTACAAAAGAGAATGCTCCAATTCTTCTAGAAGACCTTGTAGGAGACCATATTGGAGAAAAAGTTAGTAATACTAATATTGCTTCAGTTACAAGACATGAATTCGGAAACCCTGATAAAGCATTCGAAGAGGCAGAGAATGTTGTTGAAAAAACATTTACTCTTCAAATGGTACATCAAGGGTATATTGAACCTCATAATGCTACAGCTCATTGGGATGAAGACGATAGAATAAAGGTCTGGACATCAACTCAAGGAGCCTTCCCTGTTAGAACTTCAACTGCTGCTATTCTAGATATGGACGTATCAAGAATAAAAGTAACTCCATTAGAAATTGGTGGTGGATTCGGAGGAAAAATCCCCGTTTACTTAGAACCAGTAGTTTCGATTCTTTCGAAAAAATCAGGTAGACCAGTTAAAGCAATTATGGAAAGATCAAATGTCTTTCAAGCTTCAGGACCTGCTCCTGGTGGAACTATAACTGTAAAAATGGGAACAGATAAAGATGCTAATATTATTGCTGCTGAAACATCAATAAAATTAGAAGCTGGTGGATTCCCTGGTGCTGCTGTTGGAGCAGCCGTACAGTGTATATTTGCTCCTTACGATATCCCAAATACAAGAATTGATGGCTATGACATTGTTGTGAACAAGCCAAAATCAGCTGCATATAGAGCCCCTGGATCTCCCCAAGCTGCATTTGCTGCTGAAACAGTATCAGACGAATTAGCTAGAATTCATAATATGGATCCTATAGACTTTAGGCTACAGAATGCTTCTAAGGAAGACACTAGAAGAGCTGATGGAGTTGTATTTCCTAAAATTGGAAATGTTGAAGTGTTAGAGGCTGCTAAAGCAAGTGAACACTGGAAATCAGATCTAGGTACTCCTCCTAAAGGCAGAGTTAGAGGAAGAGGTGTTGCATCGGGATACTGGTTTAATGTTGGTCTAAAATCTGCAGTATCTCTTACAGTAAATAATGACGGTTCAGTTGCTTTGGTAGAAGGTTCAACTGATATCGGTGGAACAAGAACATCTATATCCATGCAAGCAGCTGAAGTTTTAGGTATTGGAGTTGAAAATTTCATACCAACAGTTGGAGATACAGATACGGCAGGGTATGCTGATGTAACTGGTGGATCTAGAACAACTTATGCGACTGGATTTGCAGCTGTTAAAGCAGCAGAAAATCTAATAGAAGTATTAAAAGAAAGATGTGCAATTATTTGGTCATTGGATAAAAATGATATAGATTTTAGAGACGGCACATTTTATGCAAGCAAAGATCCTGAGTTGAAATTCTCATTCAAAGACCTTGCATCAAACTTAGACAATACTGGTGGGCCAGCTTCTTCAACAGGAAGTGTTGATCTTGAATCAGCAGGTGGAGCATTTGGAACACACATAGTTGATGTTGATGTTGATCCTGATACAGGTAAAACTGATGTAGCAAGATACACAGTTGTGCAAGATGTTGGAACTGCTATTTATCCTGCTTATGTAAAAGGACAAATGGCTGGAGGTGCTGTTCAAGGTATTGGATGGGCACTTAATGAAGAATACTATATGAAGGATGACGGTTCTCAGGCAAATACATCTTACTTAGATTATAGGATGCCTACAGCATTAGATCTTCCAAACATTGAAACAATTATAGTTGAAGTACCAAATCCTGGACATCCGTTTGGGGTCAGAGGTGTTGGAGAGGTTCCAATTTGTCCTCCAGTAGGAGCAATTGGAAATGCACTTCATGACGCTCTTGGTAAAAGATTCTATGATGCGCCAATGAAACCAGGAAAAATTCTAAATGTGTTAGGGAAAATATCTGACTAATCTAACATAAGAAAATAAAAATTTAAAACCGTGATCTGTAAGTTTTATATATTTGAGTATAAAATTTAATTATCACGGTTTTTTTTTGAAAGGAAATATCTGTAAATGACAATAAATTTTGATTCTAAAAAAGATTATAGCGTTATTGGAACAAATCCAATAAGACACGATGGTTACGATAAAGTTACTGGAAGAGCTATTTATGGAGCAGATGTAAAATTACCGAACATGATTTGGGCAGAAACATTACGAAGCCCTTATGCTCATGCAAAAATCATTTCGATAGATACTAGCAAGGCAGAAAAAATGGATGGCGTCTTTGCTGTAATCACATCTAAAGATATTCCTATAAACCAAAAAATTGATGGAAGCAAAAGTATAAAAAGAGATGCGGAAAATATTCTAGCCAGTAAAAAGGTTTTATACAAAGGGCATGCAGTTGCTGCAGTTTCTGCAACTGATAGAAATACGGCTAAAGAAGCATGTAAATTAATCAAAGTAGAATATGAAGTACTTGAACCTGTAAAGAACGTTGATGAAGCAATAGCTAAAAATGCTCCAATAATTCTTGATGATTTAGAATCAGATCACCTAGGAGAAAAAGTTAAGAATAGCAATATAGCTCAACATTTTAGACATGCTCTAGGAAATATAAAAGATGGATTTGATAAAAGTGATCTAATCGTTGAAAGAGAATTTAATTTACAGATGGTTCATCAAGGCTATATTGAACCTCATAATGCTACGGCACATTGGGATGAAAATAATCATTTATCACTATGGTCAAGTACTCAAGGTCAATTTGCTGTAAGGGATCTTACTGCGGGGTTTTTAGATTTATCAATCTCTAAAGTAACAACCTTTCCTGTAGAAATTGGTGGTGGATTTGGAGGTAAAACAAAAGTTTATCTTCCTCCACTTGCTGCAATACTGTCAAAAAAATCAGGTTATAGGCCTGTAAAAATGATAATGGATAGAGTCTCAGTTTTTCAGGGGTCTGGCCCTGCACCTGGTGGAAAAGTCATAGTAAAAATGGGAGTAACAAACGATGGAAAAATCCAATCAAGCTCAGTTGACCTAAAATTTGAAGCAGGAGCTTTCCCTGGATCAGCGGTTGCTGCTGGATCAGTATGCTGCTTGGCTTGTTACAATATTCCTAATATTCAAGTTGACGCATTCGATGTATTAGTTAATAAACCAAAGTCAGCTGCTTACAGAGCTCCGGGCTCACCTCAAGTTTCATTTGCTGTAGAGAGTGTTATAGATGAGATATGCGATAAAATGACATGGGATAAGATTGATTTTAGAATCAATAACGCATCAAAAGAAGGAACTAGAAAACCTGATGGGGTCTTATTTCATAAAATAGGTTTTATTCAAACTTTAGAAGCTGCTAAAAAAAGTAAGCATTGGAATTCTCCAATAAATAAGAGAAATAAAAATAAAATTTACGGAAGAGGTATTTCATGTGGCTACTGGCATAATGGTGGTGGAAGATCAACAGTAGATTTAATGCTTCAAGATGATGGTAATATCGCTCTAAATGAAGGTTCAGCTGACATTGGAGGATCAAGAACTTCAATATCTATGCAAGTTGCTGAAACTCTAGGGATCTCCGCAGAAAGTGTACATCCTTCAATTCCTGATACGGATACAATTGGGTTCACTCAAACTACAGGAGGATCTAGAACTACCTATGCAACAGGATATGCTGGATGGGAAGCAGCTAAAAAATTAATTGATGAAATGAAGAAAAGAGTTTCTATTCTTTGGGAAGAGCCAGGATCAGAAATTATCTTTGAAGATGGAATTTTTATTTCTAAAGACTCAAAAAGAAAAATAGGAATTCCTGAATTAGCATCAAAAATAAACCCAACAGGCGGACCTGTAACATCAACTGCTTCTGTTAATTTATCCGTTGCTGGAAATGGATTTGGGGTAGGAATATGTGATATAGAGATTGATCCTCAAACAGGAAAAACAGATGTAGTAAATTATACAGCTATTCAGGACGTTGGAAAGGCAATTTATCCTGCTTATGTTGAAGGACAAATTAAGGGTGGTGCAGTTCAAGGAATTGGTTGGGCACTAAATGAAGAATACTACATAGAAAATGATGGAAGTATGGCAAACACAAGTTTTCTTGACTATAGAATGCCAACTGCTTTAGATATGCCAAATATAGATGTAATACTGGTTGAAGTTCCAAATCCTTTACACCCATTTGGAGTTAGAGGAGTGGGTGAAGTTCCAATAGTTCCACCATTAGCTGCTGTAGGAAATGCTATAAAAGATGCTACTGGAGAAAGATTGTTTGAGACTCCAATGAATCCAAGAAAGATATTAGAGGTTTTATAATTTGGCCAAAGTTTTTTTACCCTATCAATTAAAAAAAGTTACTAACAATGAGGATTTCATAGATGTTCAGGGAAAAACATTGAGAGAAGTCATAGATAATCTTGAACAAATGTTCCCTGGAACAAAAGAACATCTTGTTGAAGAAGAGAGAATAAAGCCTGGGCTTGCAGCTATTTGTGGGTTCTCTGCAACCAGAAAAGGGCTATTACAAGAACTAGAACCTGATACAGAAGTGCATTTTTTGCCATCTATTGCAGGAGGTTAACATTTCAGATATTGATAAAGATATAATAGAAAGTTCTATAAAAGCAATTTTAGATAGTTTGGGAGATAAAATAGACAAAAATGGAACTATGAAAACTCCTACGAGAGTTGCAAAGGCATACGAAGAACTTCTTGAAGGTTATAACACGGACATAGATTCATTAATAAATAATGCTTTATTTGATGTAGAGTATGATCAAATTGTAACTGTAAAAAATATTAGCTTTTACTCTTTATGTGAACATCACCTTTTACCCTTTTTTGGCACAATCCATATAGGATATCTACCTAAGGATAAAATCATAGGACTATCTAAATTGCCTAGAATAGCTCTAATGTTTGCGAGAAGATTACAGGTCCAAGAAAGACTTACAGAACAAATAGGTGAAGCTATATATAAAAAAACTAATGCCTTAGGAGCAGGTGTTGTAGTAACTGCTCAACATATGTGCTCAAGTATGAGGGGTGTAAAAATGCCTGGTACAAATATGGTTACAAGCTCCCTATTTGGTAGTTTTAAGTCTGACAGTTCAACTAGGAATGAATTCTTAGATTTAATCAGATAAAAAGATAAGGCTTTCATTTTGAATATTAAAGATAAAAATGCTCTGATTACAGGTTCTGCAAACAGAATTGGTAGAGAAATAGCAATATATTTATCTAAGATAGGAGTTAACATAGCAATTCACTATAATAAATCTGAAGCAAAAGCAATGGAGACTTTAAGTGAGGTAAAAAAATCCAAAGTAAATTCAAGAATCTTCAAAGCAGACCTTTCGGTTGAATCGGAAACTTTAGCTCTTTATGATAAAGTAACCGAAGAATTAGGGCCTATTAGTATATTAATAAATAATGCATCAACATTTAGAAAGAATAACTTGGAAAGTACCACTACCGAAGAAATACTAGAAGATTATTTTGTAAATGTGATATCTCCATTTTTACTATCTCAAAAAATACATAAAAATAAAAAAATTAATTCTGGCAAAATAATTAATATTAGTGACTGGAAAACTGCAAGAGAAAATCGCTTTTCTTATGGTGCTTCAAAATCAGCAATTGCAGGTCTAACAAAATCTTTAGCTGTTTCTATGGCTCCAAATTTTCAAGTAAATGAAATTGCATTTGGGGCAATGTTGCCACCAGCTGATGAACCTAATCGTATTCCTCAAAAAATTAATCTTGGCCCTATGGGAAGAACAGCTCAGATGTCAGAAATTAACAGTTGTATTAATATGCTATTACAAAATGATTTTATAACTGGAGAAAAGATTTATTTAGATGGAGGAAGGCACATCTATTAATCATGAGTAATTATGACGAAATTTTTATAGAGGGATTAAAATTCTATGCAACTATTGGTATTCATAATTGGGAGAAGAATACAAAGCAACCAATCATTATTGACCTAAGTCTTTTTATTGAAAAAATTAAAAATAATAATAAGGACAAAATTGATGAAACAGTTGACTATAAAGCTATAAGTTATTCTGTAAAAAAATTGGTTGAAGATAATAAATTTGAATTGATAGAAACAATGGGAAAAGAAATTGCACTACTATGTTTGACAAATGAGAAGGTTTTTGAAGTTAAAGTGAAAATTAATAAACCCGAAGCCTTAAAAATATCAGATAATGTAGGAATAATAATAAATCGGAGAAAAAATGAAAATTAAGATGGATTATGGAAAAGAAGGAGTATTTTTTGATATCCCAGATAATTCAGATATATTGCTACCTAATCATAAAAAAAGGTTAAGTAATCCAAAAGATCAAATTATAAACTCTGTTGAAAATCCAATTAATTCAATTCCATTAAGATCTCTTTACAAAAAAGGAATGAAAGTCGGAGTGTCTGTTTGTGATCATACAAGAGCGCAACCAAGAAATGAAATTATATTATCTTTATTGAAAATTTTTGAAGGGATTAAAAAAAATGACCTCCTGATTTTTATAGCAACGGGAAGTCATAGAGCAACAACAGAAGAGGAAATAAAAGAAATTTTTGATGCAGAAGTTATATCTAATACTACTATAGTAATTCATAACTCAGAAATTTCATCTGAACTTGAAAATTTAGGTAATACCTCTAAAAAAACTCCCGTGATTCTGAATAAAGAGTGGATTTCGTGTGACCTGAAGATTACAACTGGATTCGTTGAACCTCATTTTTTTGCAGGTTTTTCAGGAGGTCCTAAAATGGTTGCTCCAGGATTAGCTGGAATAGATACAATAATGAATTTACATGATTATGATCGAATTAATAATAAAAAATCATCCTGGGGGATTATTGAAGGTAATCCCATTCATGAAGAAATAAGCGAAATATCTAGAATTTTAAAGCCAGATTTCTCAATTGATCTGACATTAAATAGAGAAAATAATATTACAGGAATTTATTCTGGTGATTTATTCACAGAGCATAAAATTGCTTGCAATGAAGTAAGAAAAGATTCAATGATTGAAACAAAAAAATTATATGACTTAGTCATAACATCAAATTCAGGTTATCCTTTAGACCAAAATCTATATCAAACTATAAAAGGGGTTTCAGCTGCTTCTCAAATTACAAAACCTGGTGGATACATAATAGCTGTTTCCCAATGTTCTGATGGCATTCCATTCAATAGCCCATATGAAAAGTTATTAAAATCTGTAAGTAACCCTAAAGAATATTTAGATCATCTAAAAAATACAGATTCTCTAGAACCAGATCAATGGCAATTACAGATACAAGCTCAATTACAAGAAAAAAATAAAATATTTCTCTATTCCAAGCTGAATGAAAAAGACACATCAGATGCTCATCTTTCAAAAATAGAAAATGTTGAAAAAATTATTGAAGAAATAACTTCTAAAGTTAAAAATCCTTCAATTTGCGTTTTACCAGAGGGGCCTCAAACAATACCCTACAAACAATGAATGATGCCAATAAACACTGAAAAAGCTATTAATCAGCTTTCTAAAGAGGGTTTGGTTAAGGATATTTCAATTTCAGTCTTCAAAAAAAATAAGTATATTGAAGATTTTGAAAAGCTTAATGAAAGCGATCTCTTTCATATTTTTTCTGCAGGTAAACCTTTTATAGCTTCCGTTCTTTGGAAACTTTATGAGAAAAAAATAATAGATTTTGACGATCCTATTTCAAAATTTTGGCCAGAGTTTGGTAAAAAAAACAAACAAAATATTACTATAAAACATGTACTAACTCATTCATCTGGGATCTCAATAACATCAAGTCTTCTTGACCATGATTATATTGACCTAAATAGAGTTTGCAGGTGGATAGAAAATTATGAACCAGAATCTAATCCTGGAGAAAAAATCTCTTACCATGAAGTTACATATGGGTGGATATTAGGTGAAATTATTCAAAGAATAACGAATAAAACATTTAATGAAAATTTCAATGAATATGTTGCAAATCCATTGGGCTTGGAGAGTACAAATTTTACTTTAGAAGGGAAAAAGTTTCCAAAAGAAGTATATAGACATGAATCCTCAGAATTAAAGACTATTCCAAGTATTTTTAAGCTACTACTAATTAATAAAATTCCTATGATTTCAGGAACATGTATATCAACTAGTTATGATTTAGCTAAATTTTACAACGAATTAATAAATAATGATAAATGGCTAAATAAAAAAATAAAAAAAGAAGTCACCAGAGTTCATAAAGAGGGAAATGATCATAATAGTGAACTAAAATTTACAAGGCTAGGTTTAGGAGTAAGAATAAATAGTAAAATAATAAATATAGATGATTCAATTAGTAATTCAGAAACATTTGGACACTCTGGTTTAGTGTCGTGTGTTGGATTAGCTTCTTATGATCAAAATATTTCGTTAGCTATTTTGAATAATCTTTTGTTATCTGATCAATTAAATGAACACCGAATGAGGACAATAATTTCAGCAATAATCATGGATATAGATAGAATGAAAATATGAAAAGATTTTTATTTGTAATTTTAATTGTGGTTTCTTGTGGAGAGCCAGTTGATATAGAAGCTACTATTGATGCTAGGGCTCTTAAGATTTCAATGGAAAATATCAGCAAAATAAGCACTGCAACTCCCCAACCACAACCAACCGCACAACCAACTGCTACTCCGCAACCTACAGCCACCTTAGTTCCTTTTGATAGAGCAAAAGTGGAACAAATAGCTGAAGAAAAAGTAGCCGTCGTAGCAGAACAAGCTTATTCTGGAGATATGTATATTATTGAAGAGGCTCTTCCAGAATTAGTTCCTTTGTTAGCTCCTCAACCTACACCTCAACCCACAGCAACACCACAACCAATCCCAACACCACAAACTTTTGCCGATACAGACTCTGCATATGAGATATATCAAGAGAATAGACAAAAGGTTTTGATGATTGAAGTGGGTAATAGTACGGGAACAGGCTGGGTGATTGAGGATGGTTGGATCATAACTAATGAACATGTAGTAGGTACAAATAAAAGCGTTATAGTACACATACCTATGTCTAGTGAAGGTAGCGGTTATACGAGTTTTGCAGGTAATGTTTTTGGGGTAGATAGAAAAAGGGATTTAGCTGCTATTAAGCTAGATCATGGATTAGAGCCCATTAAGACAAGAGAGGTTGACGTAAAAGACATAGGCAAGGAAGTTTTCACCTTAGGATATTCAGCAGGAAATGCAGGAGTGCCTTCTAGCCATTCAGGAATCCTAAGTTATGTTAAGGTAGCTGATACAACATTAAACTATGAAAAGGGTACATCTTATTACAAAGGTGATGAATTAGGCAGTAAAGTCTCAATAATAGTATTTGATGCCGCAGCTGATCCAGGCGATTCAGGAGGCCCAATAATTGATAAGGACGGATATGCTATTGGAACTGTTTATGGTTTTCTTGAATCAGCAGGAGGAAAGCGAACAACAGGTCAACAACTGGGAACAAATATGGCATCGATATATGAAGTATGGGAAGATTTAAAAAATAATAAAAATACTAGTTTTGACTAAATTTACTTAGATGTTGAAGAGTAAGTTTCTAGATATTTAAATAGCTCACTTGTTGGATCTAATATTATAGTTGATCCATCCAATGATTTTTCATAAGCTTCTAAAGATCTAACAAATCCATAAAATTCTGGGTCAGATTTTAGAGCTTCAGCCAAAGCTTCAATAGCCAATGCTTCACCTTCACCTCTAGTTATTGCTGCTTGTCCATTAGCAGTTTCTAAAGTTATTTCAACTTCTCGGTCTACAAATGCTCTTATTTCTTTATCTTGTTGCTCTCCCTCAGCTCTAAAAGCACTAGATTTTCTAAATCTCTCAGCTACCATTCTTTCAAAAATAGATGCTTCTACTTCATCAGGAAAATCTGCACGCTTAATTCTTACATCAATTATTTCTACTCCCCAAATATCCTGTAATGGAACAAAATATTTGATCTCAGTAGTTGCCTCTAGAGTGTTAGAAAGAAGCATAGCTGTATCATCAGTGTTTATTGGATTGAACGCATCATCACCTTCTTTTTTTGTAAAGAAAGATAAATCTGAATTTTGTAACCCATTTTCCATACTAAGAGCTTCAGATTCAGAAATTTCAAATAGATTTGAAGTATTAGTAACAGCAGCCATTATAGACTCTCTTTTGCCAGATATTACTTCATCTTGAGTATCCTGAGCAATTTCTTCTCTAAGCCTTGATGCAACAATACTTCCTATTCTAGAATCTGCTGTTGCTTCATTTGTTAAGTTTTTGAAAAATATAAGAGGATTTATAATTTTATATCTAGCATAGGCATCAACTCTAATTCTTTTTTTATCTTTAGTTAGAATTGTTTCTGGGGGAACATCAACACGCTGTAAACGTTTATCAAATTTAGTCACTGAATCAACAAAAGGAACTTTAGTCTTAAGGCCAGGTTCAATATATGAAGCTTTAAATTCACCTAAAGTAGTAACAATCGCTACTTCCGTTTCATCAACTGTAAAAAGTGCTTGTAGCGCAATTATTGCTACAATTACTAGTCCTATAAGTATGGGTGTTGATCTTTTCATAGTTTACTAATTAGGTTCAATGTCCAAAAGCGGTAAGATTTTCGAATCATTTATTATATATTTATTAAAATTTGGAAAGACTCTTTCGACCATTTCTAGATAAAGTCTTTGTCTTGTAACATCTGGTGATTTTTCATAAGCTTCGAGTAGCTTTATAAAACCTTGTGCTTCACCTTCAGCTCTTGCGATTCTTCCTTGCTTAAATGCGTTGGCAGACTCAGTGATCTTTGCAGCCTCACCAATAGCTTTAGGTATTTCAGATTCCTGATATGCTTGAGCTAGGTTTATAATCCTGTCTCTTTCTTCTCTTGCTCGAGTAACATCGTCAAAAGCATCTTGAACTTGTACAGGAGGATTAACATTTTGTAATCTCACAGCAATAATTTCTAATCCAGTGTCATAATTTTGAGAAAGATTTCTCATGAGAACAAGTACTTCATCTTGCACTTCACCTTTTTGGGTAGTAAGTACATCATCAATATTTCTTTTTCCAACTACTTGTCTTAAAGCTGTTTCAGTAATATCTCTAAGAGTTACTCCATCTGGATTACCAGGATTTACATTTCTATCTTGTTCACCAGGGTCGTCTACAAAAAATAAATATTTTCTTAAATCTATAATTTTATATTGAATAACAGTTTGAACGTCAACAAGGTTTTCATCTCCTGTTATCATCATTGATTCATAAGTTACAGGTTTAGTCATCTCTTGACCTTCTGACCTAAAACCTAACTCTAATTGCCTAGTTGCAGTTACTACAACAGTGTCTCGTTGCCCAATTGGAGATGGCCACCACCAATGAAGCCCGTTGCCTTGAATCGATTGAAATTTTCCAAACATTCTTGTAGCAGCTTGTTGATCTGGTCCAACTGTGTATATTCCAGAAGCAGCCCAAATTACAAAAAGTATTATAAGTCCAATAATTATAATGGACCTATTACCACTGGGAAGATTATTCAAGAAGGGTACGTTCTTTTTGAGATTATCTATAAATTCTTGAAAAGAAATATCATATTCTTCACGCCCACCACCTGAGGGAGGCCTATATGATTTTGCGATTCCGAATGTTTTCTTAAGAAATTCCATAATTTAATTATATATTATTTAATGATTTTCAGTGGTTTTAAATATAATTAATTTATCGAAATCTTCAATAGAGTCAATTTTTTTCAAATCATCAATATAATCACTAAGTGAATCATATTTCCCACGCAATATCCTTAAGTTTTTATCATAATCAGATGTCGAAGAAGGAGAAGAACCGTAATTTCCATGAAAAGCAAAATAAGCTTGGTTAATTTTTCTAATTTTATAACCATTTTCATTTATTTCTAAAGTCTTCAAATTCATATATCTTTCTGCTTCTTCTATTTGATTATTCATTAATAATCTATCTGTTTCCAATCTAGTTTCCCTCATGAAATTATTATAAAAATCGTCAGGATAAAATATATTTTCTTCAAAAGTTTCAGAAATTTCTTCTCCAAATATATCTGCCAAAGATTCATTTAAGGCAATCATTTCACCTCCTTCAAAATAAGCTTGACCAAGAGGAGAGAAAAATAGATATTGATGTAACCATTCATGAGCAATAGTTGAAACTAAGTAATCATAATTAGATTTTTTTTTGATTAAACTTGGATAAGCTGCAAATCCGCCAGTATTAACAATTATTGCTGATAAATTTTGTTCATAAATTTCAGTTTCAATTTCTAAGATTCTTTCTAAATTAATATCTGGTGTTATTAGCATTGCAAATTGCTGATAAATTCTATCCCTAGGGGAAATAATCAGAACTTTAGGTGTTTTTTGAAAAACAAAATCTAATGGAGGAAATAAAATTCTCTTTTCTAATCTATCTTTAATTTTTTTCGATATTTCATTCTCTAAAAATATCTCTATTTCAATATCATCGATTTTATTATTTTCATTTTTCAAAGAACTTCTTACAGTATTCTCATCTAAATCAATACTCTTAAAAATATTAAGATATTTTTTTGGTAAATTCTTAAGCTCCCATCCAACAATATCAAACTCTACTCCAGACGTAATGCGGTCAATATATGAAAGAGTTGAACGATCATTTGTAAAAAGTAATAATATTGAACAAAACAGAATTATAAAAATATTTTTCAAACTACTAATTTGAATTTTTTAGTTCTTCTATTATTTCTTTAATAAATTCATTACAATCAGCAACAACTCCAAATCTAGAATGATTAAAAATTGAAGCATCAGGATCAGTATTCACAGAAACAATATTTTTTGAATTTGAGCATCCTGCTAAATGTTGGCTTGCTCCTGAAATTCCAAAAGTCATATATAGAGTAGGACTAATCCATTTACCCGTCAGGCCAACTAAATTACCAGGCTCTATCCATTCAGACTCTACAGCAGCCCTAGAAGCACCCACTGCACCATTTAGAATCCCTGCAAGTTCTCTTATACCATCAAAGCCTTCTTTACCTCCCAATCCTCTTCCACCAGAAACTACAATATCAGCTTCATCGAGTTGGATCCCTTCAGGTTTTGATTTATTTGTTTCAACTATTTTGAAAGATTTACTATTTGGCTCCGAAATAAGAAGTTCTTTAACGTCCCTACTTTTCTCAATTAAAGCTTTTTTTTCAAATGAGCTTTTTCTTATCTTCAAAACAAGACTTTTTGACTTAGAAATAGAATATACACCCTCAGCAGCTTCTCCATGAATAGGGCGAATAAACTTTAAATTTCCATTTTCTTCAACTCTTACTGCTTTAATGTCAGGTAAATAAGGGTAGTTTTTTCTAAAAGATATTGATGGAGCAACATAGTTAGACAAATCATCTTTTTGGAACAAAATATAATCAAAATCATTATTGTCCAAAAAATTATCTAATGTATCTAAAATTTGAGTAGGATTTACTGATTCAAGGTTCGAATCAACATAAAAATTTTCATCGCTT
Source organism: SAR202 cluster bacterium (assembly GCA_008373205.1). GTDB lineage: Bacteria > Chloroflexota > Dehalococcoidia > Lucifugimonadales > Lucifugimonadaceae > TMED-70. Next base: position 22,586 of record RQOS01000014.1, read on the forward strand.
GGTAACTTGGATATTTGATTTTTATCTCCACCAAAATTTAAGCTGGTAATTTGGGCTTCTTTGTTAAAATTTTCAATAAATGAAAAAATTTCTAGACATGAGTCATCAAAAACTTCTGAATCATTAAAAGTTACACACAAAATTTTCATTCTATATAATCCCCTCTTCTCTCAGCTTAGAAATTAATATTGATGCTTTCTCTCTGCTGTCTTTACCATTAATTATTTCAACTTTATTTTCATTTATAGGAAAATAAATTTCTTCAAGATTAATTTTTGAGTAAAGTTCATCCTCACTTATGTCCAAATCTTCCAAAGTAAAGTTTTTTATTTCTTTTTTAGATGCACCCATTATTCCTTTTAGAGTGGGGTACCTAGGATCTCCTACTTGATTTCCTGCAGTAATAATTAATGGTAGTTTAGCTTCAATTATCTGATAACCATCAGTTATTACTCTCTCTAAAATAAGATTATCGTCTTCAAATTTTATATTTCTAACAATATTTACTATTGGAATTGATAAAATTTCTGAAAGTGCAAATGGCACAGTTGCCATATCAAAATCCGAAGCATGTCTTCCTGAAAAAATTACGTCATAAGGACCAGTTTTTTCAATCAATTTAGAAATAATATTTGCTGTAGCGTTTATATCTATATTTTTTACTTTTTCTTCATCACAAGTAATTATTTCATCAGCTCCCATAGCGATAGGTTTTTTTATAACATCACTTGTTAAATTATGCCCAACAGATATTATTGATACAGTAGAATTATCAAAATTTTCTGAAAACCTTAAAGCTAATTCAACTGCATTTAAATCAAAACCGTTCACTATACTAGGTACTTTTTCTGAAGGTAAAACTCTTAAGTTATCGTGATCAATTTTTAATTTATTTGAAGGAACATCTGAATCTGGCACTTCCTTGATGCAAACACATATTTTCATAACGTTTTATAAATGAACATATTATAATTAACTCTAGTTATATTATACGAAAGATATATTGGAAATACTAAAAAAAAGTTTACTTGAATTAGATATTGATTTTTCTAAAGATTTAGAGGATAAATTAGATTTTTTTTGTGCTCAAATTCTAGAAAATTCAAAAAAATTTAATCTGACTGGTTATAAATCTTTAGAAGATATTGAGTCATTTTTAATTATTAGATCTTATAGATATGTCAAAGCTATATGTAATTATAAAAAAGATAAAAAGTATATTGAAAAAAATCTTGAGTTTTTAGATTTAGGAACAGGAGCAGGGATCCCTTCTTTGCCTATAAAGTTTCTTTATCCTAATTTAAGTTTAAAACTTGTAGATTCTTCAAATAAAAAATGTGATTTTATAGAAGAAATAATAAATAAAATGGAATTATGCAAAATATCTGTTGAGTGCACTAGAGCAGAATCATTAGGAATATCTGAAGATAGGGAAAAATATGATATTGTGCTTACAAGAGCATTGGCGAAGCTTCCTACGTTAGCAGAACTTTCAATTGGACTAATAAAAGTTAATGGAATAGTGGTAACTGCTAAAGGGAATTTCCCTGAGGCTGAGCTAAATCAGTCTAAATTTATAACTAATGTAATGGGAGTTAAGAAAGCTGAAATTGTTCTAATAGAAGAACCTATTTATATTGAAAATGATAACTTCGTTATTTGGAAAAAAGACTTTAAAACTCCAAAAAAGTACCCAAGAAGAAATGGCATGCCAAAAAAAGAACCTATAATTAAAAAAAAATAATCTCATGAAAAAGCATATTTTCATTCTTTCAATAATTACTATTTTGGGTTGTTCAGATACTGAAATAGAATCTACAAATATTGTGGAAAATAATATTTTACCAACACAAACTCCACTTGATAGAGTTTCAGATATTTCTGTACCTAATGAAATTATTCCTGAAATAAAAAAGCAAGAAAATTCACAAAATAAAAATTTTGAAAGAAAAATTGTACCAACAATAGATAGATCTTCCAATTCTTCAAAATATAATGAAGAATACGTTTATAAAACATCAACCCCAACCGCGACCCCTGTTTCACCTGATGTATATATTCCAGATAGTAGCTTAGAGCAGTTGATTAGATTTGAGATTAATAAATCTGAAGGAAATATAACCGAAAAAGATATGCAAGGATTGAACTATATTTTATCTAAAGGAGAATTAGAGCCAATTTCAGATTTAACAGGTTTAGAATATGCTTATAATCTTACAAGCATAGAGATATTAGAAGGTGCAGTTGCAAATCTTACACCTATAAGTAACTTAACTAAAATTTCTAGATTAAATTTATATCAAAATAATGTCAGATCAATTGAGCCAATATCTGGATTATTTAATTTAGAATATCTTGATTTAGGCTCTAACATGATTAGTGATATTTCTTCACTTGAAAACATAAATTCATTAGAATTTTTAGATATTTCTGAAAATAAGATTTCTAATATTTATCCAATATCTGACAAACCTTTATTACATACCCTTTATGCTGATGATAATAATATAGGAGATGCTAGGCCAATAGTTACACTTAAAGACTTAAGTTTACTGACTATTCAAGATAACCCCATAAACGATATAAGAGCCTTAGGCCCCATGTGTTGGTCAGGTAGAGTTTCTTGCGATATTATAATTCCTACGCCGACTCCTACCCCAACTATGACTCCCACTCCAACTATGACTCCTACGCCGACTCCTACTAGTACCCCTACTCCTACTGCAACTCCTACTATGACTCCTACGCCGACTCCTACCCCAACTATGACCCCTACTCCAAAGCCAAATTCTACAGCAACTGCTACTCCTACTTTAGTTCCTACTCCTACTATGACTCCTACTCCTACTATGACTCCAATGATTCATAATTGGGCCTATACTACATTTTCTCAGACTTTACTCGATCCAAGCATAGGAGACACAAATGAATTTAACCTAGAAGATGGACACCCCGTAAGAGACTTTGACAATGACGGTGACATAAATGATGAAGTCTATGTATTCATATGTCCAGTTGGAACAGATACTGAAGATATTACTTGGAGTAAATCCTCATATAAATCTAATGAGAACAGCTTTACTACACCTTATGAATATGGAACTAACGGTATTGGATATGGATTTGCTGATTGTGAAGGAATGAGAGAAGTTGATATAGATATTGTAAGTGTGGCAAATGGTAACTCACATGCAAATGCTAATATTTCACCTGTTGTAACAATAACTTTTCCAGAACAAGATACTGATGGTGGATTTTTACAAAGGTTACTTAATAGACCTGGACAAGTTAGAGCCCTAGATACCATATGGTTCATTTACAACAGTGAAAAATATGAATATAGAGGTTACTACTAAATAATAACCGTAAATCTTACTTTACTATTTACTTCAAATTCAATAGTCCATACCTTTATAAAGAGTAGCAAGAAACAGAATTAAAGTTGATACTATGTATCATTTAATAATACACAATAAATAAGATCTCAAGCTTATTATTCCGTGTTTTAGAGATTTAAATGATACTGCATATCATTTAAATCTCTCTTTATAATTAAATAAAATAGGTGTATAATATATTGGTATCAATTAATTCATGATATGTAGTATCAAAAAATGAAAGAGGAATTAAATGTTTTTTAAGAAGTTTGCTACATTTGCTTTAATTAGCTTTTCGCTACTTGTTTTTGCATGTGAAAGCGCTGAAGAAAATGTAACGGAGATTGTTGCTCCAGAAGACAATACAACTGAAATTGCAGTAGAAAAAGAAATTGTAGAAAAAATTAATGTATTGGCAACCACACCAATGATTGCTGAATATGTTAGACAGGTCGGAAATGATAATATTGATCTGAATATCTTAATGCCTTACTCAGCAGATCCGCATAGTTTTGAGGCTTCACCTCAAGATGCTAAAAAGATTGCTGATGCAGACTTAGTATTTTATGTTGGATTAAAATATGAATCTGCAAATCTAGTTGAGCTATTAGAGAATTCAGTAAGTTCTGAAGATATATTAATTGAAATTGGTCCTAGCATAGATCCAATTGAATTTTCAGAAGAGGGTCACGAAGGACATGATGACCACGAAGGACATGATGACCACGAAGGACATGATGACCACGATGAAGACAAAGATGACCATGAAGGACATGATCACGATGAAGACAAAGATG
>RQOS01000015.1 GCA_008373205.1 SAR202 cluster bacterium
AGATGAAAAATCATGTTGATACTCTCCGCCCCAGCAAAAAGTATTTCCATCTAATTTTGTTAATGAATTTGTGGATATAGAATGATTAGAAAGTAAATCAAAGTGATAATCTTGGAAATCATCACCAACAACTCCAACTAATTCGCATGTATTTTGCTTATTGGCGAGAAGTGCATACGCAGCAGAACCTCCAAGAACATCAGAATATGAACCGTGCCTATTAACAATCTTATCAATACTAATTGAACCAAAAACAATTGATTTATGTGATTGATTTGAACTCATAATTTTTTTTATTAAGATAGTTATGTAATCAAAATGAAGAAAGAAAAAATAGTTCTTGGAATAAGTGGTGGAGTTGACAGCTCAGTCGCTGCTATATTGTTGCAATCTCAAGGCTACGAAGTTCACGGCGTTTTTATGAAAAATTGGGATGATAAAAATGCAATTTGTAATGCTGAAGACGATTATGCAGATGCATTAAGTATTTGTAATAAATTAAATATAGCATTGAAAAAAATAAATTATACCAAAGAATATAAAGAACGTGTTTTCAATCAATTCTTAAAAGATCATGAAATTGGTGTAACACCTAATCCTGATGTGCTATGCAATCGTGAAATTAAATTTGATGTATTTCAAAAACATGCTAAAGAGATTGGTGCAAGAAAAATTGCATCTGGCCATTATGCAAAAATCATTGAGAAAAAAAATAAGTTTTGTATAGGTAAAGCATCAGATATTTCAAAAGACCAATCATATTTTTTATATCAATTGAATAGTAATTTATTAGAAAATATAGAATTTCCATTGGGTGATTTATTAAAAAGCGAAGTAAGGAAAATTGCTGAAGATTATAAATTAATTAATGCTCAAAAAAAAGATAGTACTGGGATTTGTTTTATAGGAGATAGAAAATATAATGAATTTGTTGGTAAATACCTGAAGTCAAAAAAAGGAATTATTTTATCCATTGATGGAGAAAAATTAGGTACACATACCGGGCATATGTATTTTACTGTTGGGCAGAGAAAAGGATTGGGAATTGGAGCACGTAATTCTGCTTTTGACCAGCCATGGTACGTAATTAAAAAAGATATAAATAGAAATATTGTTTATGTTGGTCAAGGGGCAGAACATCCAGCTCTTTTTTCTGATGAATTGTTAGCTGATAATATGTTTTGGGGAATTAATATTGAAAAAAATATACCATTAGAATGCAATGCAAAGGTCAGATATAGAGATGAGGATCATACATGCAAAATTTTATCATTAAATGATGGTAAATGTTATGTTAAATTTGAAAATAAAATTAAGGCAATTACTGCTGGCCAATCGATTGTATTTTATGACAGTAATGGTGTATGTATTGGTGGTGGAATTATAAGAAAAAGAAACATACCTTTTTTAGGTGAGGAAATAAATGAATAAAGAATTAAGAATTGTTATTTTAGCAGCTGGAAAAGGTACCAGAATGAACTCTGATTTACCTAAAGTATTACACAAATTGAACGGTAAACCCCTTTTAGATTATGTGCTTGATGAAAGTGAACTTCTAAACCCAAGAGAAATAATTCTAGTAGTAGGATTTAAAAAAGGAAATGTTATCTCACATACAAAAAATAGGATTAACCTCAAAAATGTCACTCAAATAGAGCAACTTGGTACTGGACATGCTGTTTTACAAACAGAAGAATTCTTAAAAGATAAAAAAGGTCATATATTAATTTTATACGGTGATGTTCCGAATATCAAAGCGTCAACACTTAAACCAATTATTGATGATCATGTTAAAAATAATCGTGATTTAACTTTAATTACTGCAGAGATTGACAACCCTACTGGATATGGTCGAATTATAAGAGATAAAAATGGCAGATTATTAAAGATAGTTGAAGAAAAAGACTGTAATGAGATCGAAAAAAAAATTAAGGAATGGAATCCTGGCATATATATTTTTAAAATTCCAAAAGTGTTTGAAATTTTAAACAGCATTAATGCAAATAATGCTTCCAAAGAATACTATCTCACTGATGCAATTGGATTAGCACAACAATCTAATATGAAAATAAAGGCTATTAAAATTGCAAATTCAGATGAAGTGTTAGGGATAAATACTGCTGGTCAACTGGAAGAGCTTGAATCTTGAATTACTTTTTAAACATAGTTATAAGTTCTTTGATCTTGGTGATTTTAGGGTTTGCTTGGTCATTTAATTTATACATCAATCAAGAGAGCCCCACAATTAATGTAAATTCAAAAAATAATTTATCAGAGAATACAAATAAAATAAAATTGTTTGAAAACTATTCTAATCAAACCTTAAGAATAGCAGTATTAAATGGTTGTGGAATAAGTGGTGTTGGAAATTCGTATGGGAATATCTTAACAAATCGGTATGGTCTTCAAGTAACAAGGATTGAAAATGCTGATAATTTTAATTACGAGATGACAATGATTGTTATTTTAAGTAAGGATAATCCTAATATTGAAAATTTATTAACCATTTTAGGCACCAACATTAATTCCGGTAATGTTGAATTTGATGCAACACTCAATCCAAATGAAGATATTCAAATTATTATTGGTAAAGACTATCAAGAGTTTCTTAACTTGAATCAATGACTTCAAAAGCACTATTAAAAAAAATTGTTTCTTTAGCAGATGACAAAAAAGCTGAAAATATTGTTGCAATGGACGTTTCAAATATTACCTCCCTTTCAGAGTATTTTGTTGTTTGCTCAGCTTCAAATTTAATTCAAGTAAAAGCTATTGCAGATAATATCAAAGACAATGTTTCTGAAAATCCTTGGAAAACAGAGGGATATGAAAACGGTACATGGATTATTTTAGATTACGTAGATATTGTAGTACATATTTTTTTTGAAGAAATGCGATCATATTATGATTTAGAAAGAATTTGGTTTGATGCTAAGGTGGTAAAAATATGAAACTTAAAAGTCTCATGAATGATTTTATTCAAAACTATTTGGATGAAAATGCTATAAAATTTGAAGATTGGAACATTAGTACGAATAATCAAGATGGATTTGGAGATTATTCATCAAATATTGCTTTAAAATTAACAAAACAACTAAAACAATCTCCTATATCTATTGCAGAGAGTATTGTTGATCATAACAACCCATTTAGTGATACTTTTACTCTAAGTGCATCCCATCCTGGATTTGTTAATTTTCATATAGCAGATAATCACTATCATCAAATGGTAAATAAAATTAATGAAGAAAAAGAAAATTTTGGAAAAAAGAAAAAACAAAATAAGTCTGCAAATGTTGAATTTGTTAGCTGTAATCCAACAGGGCCGCTAACTGTTGGACATGGTAGACAAGCCATTCTGGGTGATATGGTTTCAAATATTTTAACATGGAATGGATACGATGTTAGCAGGGAATACTATTACAACGACGCTGGAAAACAAATGCGAGTACTTGCTGAATCTTGCTATGCAAAATATGCACAACAAATTGGATTAAAGGTATCAACTCCTGAAAATGGATATGTTGGAAAGTATTTAGATGATATTGCTTTAAAAATTATTGATAAGTACGGTAAAAATTTAAAAAGTGATAATAAAATATTTAGAGATTTTACTGAAAAAGAAATTTTTTCAAACATTAAAAATACTTTAGATAGTATTGGGATAAAATTTGATATTTTTACAAAAGAAGGTTCCTTTTATGAAAATGGTGCCATCGATAACGTTCTAAAAGAATTAAAAGATAAAGAGCTGTCGTATGAAAAAGACGGAGCTGTATGGTTTAAAACGTCAAGTCTTGGAAAAGAAGAAGATAAAGTTTTGGTTAAAAGCTCTGGTGAACCAACATATAGGTTGCCTGATATAGCATATCATGCGGATAAAGTTGATAGAGGTTTTGATTTAATAGTTGATATATTTGGAGCTGATCATATAGATACATACCCTGATGTTATATTAGGTCTTAAATGTCTAGATAAAAAAACAGATCATATAAAAGTTGTAATTCATCAGTTTGTTACTATTAAAAAAGGTGGAGAAATAGTAAAAATGTCAACAAGGAAAGCAAATTTTATAACTCTTGATGAATTAAATGATCAATTAAGCTCAGATATTATTAGATATTTTTTTATCATGCGAGGAGCAAACAGTCACCTTGACTTTGATTTAGATTTGGCAAAAGATGAATCGGAAAAAAATCCAGTATACTATCTTCAATATGCTAATGCTAGAATATCCAACCTTCTTAAACGATATGACAAAGAAATTACAGAAAAAGTAAAAATCAATCTTAGTCTTTTGAAAGAAAAAGATGAAATTGCATTAGCTAAACTACTTTCAGAATTCCCAAACAAAATGGAAGAAGTTTTAAAGGTTTTGGAACCAAGAAAACTTGCAACTTATTTGGAAGAAGTTGCAGCTGCGTATCATAAGTTTTATGGTAACCATAAAGTAATTGATCCTCAAAATCTTGACCTTTCTATGGCTAGAAAGAAACTTTGTGAAGCAACTAAAATCATTTTAATAAATGGCTTATCAATTCTTGGGATCAGTGCTCCTGAAAGAATGTAATAATGTCTGACATTACTAGACGCGAGTTTATTAGAAGAAGTATTATACTATCTATGGGAGCTTCATATATTATTTCCTGCGCAGATAATGAAATGTCAACAAACGAAGAATTACCTGATACTCCTGGTGGAATGGATGGTAATGAAAATCATAAAAAAATAATTATTATTGGTGCAGGAATATCAGGTCTAGTAGCTGGATACGAACTGTCTTTAGCCGGACACGATATAACAATACTTGAAGCTAGAGATAGAATTGGTGGAAGAGTTCTTACAATAAGATCTCCCTTTTTAAATAACCACTATGTTGAGGGAGGTGCTGCAAGAATTAAACCAAGCCATAATTTAACTATTGATTATGCAAATCATTTTAATCTTGAGCTAGACCCTTTTTATGCAACTACAGGAAATTATGTTAATGTTTCAAATGGAGCTAAAACGATAATAGATAACACTACATATCTAAATACATCTTATGGATCTACTCTTAGAAAAAATTATCTTAAAATAAGAGGTGGCTCTGATAGACTAACTAACGCATTTGCGAATTCAAATGAATTATCGAATAAAATATACTTAAATAACCCTGTTACTTCAATTACACAAAATAACGATAATATTGTTGTGAATTCAAACGGTAATCAATTTCAGGGGGATAGAGTTTTGTGTACTGTACCGCTAACAGTTTTAAATAAAATAAATTTTACACCCGAATTATCTGCAGAAAAACAGTCAGCAATGAATGGAGGATTTAGATATGCTCCAGCCACTAGAATTTATATTCAATATAAAAATAGATTTTGGGAAAACGATTCATTGAATGGTTGGGGAAATACTGATCTTCCTGAAGAAATTTGGCAACCTTCTTGGGATATGGATGGTAATACCGGCATCATTATGTCTTATCTAAGATGGTCCGCGGCAGAAGATATGGATGTACTGAGTATAGAAGAACGTAATAATGCTGTACTAAACAGATGGGAGAATATATTCCCTGGATCAACAAGTAATTTTGATATTGGAGTATCAAAATCTTGGGTACAGGATGAATGGTCAAAAGGAGCTTGGGCATCTCCAACCTCATCTCAAAACGAAACCTTAAACGAAAGCATATCACAACAAGAAGGTCGAATTCATTTTGCGGGAGAACATGCATCAAGCGATAGAGGTTGGATGCAGGGAGCTTTATTCTCAGGTTTGAGAGCAGCATCAGAAATTAATAGCTTAAGCTAATGCATAAATATATCAGAATTAAAAAATTCATTTATTTTTCTGTATTTTTTTTATTTTGTATAGTAATGAATTCATGCTCAAAACATAGCACATTAAATATTGGTCACCGAGGTGCAAAAGGACACATTGCAGAAAATACCTTAGAATCAATTAATATGGCGATTGAATTAGGTGCTGATGGGATAGAAATTGATATTTTTAAATGTCAAAGCGGTGAATTAGTACTATTCCACGATAAAAATCTTAAAAAATTAACTGGAAAATCTGGAGAAATTGAAAAACAAACTTTAAAAGATCTTGAAGACTTTTTAGTAGAAGGGAAATATAAAATTCCTACACTTACAAGTGTGTTAGATAGTATTAAAACTCCTCTATTTGTAAACATAGAACTAAAAGGTTCTAATACATCTCAAATGACATCAACAATTATTATGAAGTATCTTGAAAAAACCAATTGGAAAATAGAAGATTTCATTGTTTCAAGTTTTAATTGGGAAGAACTTGAAGTATTTAGATCAATTAATGATAATATTTCAGTTGGTGTATTGGTAGACAAATCTATAGATATAAATGATGCTATCGAATTTGGTAGAAAAATCAATGCTCAAGCTATACATCCTAATTATACACTACTTGATAGAAATAGTGTAAAAAAAATTAAGGACAATGGATTTAAAATCTATACTTGGACCGTCAATAAAAATGAAGATATTGTTCTTATGAAAAGATTAAAAGTTGATGGAATTATAACTGACTTTCCAGATAGAATTTAGTTTGTATTGTGGAGGCGGGGAGATTCGAACTCCCGTCCAAAGTAGAGAAAAAATAGACATCTA
>RQOS01000016.1 GCA_008373205.1 SAR202 cluster bacterium
AGCTAGATAATTCGCCTTTACTTGAGGATGTACCCTTCCTTCAAAGTTTCTATTACCTGATAGTACTGCTGAAACTGAAAGTTCTTCATCATCAACTTTTTGAGCTATTTCAGATGGTAAGGGACCCGAATTACCAATACACGTAGTGCATCCATAACCAACTGTTTGAAATCCAATTTGATCTAAATATTTATTCAACCCAGATGCTTCTAAATATTTACTAACTACCTTTGAACCAGGAGCAAGTGAAGTCTTAACCCATTCTTTTGGGAACATACCTTTTTCAAAAGCATTTCTAGCAATTAATCCAGCTCCTACCATCACATTAGGATTCGAAGTATTTGTACAACTTGTTATAGCAGCAATAACAACTGAAGCATTATCTAATTTATCATTATTTATCTGATTTTCAGATAAATCAAAGTTCTTATAAAAATTTTCTTTTACGTCTGATAATAGTAATCGATCCTGAGGTCTTTTGGGACCAGCGAGCGAGCTTTCAACAGATGACAAATCGAAATCTACTACTAATGAAAATTCCGGATCTACTCCGTCATAAAATAATCCATTTGATTGAGTGTAATTTACTACACGATCAATAATTTTTTCATCTCTTCCTGTCATCATTAGATAATCAATAGTTCTATCATCTACTGGGAAAAATCCACAGGTAGCTCCATACTCTGGGGCCATATTAGAAATTGTAGCTCTATCGGTTAATGATAATTGACTTAAGCCAGGACCAAAAAATTCCACAAATTTTTCTACAACTCCAACTTCTCTCAATTTTTCTACTATAGCTAAAACAATATCTGTAGCAGTAGTTCCTTCATTAATATCCCCAAATAATTTAACTCCCACAACTTCTGGCACTTGCATATAATAAGGTTGCCCTAACATCACAGCTTCGGCTTCAATTCCTCCAACTCCCCATCCTAAAACACCTACAGCATTTATCATAGTTGTATGAGAATCAGTTCCTACACATGTATCAGGATAAATATTATCATCATCATTTGATGCTAATATAACTTCAGCAAGATTTTCTAAATTAACCTGATGCACAATTCCAGTACCTGGAGGAACAACTAAAAAGTTAGAAAAGGCGTTTTGAGCCCACTTTAATAATTTATATCTTTCTTGATTTCTTTCAAATTCTCTTGAAATATTCATATTTAAGGAATCATTTTTCGCAAAAGAATCAACCTGAACAGAATGATCAATGACCAAGTCAGATCTAACTATAGGATTAATTATTGAAGGTTCAATATCAAGATCAGATACAGCATCTCTCATCGCAGCTAAATCAACTACAACAGGAACACCTGTAAAATCTTGTAATACAACTCTGCCGGGCATATATGGAAATTCTTTATCAGGAACAGTATCCTTATTCCACTTAAGAACTTGTTCTAATTGAGTTTCGTTAGATATATTTTTATCATAAGATCTTAAAACATTTTCAATCAATATTCTTATTGAAAACGGGATTTTATTTAAATCTACTTTATTTGCACTAGCTAAAGATTTTATATCGTAATATTTCTTTTTACCCTCAAGCAAATTTAGTTCATTTTGATAATTTTTATTATTAAAGTTTAAAGACAATATAACTCCCCCAAATACAATCGATTTTTATAATTTAATGTTACATTCTATTATCAGAATAAATAAATAGATAGAATGAATCAAATAGGCAAATTTATCCAAAAAAAGATCCCTTTTTACTATGGATGGATCATAGTTGCTGGGTCTGGATCAACAATGTTTGTTAGAAATGCAGCTGCAACTTTGACTATTGCAGTTTTTGTTTATCCTATGAGTGAGGATTTAGGATGGTCTAGAACATTAATAGTTGGAGCTTCTTCTTTAGCAGGGATTTTATCTGTTTTTATTTCCCCTTTATCAGGATATCTGATACAAAAATATGGTTCAAAAAAAATACTTTTTAGTTCTGTTCTTTTATTAGGCTTAACCACTTTATTAATTAGTAGAACTTTCTCACCAATAACATTTTATATTTTATTTGCTATTGGAAGAATAATTTTTAGTTCACCTATACAAATAGGAGCTTCAACCGTTGTTACAAAATGGTTTGTAAATAATAGAGGTAAAGCTACTGGTATTTTAGGTCTTCTTCATTCTCTAGGAATGGGTTTATTTCCACTCTTTGCTCAATTAATAATGGACCTCGATGGTAATAATTTAGATTCCTGGAGATTAAGTTGGCTATGGATAGGTGTAAGTGTTTGGATAATTTCTTTCCCATTAGTATTTTTTACGATGATTGATGATCCTAAAAAATTAAATATAAAAGAAGGTAAATATTTATCTCAAAACACACAAAAAACTTCGGATAGAAATGAAAGTTCTATTTCGTTAAAAGGAGCATTTAATTCAAAAGCGTTTTGGCTTTTATCTATAGTTGGATTCTTAACTTATTTTATTCATACTGGAGTAAATATACATCAAGCTGCTTACCTTATAGATAAGGGACTGAATCCTTTAATAGCAGCTTCTGCATTGACAATAATGGCTTTAGGAACTGGATTTGGAAGTGTAATAACAGGTTGGGCAACTGATAAATTTAGCTCGAAAACTGTATATTTTTTCGGTTCATTATGGTTAGGAATAAGTGCAATTTTATTTTTATTTGTTTCATCTGTATTATCTGCTTACATTGTAGCTTTCTTGTTTGGAATGGCACTTGGTGGATTATTGGTTATTCCTCCAGTCCTTCTTGCAGATATTTTTGGAAAGGATAATATAGGAGCAATTAGGGGATATACAGAGCCTTTCGTAAGCGCAGGACAAGCAATTGGAGGGATATCTGCTGGATTAATTTATGATTTATCAGGTTCGTATCAAATGACATTTCCTCTTTTTGGAATATTAGCACTAGTAGCTAGTATTCTGATAATTATTTCACCGAAAGTTAGAAAAAACTAAAATGTTTATTGATATTCATACTCATGTTCAGCAATTTAGTGATGAGGATCTTGAGTTATTAGTAAATAACTCTAAAAAATCTAATATTGAATTAATTATTGCTGCAGGTACAACTATCTCAGACTCAAAAAAAACTATAAATCTTTCTAAAAAATATGATCTTATATACTCAGCAGTTGGAATACATCCACAAAATATACTTGATGAAGATACTAAAGGTTATTTGAATATTCTTGAAGAATTTACTAAGAATGAAAAAACAATAATGATAAGTGAAATTGGTTTAGATATGCAGCCTGATTCACCAGATATAAAATTACAAAAAGAATTCTTTTCGAATCAAATAAACATAGCTAGAAAATCAAATCTTCCAATTGCATTTCATGTAAGAAATGCAGAAAAAGAAGCAATAGATTTGATTACTTCAGAAAATATTAAGGATATAAAATCTGTAGCACATTATTTTGTAGGAAATTATGAATATGCTAAAAAACTTTTAGATAACAATTGTTATATATCTATAGCTAAGCCTTTTCTAAGAGATGAGATTTTAGCTGAGGTAATATCTAAACTGCCACTTGAGAAATTAGTAATTGAGACAGATTCGTATCCTCAATATTTTAAGAAAAATAGAATGCGATGGACAGAGCCAAAAGATCTGATTCTAATAGTAAATAAACTTTCTGAAATCTTTGATGTAAATAAATCAAAGATTACCGATGAACTCAACAAAAACGCTAAAAAAATACTAGGGATTTAAACTTTTTTCTTTTTTTTATTTCTTCTAGATTTATTCTTTCTTATAATTTTTGTTTTTTGATTTACACTGTCTAGATTTGATGAAATTATTGAATAATCATTTTGTGATATAACATGCACTGGAGATAATAATGCCAAATACCAATTTTCTGGTGCCCATTTCTTTATATAGTTTAAAGAAGGTGCAACATGATATGCACTAACAAAATTATTTTCATCCAAAATTTTGGGGTTATTTAGCTTAACTCTATAGGGTAAATTTTCATCAGAATTTTTATCCCATATTTGCTTTGTTTCATGAAATTTTTTTGAATTTACTCTAGCTTGTCCCACAAAAGATCTGAAGTCGGATACATAAAAAATAACATTATCATTGATATCAATCTTATTTGTCAATTTATTATCTTTTTTAGAGAATCCTAATATATCAAAAGATCTTTTTTTCAGTATCTTATAATTTTCCGAAGATAAATTTACAAGCCAATATGTATTTGCCATGATTATAAATTATATCAGCTATAACAAAATTATTTTTGAGTTCTCATTCTAATTAAAACTGCTATTGAATTCATAGTTATAAGTATAAATAACAAGACAATAATTCCAGTAGAAGCTATAGCTCTAAAGTCATCTTTAGGAAAAGCAGCCCAAGTATATATTTGTAAGGGCAATATTGTAAATCTATCTAAAGGCCCACTAGGAACCATTGTTATAAATACTAATGAACTAATTATAAGAATTGGAGCTGTTTCACCTACTGCCCTAGACATTGCAAGAATTATTCCACTCATTTTATTAGCTTTGTAAATAAATTATCAGATGCAAATTCTTCTAAATAAAGTGCTGTAGAAACTCCGATGGGAATTGTAAATAATGCAGTTAAAGAAATAAGCCATAATGTTCCTGCCAAAGGGGCAAGAATACCTGACTTTTCAGCCTTTCTTGAAGCATAATTTGTGAAAAAATCCCAAGATAAGTGTTTGTAGCCATCAGAAATAACATCTATCAAAAGAACTAATAACGATAATAAACCAACTAAAACAGCTATTAAGAACAATATGTTAAAAAATCTTTCTTTCATATTTTACTCATAATTTTGTGCGTATTTTGTAACGATAAATCTTCCTACAATATTCATAAGGAATGTCAAAAAGAAAAGAAGTAATCCGACTGCAAAAATACTATTATACTCAACAGAACCTTGTGGCGTTTCTCCCTGACTAACTGTAACTATATATGCTGTCATTGTTTGAATTGCATCTAAAGGGTTTAATGTTAGTGCTGGTTTTCCACCTGCAGCTAAACTAACGATCATAGTTTCTCCAATTGCTCTAGAAATAGCTAATATAAATGATGCAACTATTCCAGAAATCGCAGATGGGAAGACTACTCTTAATGCTACTTGATATTTTTTCCCTCCAAGAGCATATGCAGCTTCTCTTAAGCTCATAGGAACGGCATTCATTGCATCTTCAGACAATGTACATACCATTGGAATTATCATAATTCCCATAACTAATCCTGCGCTCAACGCATTAAAGATTATAGTTTGAGGGAAGAAAAATTGAATTACAGGTGTAACAAAAGTAAGAGCAAAATATCCGTAAACTACAGTGGGGATTCCAGCTAAAATTTCTAGTAGAGGTTTTATTATTCTTCTAACTCTTCTAGATGCATATTCTGACAAATAAAATGCACTTCCTAAACCAAAAACTAGAGCTGTAATAGCAGCTATAAAGGCAACTAAAAATGTTCCGTTTACAAGAGGTAATATTCCAAAATTTTGAGGAATAAATAATGGGGTCCAT
Source organism: SAR202 cluster bacterium (assembly GCA_008373205.1). Classification (GTDB taxonomy): domain Bacteria; phylum Chloroflexota; class Dehalococcoidia; order Lucifugimonadales; family Lucifugimonadaceae; genus TMED-70. The sequence goes on from RQOS01000016.1 coordinate 5,517, forward strand.
TTTAGGCCTGTAAAAAATTCTTTTAATCCAACTTCTTGAAAAAATGGGATTGCGTTGGCTCCAAGAATAGAGATAATTCCCACTGTTGTTATAATTGAAAGAGCTCCACTTACTCTAAGTATATTAATTACAATAAATTCTTCGGTTTTTCTCTTTTTAAGACTTCTTAAATTTTCTTGATTTTGCATTGGAAAATTAAATTTTATTTACATTCAAATTTAGAATATTATAGGTATGATTTAATATGTTAAGTGAATGTTAAATAAATTATATAAAAGGTATTTTTATCTTTATCAATAAGCCTTCATTTATGCTACTCTCAGCCGCAATATCACCATTATGAACATCAATTATTTGCTTAACTATTGATAACCCAATTCCAGAATGTCTTTCATTTCTTAAACCATCAACTCTATAAAATCTTTCAAATATATGTGGCAAGTCTTTATCAGATATACCAATACCATAATCTCTCAAATTGAAATAAAAGTTTTCATCATCATAAATACATATCAGTTCAATTTTTGAATCTTTGTTGCTATATCTAATTGCATTTGAAATAAGGTTTTCTAGTGCCGTCTTAAACATACTTTTATCAATTTTTATTCTAGGGATTTTTTTTTGAATAGAATATTCAAATTTTATTTTTTTTGCCTCTAAAATACTAGAAAACTCTTCATGCAATTCATTAATTAGATCACTAATTTGTATATCTTCAAAATTTACTTTAAGCTGTCCTGATTCTATTGCATGAACATCAATTATTTCTTTTGAAATTTTTTCTAGTCTATTTGAATCTTGCTTTATCTTTTCTAAGAAAAATTCGAAATCAAAGTCATTTCGCTTCAACTTACTATTTTGAAGAGCTTCAATATTTAATTTCATTGAAGTAATTGGGGTTTTTAACTCATGAGAGGTATTTGCAAAAAATTCTTTTCTAGTTTTGTCTAAAGAAATAATATCTGTAACGTCTTTTATAACAACTAACAAATATTGATTTATTAGTTTAGATTTTATGTTGTAGTGTCTAGTAGGAAAGGATAATTCAATTATCTTTTCATTTTGGTTTTTTGATACTGATTCACTACAAAATTCAATGATATCTAAATTTTTAGTAATATCTGTAATTTTAATTTCTTTGCTTAAAGATAACTCTGAAGAATCAAGCAAAGAAATTAATTTATTATTAAAATTTAATATATTCATATCAAAATCTAAAAACATAATCCCATCATCGAGTGAATTTTTAGAACTTTCGTACAATTCTAAAAGGGATTTTGAATAATCAATCTCATCTTTAATATCATTTATTTTATGAGTAATTAAATTTTTAAATCCATAAAATTCTGGCACTATTTTTTCATTAGAGTTATTTTGATTCAAAATATCAGAAAGAATAATCTGAAAGCTCTGAATCTTGATTCTAGTCACTATTAAAAAAAATGAATTTAACAAAAAAATAACTAGTAATAACAAAATAAAATTAAAACTTATGGAACCTAGTATTATCCATATAAATAATATTAGTAAAAAATTAAATATCAAAATAGATATAAAAAAAGGAATTGTAGAAATATAATTTTTTACTCTTAAGATAAACTACTCCACATTAGATTTGTAGCCAACACCCCTTAACGTAATTATTTTTGTAGGTTTTTGACTATTTTCTTCAATCTTTTCTCTGATCCACCTTATATGAACATCTACTGTTCGTGTGTCTCCAAAATACTCGAAACCCCAAATATCTTGAACTAATTGTTCTCTAGTAAAAACTTTGCCTGGGTTAGACATTAATTTGTGTAATAGTTCAAATTCTTTTGGTCTAAATAAAATTTCATTATCGTCATAAAGCACTTGTCTCTTATCAGTATCTATAGTAATTCCTAAATGATTAATATACTTCTTAGATAAAGAGCGGGTGTTTTCAAATAATTTTTTTGATCTTCTTACATTGGACTTAATTCGAGCTAATAATTCTGGCATGCTAAAGGGTTTTGAGACATAATCGTCAGCGCCCAATTCTAATCCAAGGACTTTATCTATTTCGGTTTCTTTAGCAGTAAGGATAATTATCGGAGTGTTAATATTTTCAAATCTAACTCTTTTACAAATATCTAATCCATTAATCCCTGGCAACATAATATCCAACAAAATAACATCAAATTCTTCAGAAAGAATAGTTTCTAAAGCATTAATTCCATCTTCCTCATAACTAACTGAATAATTTTCTGCTATGAGATTATATCTTAGCGCTTCTCTAATATTTTTATCGTCTTCAACGATTAATACTTTTACTTTTTCAGTTTCTGTTGTCAATTAACTAATTTTTAAATTTTTCTTAAATTATATATCGCTAATATTAATTTATAGTTAAATTTATTCTTAAACAATAGTTAAGAAATTTTAGTTTTCTTGGAAATTTTAGTTGAAGATTGAGAGTTTTTATTGAATCCACACATTAAGCAGCTTATGTATTTACCAGCACTATCTTCAGAGTATTCAATAGTTCCTTTTTTACATTTTGGACAAGCATTAAAATAAAGCATAATAAATAAGTTATTAATTTTTTCTAAAAGAATAATAATAATTGTATTTTTTTGCTTATCATTTTTAGTACAAGTTTTTTTTATTTATAGGATAATGAACAAGATGAAAGATAATTTTGAATAAATAATAAGGATAAATAAGATGAAATTAGAAAAAATTCCTGTTAAAGGCATATCACTTTTTCTGATTTCTTTTTTTTCTTCATTTGCAATATTAATTTATTTTTATGCTTGGGATTATCAAAATAAACTGAATGATAATACAAATTACCAACCTTCATGGCTTCAAGAAAGTAGCTTTTATATATGTCCTCTGCATTAAAAATTGTAAGAAGTTTCAAAGAAGTTGACTGGAAACACTATGGATGGATAATTGTCGCAGTTGGTGCAATCGCTCAAATGATTGGATCTGCAATAAGAATGGCTTTTGGAATAATCATAGATCCTTTAGTTGAAGAGTTCTCTTGGGATCCAAAATCAATTGGTATAGCTTACGCTATAATGTCCATGGTAACTGCTATTTCATCTCCGATGGCAGGTTATTGCTCCACAAAAATTGGTGCAAAAAAAACAATGTATATTGGATTAGCTTTATTCTTAATTGGAATGCTTTGGACTGCTCTTGCAACAACAATAATTGAATTTTATATATCTTATGGAATTATATTTGGATTTGCACAGTCTATGTTTCTAGTTCCTGTTATCCCAGCGGTAGCAATTTGGTTTAAATCAAGATTAGGCTTAGCGACTGGATTAATTATAGGTATGTGGAGCTTAGGGCCAGCTGTTGTTATTCAAATAATGGGAATAATGCTAGATTCTATTGGCTGGCAACAAACATTTATAATAAGTGGAGTAGTTGGAACAGCAATAATGGTTATAGCCCTAGGATTTTGGAAGAATACACCTGAAGAGAAAGGGGTATTACCCTATGGAATAGATTCATTGGTCGAGGAAAAAAAAGAAGATACTCAAAAAGGAAATAAACAAATAAATCTACAGAAAATTGTTTATGGTACAAATGCTTTTTGGAGTTTAATGAATATTCATTTTTTGGGATGTGTCGGTCATGCTGTAATACTGATTGGGTTAGTACCCTTAATGATATCTAAAGGAATTGGATATACGGACTCTGTATTATGCCTAACTATAATCATGGTGGTATCTATTAGCACAAGGTTCATAACACCTATTTTAGGTGATTCAATAAACCCAAAAACAATTATGTTTCTTTCTTTTTTGGGTCAGGGTTTATTTGTAATTCCTTGGGCATTTACTTCTGATAAATGGATGTTTTATTTAGTTGGGATTTTATGGGCTATCCCTTATGGTGGAGAAGGAACTTTATTTCCTATAATGAATCGTAAGTATTATGGTTTTTTTAGAATGGATACAACTTACGGTTGGCAAATACTAGCTGCAAGTTTTGGCATGGCTCTAGGCGGGTTTATCCCTGGATTAGTCTTCGATGTGACTGGAGGATACGTATATGCAATTTGGATTTCTGCATTTTTCTCATGTCTAGGTGCTTTTGTTATATTAACTTTAGAGACTACAAAGAAGGTCATAAGGCCTTCATTTGATAATCTCTAATAAACAAACAGGAGAAGGAATAGATATTTTATCTCCCGTTGAAATCAAATCACCTTTATCATCAATCCTAAAGCTATATATATCATCAGTATTTTCATTAGCAACTAAGCAATAATTCCCTGAATCACTAATTGCAAAATTTCTAGGGGTTTGGCCAAGAGTTGAAAAATGTTTATCAAATGATAATTGTCCATCATTATTAACTAAAAACTTAGATATAGAATCATGTCCTCTATTTGAACCATATAAGTAATTTTTATCTTTTGATAAATGTATGTCTGCAGTTGTGGTTTCAAAATTATAATCTTTAGGAATGGTAGATATCACCTGTTTAGAAATCAGATCCATATCAGTTGAAATATTAAAAAAGTTTATAGTCGAATCTAATTCATTAATACTATATGCAGCCTTATTTTCTTTGTCGATAATAAAATGCCTTGGGCCTGATCCTGGGTTAGTTTTATAAAAATTTGATTCAATTATTTTTTTTGATTTTGAATCAGTTGTATATCTAATTATTTTATCAATTCCCAAATCACAAACAAAAAAATTATTATTATTGAAAAAATTTATAGAATGAGCATGAGGTTCATTCTGACGATCTTTATTTATACTAGATCCTTTGTGAGATTTTTTTTCAATAAAACCTAATCTCCCATCGTTATCAACGCTGAATGTTGAAAAATCTCCAGAACTATAATTAACCGCAACCAAAAAATCATTCTGATCATTAATTGCTAGATGGCAAGGATTTAGACCGTTAGTTTCAGCTTCATCAACCTTTATTAATTTATTGTCACTTAAGAAATATGAAAAAATTACTCCAGGGCTTCCATTAACGGACTCTCCTACAGAAAAAATTTTATTATTTAATCCATTTATTAGAAATGAAGGATTACCTGGACTTATTTCTGGAAAAGAATTTATTAAATTAAATTCTTCTTTTTCTTCATCAAAATGAATTATATATATTCCTTCACTATTTCTTTTTGAATACGTTCCTACTAACCAATTCATAAAAATACCTCTTATTTATAAAAAAAAAATATATTGATATAGTTTAATACATAAATGATAAAAAAGATGGTCGGGGTGACAGGATTTGAACCTGTGACCCCTCGCTCCCAAAGCGAGTGCGCTACCGCTGCGCCACACCCCGTAATTAAACATTTTATACATAAAATCCAATCAAAGAAGTATGAAAATAACAAAAATTGAAGTAGTATACCCGAGTTATAAAGCATCTCTTAGGACATGGAGACCAAATTTATGGCAAATTATAACAAGAGTACATACTGATAATTCAAAAATATTTGGTTATGGAACTGGAGGAGGCGGATTAGCTTCAGTAAACGTAATTAAGGGTCATCTCTCAGACTTAGTAATTAATAAAAATATAGAAAGCATAGAAGATATTAAAACTATTTTTGAAGAACTTTACAAAGAAAGTATTCCATATGGCCGAGGAGGAATTGCTTCAATGGCAATTTCATCAATTGATTTAGCTATTTGGGATGCTTATAGTAAATATTATGAAACCCCTATAAAGAATTTAATTGAAGAAAATACAAAAAATCATATTTCAAAAATAAAAACTTATGCAACTGGAAATGACGTAGAGGTATACAATAAATTAGGATTTATAAATTATAAATTAAGTGTAAGATCATCTGACAATTTTAAAAAAGACACAGAAACTCTAGTAAAAGAAATTAGCCGAATAAGGAATAAATTTCAAAATACTCAAAACATTATGTTAGATTCATATATGTCATGGGATATTGAGTACACAATTAAGATGTCGAAGAGATTAAGTGATTTAGATATATACTGGTTTGAAGATGTTTCAACACCTGATCAAATGTTAAATTCAAAATCTTTTTTAGATAAACTGAATGGTATATTTCTTGCTGGAGGAGAACACGACTTAAATTACGAAAATTTTTCAATCATGAAAAATAATAATACTTATAATTTTTGGCAACCAGATATAACTTGGTGCGGAGGAATTAGTGCTCTATTAAAAATAATTCTTATTTCTAGTGGTAAATATCCAATTATTTTGCACAGAGGAGGGGAACCTTGGGGGCTGCCTCTAATTCAATCAGGTAAAGTAGAGAATTTGGCTGAAATACATAGTCCTTATGATAAAAAAATATCTATGGAACAGTGGAACAATAATTCAGTTATGAATTTTGATGAAGGTATCTTAGAACTAAATAATTATTTAGGATTTGGTGCTGAGCCTAAAGAAAGAATTTTTAATGAATAAATTGAAAAAAGAATTTATTTTTTTAGGAACAGGTACTTCAGAGGGAGTTCCAAGAGTAAGTTGTTTAACTAATGGACTTGGATGCAAAGTTTGTAATAATGCAATTAAGCCAAATTCAAAAAATAGAAGGCATAACACTAGTGCACTAATTAAGATTAGTTCAGATGATACTACTAAAAATATCCTCATTGATGCTGGTAAATTTTTTTATCAGTCAGCAATTAAGTGGTTTCCTAAATTTAATATAAATAAAATAGACGGTGTAATACTTACTCATGCCCATCAAGATGCTGCAGGCGGTTTTGACGATTTAAGAGATTGGACAAATAATACCCAAACAAATATTCCTATTTTTCTTAGAAATGAGGATCTTGAAGTTGTAAAAAAAACTTTTTATTATTTGGTTGACACAACTAAAATAACATCTGGAGGAACTGTAGCAAAATTAAGTTTTAATATCATAGATGATAATTTCACTATGATTGAAGGAGAAAAACTGATTCATCTAAAAGTGAATCATGGTACCAATTATTTTGCTAATGGTTACAGAATTGATAATCTTACTTATATAAGCGATTGTTCATTTATTCCTAATGAAACAATGGATAAGATCTATGGAAGTGAAATTGTTATCTTAGATGCTTTAAGATCTGGCAAAAAGCATCGTTCTCACTATACACTTGAAGAAGCTATAGAAACAGCAATAAAACTAAATCCAAAATATGTTTACTTTACTGATATATGCCATGATATTGATCATTATGAAACTAACAAATTTTTGGAAAAAATTTCTGCTAAAACAAATATAAAAATGCAAATAGCGTTTGATGGACAAAAAATTAAATTTTAAACTTTTTTTATTTGCTTATTAAAAAGAAATTATATACTCAAGAAGATTTAGTAGTAATTCTTAATGTCAAATAACCTAATATTCCCGCAAGTAATGAAGCAATCAAAACCCCTAGCCTTACAGATGTTTGATATTCAGGATCTGTAAAAGCTAAGCTTCCTATAAACAAGCTCATAGTAAAACCAATACCTGTGACTAATGATAGTCCATAGTATTGTGCCCATGATATATCAGACGGTAATTTACAAACTTTTAATAAACTCCCAACATATGTAAATAGCATTACACCAATTTGCTTACCAAAAAATAATCCTAGTATGATCCCTAAAGTGACTGGGTCCCAAAGAAGATTTAATTTCATTCCTGAAAAAGAGACTCCAGCATTCGCAAAAGCAAAAATTGGCAAAATACTAAAATTTACCCATGGAGCTATTGAATGCTCTAAGTTTTGTAAAGGTGAGTGCGATGAGCTATCTTTGGAATTTAGAGGTATAAACTGTGCTAATAATACTCCTGCTAAACTTGCATGTATTCCTGATTTTAGTACAAACATCCATAATAAAATTCCTAAAATAACATAAGGCGATAATTTGTTAATTTGTTTTTTATTTAATAAAAATAATACAGATGTAGCCACAGCTGCTAATAACAAATAATAAATTGACACGTCGGATGTATAGAAAGTTGCAATAATTATTATCGCCATTAGATCATCAATAATTGCAATCGCCACCAAAGTGACTTTTAATGAAATAGGTACTCTATCACCAAGCAATGTTACTACACCTAATGCAAAAGCTATATCAGTAGCAGTAGGGATAGCCCAACCATTAGTTGTTACATCATTTCCAAAATTTAAGCTTATATATATGATTGCAGGTACAGTAATTCCTCCAATGGCTGCAACAGCAGGTAAACTAAATTGTTGTCTCGTAGAAAGATGGCCTTGAATCAATTCTCTTTTAATTTCTAATCCGACTAAAAGAAAGAAGATAGCCATTAGTCCATCGTTAATCCAGTGATGTAAATCTTTATCAATAGCAAAATTAGAAATTTTAAAACTTATTGAACTATGCAAAAGTTTAGAGTAGGAATCACTTAAAAATGAGTTTTCCACAACTATTGCTGCAATCGCAGCTAAAAGTAATAAAATACCTGCTGCAGATTTTAATCGGAAAAATTTTCTAAGTATTTCTATTGGCATATTTTTGTTTAATTTTTGAATTAAATAATGGCAGTTAAAAAAGATTAATATAACCTTATAATGTTTTTAGGTTTCCAAAACTTTTTTGTATTATCATAAGTTAGTAATCCAATAAATTCATCATTACTATTATATATTTTTATATCTTGTTCTTTCAATGAACTTAATTTCAAATTTTCAGAAGTAAAGACTTTTCCGTTGTAATAAGATTTTTCCATATCAACATCAAAAACTAATTTTTTATTACTTAAAAATATAGAGTCAATTGAAATAAGTTTTTTTTCTATTGGATTAATATTTTCTATATTTATTGAATCCTTAATTTCAAAGGGTCCATAATTTATTCTTGATAAACTTGTTAAGACAGCTAAGGAACCAAGCTTTTTACCTAAATCGTTGGCAAAACTTCTAACATAAAAACCACTAGAACAATTAATTATGACTTTTAAGATAGGTGTTTTCCAATCAATTATTTTGATCTCACTAACCTCAACTTCTCGGGATTCGATCTCAATATCTTCATCATTTCTTGCATAATCATATAATCTTTTTCCATTTTTTTTGATAGCACTATATTTTGGAGGGACTTGTTTTATTGAGCCTATAAAATAAGAAATTTTTTCCTTAATTAAATCTATATTTTGAGGTATATTATCTGTTTTTGCATCAATGTCACCTTCCAAATCATAAGAGGAGGTAGAAAATCCAAATTTTATTTCAGCTAGATAAGATTTCTTGAAAGTTTGAAAATAATCAAAATATTTAGTAGAGTCATTCACTAAAATTGGAAGTATCCCTGTCGCAAGTGGATCTAATGTACCTGCATGACCAATTTTTTTGAACTTGCAATTTGACTTAATTTTTCTTATGACATCATTAGATGTCCATTGAAATGGTTTATTTATTATGAAAATTCCACTATTTTGAAAAGCCATTATTTATTATTTCTCAAATGAAACTTCATCAATCAATTCATCTATTTGTCTTTGAAATTCAGATGATTTATCTAAATAAAATTTGATTTTTGGTATCCTAGAAGTTCTAACTTTATTAGAAATAATTTTTTGAAAATAGAAAGCACTTTCATTTAATTTTATAACTGCTTCTTCAGAATCACTGTTTGATTGATTGAAAACACTTACAAAAACTTTACAGTACGAGAGGTCCTTACTGGTTTCAACTTTCATAATAGATATCATAGAAAAATCTTGATAATCTTCTATATTTGATATGGATTCACCAATAATTTTTTTTATAGAATTATTAAATTTCTCAATTCGAAAATCCATAAATTATTACCTCAATTCATAACATTCTAAGACATCATCAATTTGAAGATCATGGAATCCATTTAGCACAATTCCTCCCTCCAGATTATTTTTTAGTTCTGTTACATTTTGTGTAAGATGTCTCATTGATTCAATACCACCATCAAATATAGTTTCTTCATTTCTGATGAGTCTTATTCTTGCATTTCGAATCATATTTCCGTCAAATACTCTAACTCCAGCGATTTTTTGGACTTTACCTCTTGGAAATACCTCTAATATCCTAGCCGATCCTATGTTAATTTCAGATTTTTCAGTTCCTTTTAAACCTTCAATAATTTCTTTTATTTCATCAACTAAAGTATAAATAATATCAAAAGTTCGAATAGGAATATTATTCATTTCAGATTGGCTTACTGCACCATTTTGGACTATCGTTTGGAAAGCTACAATTATGCTATCCTCAGCACTTGAGGCAAGCATCACATCTGACTCTGTTACAGCTCCAACAGATCCTGATATTATTTTTACTTGTATTTCTTCGCTAGTTAAATCGCTTACAACTTGTTCAACAGCGGTTAATGCTCCATTAGAACCAGTCTTAATGACTATATTTATTTCTTTATCTTTAGAAGCTTTAGCTCTTTTTACTACTTGGGATAAGGTAGTAATTTTAGAATTTTTTGTTTGCTTTTCCCTATTTCTTTGTTGAATAATCTTTCTAGCTTGTTTCTCATCTTTTACAACTTCTACGACATCTCCAATATTATTTATATCTGACATACCCATAATTTGTATAGGAGTTGAAGGTTTTGCAGATTTAATTTCATTAGTATATCCATCAACCATCTGACGAATCTTACCAGAATTATTTCCAGATACCAAAATATCACCTTGTTTAAATGTTCCGGACTTAACAAGCACAGTTGATATTGATCCTTTTTTAGGGTCATTATATGACTCTATTATGACACCTTTTCCAGATGTTTTTGAATTTGATTCAAGTTCATTTATTTCTGATACTAAGGATATAGATTCGAGTAATTCATCTATACCATCTCCTTTAAGAGCTGAAACTTGTACCGATAAAACCTCACCACCATAATCTTCAACTATTATTTCATGCTCAGTTAATTGACTCTTTACTCTATCAATATCTGCTCCTTCTAAATCACATTTATTAATTGCAATTATCATTGGAACCTTTGCATTTTTTGCGTGATTAATTGATTCAATTGTTTGTGGCATCAAACCATCATCAGCAGCAACTACTAAAACTACAATATCTGTAACACTTGTTCCAGATACTCTCATTGAAGAAAAAGCTTCATGACCAGGAGTATCAATAAATGTCATCTCAGAACCTTTGTGTTTTACTTGATATGCACCAATTTTTTGTGTTATTCCTCCATACTCTCCATCAACTACATTCGTTTTTCTTATAGAATCTAGAAGAGTAGTTTTTCCATGATCAACGTGACCTAATACTGTTATTACAGGTGCTCTTTTTTCTCCTTGATTATCATCATTTACATCGATTGAAGAGCCTACATTAAGTGCTGTAGAATTATCTACTGCTTCTTTTGGTTTTAGAACTGGTATTTCAAATGATTGAGCAACTCTAGCAGCAACTGAAAAATCAACTTCTTGATTTACAGATGCCATAACACCTAATTTCATCAGTGCTTTTATTACATCAACTTGAGATTCAGACAAGGTTTCGGCTAAATCACCAACTGTTATTATCAAAGGTAAAGAGACTGGAGATTTAATCTCTTCATTAGTCTGATCTGGATCTGTGGTTGTCAACTTTTACCTCTATTTATCTTTTATTTTTTCTTTTCCTATTAGATTTTTTTGCATTTTTATCATCAGATTTGAATGAATTAAGTGATTCAATGTCTTCAGCAAATCTAATAGTATCATCAGATTTATCGGAATCTTTAGAACCTCCTAAATTCCATATATCCTCAGAAGAAAAATCTAATATATCTTCTTTTTGTTTTTGTAATATTTTTTCTTTTTCTTCTTTATCTTCTAGTTCCTGAATTTCTTTTTCTAGAGCCATTAATTCCGCAGAATCATCAACCAAATCTTCTTGTACTAAAATTTCTTCTTCAATGGTTTGAACTACTTCTTGAGACTTCACTTCTTCTGTCTCTTTAGTTTCCTCGATAACTTCATTTATCTCTTTAGGAGATTCTTTAGTTTCCTCGATAACTTCAACCACTTGATCTTCTTCAGGTTGAACATCTATTTTCCATAAAGTAAGCTTCGCTGCTAATCTAGCATTTTGACCTTCTTTTCCTATAGCTAAAGAAAGTTGCTTTCTAGGAACTATAACTAGAGCAGTTCTATCGTCTTCATTTACCTCAACTTTAGTTACATTAGCTGGAGATAAAGAATTAGTAATTAATACTCTAGGATCCTCATCCCAATCTACAACATCTATTTTTTCTCCGAGTAGCTCATTTACTACATTTTGAATTCTAATACCTCTAAGACCAACACATGCTCCAACTGCATCAACTTCCATATCTTCTGATGCAACAGCAACTTTTGATCTTGCTCCAGCTTCTCTAGAAAGAGCTTTGATTTCAACTACTCCAGTAGTTATTTCAGGAACTTCTGATTCGAATAATTTTCTAAGTAAATCCGGGTGGGTTCTTGATACTATGATTTCAGGACCTCTCGCCGTTCTTTGAACTTCAGTAACAAAGAATTTTAGTTTTTGTCCAACTCTATATCTTTCGTAATAAGTTTGTTCAGATGGAGGCATAAGAGCAGTTGTTCTTCCAATATCAACAAAGACGTTTTTAGAATCTACTCTTTGAACAGTTCCTACAATTACTTGTCCTTTTTTATCTGCAAACTTTCCAAAAACTAAATCTCTTTCAGCTTCTCTTAATTTCTGTAAAACTACTTGCTTTGCAGTTTGAGCTGCAATTCTACCAGGATTATATTCCATAAATCCAGTTTCAATAAAATCTCCAACTCTAAGATCTTTATTTACTTTTTGAGCTTCTTCTTCAGATATTTCAGATAAAGGATCTTCGATTTCTTCTTCTTCTTTTACATTTAGGATTGTCTTTACAATAACGTCTCCGGTTTCAGAGTCAACTTCAACTAAAATATCCTGGCCTTTAGCAGCAGGATCTTTTCTGTAGGCTGAAGCTAAAGCTTCTTTCACTGCAGAAACAACTATTGATTGAGGCAAATTTCTCTCAGCAGCAAGCTGCGTTAGGGCTAAGAAAAGTTCATTCTTCAAAGTTACCTCCTCGATAACCGTTAATAAAAAAAAAGAGTGGGCAAAGCCCACCTTCGTTCTTAATTAATCCTTTATTTATTTTGTATACTTACGTCTCATTCTATCATTTTATATATGTAAATGTAACTAGAATTTAATATTTTTGAAAAATTTTAAAATTTGATCTTGTGTCAAAGTGAGAGTTTCATCATTATCTCTATCATATAATTCAAGTACTCCATTATCTAAATTTCTTTTTGAAACTACAATTCTAAATGGTAAAGATAATAAATCTGAATCATTAAACTTCACTCCAGTTTGGATATCTCTATCATCAAATAATAGATCAAACCCAATAGATGATAGCTTTTGAAAAATTTGATCTGAAACTTTCATCACATCTTCATCTTTTGTTTGAAGAGCCATCAAGTATATTGAAAAAGGTGAAATTGAAATTGGTAAATTCATAGCATTATCTGATTTATTAGCTTCAATACAAGCTGCTAAAAGTCTTCCAACACCAATCCCATAACAACCCATTAATATATCTTTGTATTTCCCATCTTTATCAGAAAACTTAGCTCCCATCTTGGAGGTATACGAATCACCTAACTTAAATACATGACCAACTTCAATTCCTCTTTTTGCAATAAGTTTAGATCCATCTTTTGATAGATGGCCTTCTTCAGCTTCTGCTATATCTAATATCTCATTTATATTTAGATCTCTATTTACACTTAAACCTTTATAGTGTTTTTCAAAAATATTAGCTCCAACAATAAAATTATTTGGACCTAATTTAACTGAATCATCAAAAATAAATCTTATGTTATCTATATTTATTGGTGATATATAACCTGGAATTAAGTTTTTATCAATAAGGTTTTTGTCTGAAGCTAGAGTAAGATTAGTAGAATTGAGATAATTTCTAATTTTTGTTTCATTTAATGAATAATCAGCTCTAATTACACATCCTATTAATTCATCATCTGATTTATATATTATGGTTTTAAGGATATTTTTCTTATCGACTGACAATAATTTCTCTAAATTATCAATATTTGTACAGTCAGGAGTATCTATCAATTCTAATTCTTCATCTTTTTCTGAATTATATTCCTCCTTATGAAATACAGCTTTTTCTGAGTTAGCTGCATATTTCTTATCTTCACTCAATAAGATCACATCTTCCCCTGATTCTGCTAACATAATAAATTCATTAGATTCTTTTCCTCCAATGGCACCTGAGTCAGCATCAACAATAACTACATCAGTTGAACATCTACGAAAAATATTGTTATAAGCATCAATCATTTTTTTATAAGATATATCTAGACCTTCTTCATCAACGTCAAAAGAGTAAGCATCTTTCATTTCAAACTCTCTAACTCTCAATAGTCCTGCCCTAGGTCTAGGTTCTTCTCTATATTTTGTTTGAATTTGATACAAAATAAATGGCAAGTCTCTGTATGAAGATACATTTTTTGCAACCATGTCTGTTACAGTTTCTTCATGAGTTGGAGCGATAATCAATTCATTATCTCTTCTATCTGAAAATTTTGCTAAAGGTGGTATAAAAGTGTCTATTCTACCGGATTTAGTCCATAAATCTGAAGGTTGAACAACGGGCATATTAATTTCTAGTGCTCCAGAATTATTCATTTCATCTCGAATAATATTTTTTATTTTTTCTATGGATCGCCATCCAATAGGAAGAAAACTGAAAATACCGCTAGAAACTTGCGAAATAAATCCAGATCTATGAAGCAATCTATGGCTTTCAGTTTCTATATTCTGAGGATCTTCTCTATATGTTTTCCAGAAGAAATTACTAAGTTTTTTAGAACCTAAAAAAGAATTTATATTCATTTATTTCCCCATTTTTTTTCAACATAAGATTCAACCATCTGAATAAATTCATTTGATATATTTTCACCTTTAAGAATTTTGACCTTTTCACCATCTACAAAAACAGGAGCTACTGGACTTTCGCCTGATCCAGGCAATGAAACACCTATGTTAGCTGCTTTTGATTCTCCAGGACCATTTACTACACATCCCATGACTGCAACTTTTAATTCCTCAGAACCAGGAAAGTCTTTTTTCCATTGTTTATTTTTTAAATCTAAATGATCTTTTATTTCAGATGCTAGTTCTCTAAAATAAGTTGAAGTTGTTCTACCACAACCAGGACAAGCTGTAACTTGTGGTTTATATGTTCTAATTCCTAAAGATTGAAGAATTTCCTGACACAATTCAACTTCCCTAGATCTCAATGCTCCAACTTCAGGAGTCAGAGAAGATCTTATAGTGTCTCCTATTCCTTCTTCTATAAGTATTGAAAGAGCTGCTGTAGTAGCTACGATAGATTTCATACCTAATCCAGCTTCAGTTAATCCAAGATGTAAAGGTGCAGAGCACTGTTTAGAAATTTCACGGTAACAATGAACCATTTGATTTAATCTAGATACTTTACATGAAATAATAATATTATTTTTACTTAGTCCATAATCTATAGCTTTCTGATAAGAAATAATTGCACTTGAAATTAATGCGTCAGATTCAACTTCTTCAGCACTTTTAGGTATTTTCAATTTATTATTTTCTTCCATTTTAAGATCTAAAAGTTCCTGATCTAAAGAACCCGCATTAACTCCAATTCTAACTGGCTTATCTAGATCTTTAGCAATATCAATAAAGGTCTTAAAATTATCATCTTTTCTGTTTCCACTACCTAAGTTGCCTGGATTTATTCGATATTTATCTAAATTTTCTGCACATTCTGGAACAGTTCTTAAGATTTTATGTCCAATGAAATGAAAATCTCCAATGATTGGTACATTAATACCTTTGTCAGATAATATAGGCTTTATTTTAGAAATAGCTTTCGCTGATTCGACATTATTAACAGTTACTCTAACTATTTCTGATCCAGCATTATACAATTCTTCGATTTGGTTAACTGTTTTATTGATATCTGATGTATCTGTGTCAGTCATAGACTGAACTACAATTGGATTGTTACCTCCCACCTTAACTCCCCCAACATTTACCACGTGAGTTATTTTTCTCATATTTTATCTATCCTTTATAATCTGGAAATATCTTTAAACGAAATATAAACTATCAATAGTATAAGTATAATAAATCCTAAGCCATGTATGTAGGATTCAACTCTTTCAGGAACTTTTTTCCCTCTTCTAAAAATTTCTATGAATAAAAAAGCTAATCTCCCTCCATCAAGTGCTGGAAATGGTAATAAATTTATAACTGCCAGAGAGAGACTAATTGATGACGAAAGTGTAAATAAAATTAAAATTCTTTCAGATATTGATATAGAAGACGTGGCAACATTTCCGCTAATTTGACCTAAACCAATTGGACCTATTGCTTTAGGTCCATCAAATATTGGATTATTTGATCTATTAATAATGCCCATTATTGAAAGATAACTCAGATGATAAATATCAAATGAACTTCTTATTGCAGATGAAATATTTTCTGAAAAATTCTCATTATATTTTCGTGGATTTTCAGATCTTACTAATATACCCACCGAACCTTCTTGAATAGTATTCTTAATTCCGGATCTACTATCAATTTTTCTTGCCACATCAATAGGGATACCTACTTCAGAATTATCAATAACTATTGGAATTTTATCTCCTATTTCAGAATCAACATATTTTCTGGACTCGGATAGTGATATAAATCCATCGCTTGAATCTAATGAAACTTCTAAGTGAGTTATAGATCCTGAATATGGATCATATATTCTAGCTTTTTCTAAAGATATATCTTTTCCAATTGTATGAATTGGAGGATCCCATCGAGAGTTAACCTTTATAGAAATTGTTGAATCATCAAGGTAATCATATGTAGATTTTTCTCCTGGTGCGATGAAAACTTTAGGAATTCCTCTGGAAATTTCCCAATTTGAATTATCACCTAAATTTTTTGTAATAATACCTTGTAATTCAGAAACAGAATGGATTTTAACATTATCAATAGAAATAATTTTATCCCCTGACTTAATGCCTGAATTATAGGCGGGTGAATCTTCCATCACTCCTTGAATTATTACATCTGATATATTTTTTTCTGTAATAAATATATTTATTGTAAATATCATAATAAAAGGAAGTAAAAAATTAATAAATGAACCAGAAAAAATTATTATAAATCTAGCTAATTTTGTAGCTTGGCTTAAGGAATCTTTTGATTTGTTACTTTCTTCTCCAAATAATTTTACGAATCCACCAAACGGAATGAGATTTAAGCTCCAAAGCATTGTTTTTACAAATATTTTTTGATCATTATTATCAATTAATTTTACTGGTATGAAACTACTTAAATTATTAATGTCTTTTGTTTTGGATATTTCAGTAACTAGATTTTTTTCATCTAATTTTATATAAACAATTTGATTAGCATTTAGATCAGATATCTCACATGTTTTATCTATATTAAATTCTTTTGGTTTAGTCCAAATACTAAAAAATCTTGGAGGAAACCCTATGCCAAATTCAAGAACCCTAACCTTAAAATATTTAGCTGTTAAGTAATGTCCTAATTCATGCAAAACTACCAATGGAGTTATGATAAGAGATAATGTAATGATACTGATAAATATTTGCATTTATTTGTTTATATTTTAAGTTCTTTGGATACCTTTTTAGTTAAGTATTCTCTAACTTCAATTATATTATCTATTGTGAAATTTTGATCAAATTTTTCATCATCTAAAAATTTTTCTAAGTATAAAGGAATTGAAACATAAGAAATTTTTTCATCTAGAAATAGATTTACTAAAATTTCATCTAAGATAGATAAAGCTGATATGTATAATTTACCTTTCTTTATGTAATCAATGGAAAAATCATAACAAGGATACTTACTTCTATCTACAGGGGAAAAAGTTAGATTTTTTATCTCTGAAAAGTCTAATTTATTTTCATAGTTTAGATTAAAGTTTGGAAAATCCAATGCATATTGAATAGGGAGTTTCATATCTGCTTTTGATAGCTGAGCCTTTATTGAACCATCAAAAAATTCTACCATCGAATGAACTATGCTTTGCCTATGAATCAAAACATCTATATTTTCAAATGGTATGTTGAACATATAAGATGTTTCGACTATTTCGAAAATTTTGTTCATCATTGTAGAGGAATCGACAGTAATTTTTTTACCCATATTCCAGTTTGGATGAGAAGTTGCATCTTTTGGAGTAATATTTTTCAATTCATCAAATTTTTTATCTCTAAATATTCCTCCAGAAGCTGTTAATATAATCTTAGATATTTTACGTTCTTCTCCTTCAATACATTGCCAGATTGCTGATGGTTCTGAATCAACAGGAAATACTTTAGATTTTTTTTTCTTAGCTAAATCAAAAAGAATAGGTCCATAAGTAACAATAACTTCCTTATTTGTTAGCCCAACATTTATACCGTTTTCTATAGCTGAAAAAATTGGTTCATAAGCTTCAGATCCAGATGAAGCAAAAAGAATAAAATCAATTTCATCATTATTTACTATTTCATTAGAATCAATTAATTTTGAATCGGAAATCTTATAATCAATTTTTTCTAAATTATCATAGTATTTTGGTTTTATTTCGATTAATTGCTTCTTATGTTTTTCTAAATTTTTACCAGCAGTTAAAGCATAAATTTCAACAGAGTCTTGATTTCGTAAGACATCAATAGTTTGTTCACCTATAGAACCTGTTGATCCGATTATTACAACTTTTTTCATGTTAAAAAGAATATCCAAAAAAATAATGTAAAACTAGGTAGAATAGAATCTAGTCTGTCTAAAATCCCACCATGCCCATAAAATAAAGTCGAAAAATCATCAATGTCTAAAATTCTCTTTATTTTTGAAACAGATAAATCCCCTGTAATACTAGAAAAAACTATGCCTATTGTTATTAAAGAAATCGTAAATATTCCTAAGTTATCAAAATAAGTATTATTGATAATATAGAGTGATATGAATCCATATAAAAATCCAATTATTATTGAACCCGTATACCCTTCCGTTGTCTTATTTGGTGAGATTTTTGAGAGAAATTTAATTTTAGATCTACCTAATAACTTACCTACAAAATATCCTGAAGAATCTATTACAAAAACTTGAGAAAGTACAAATAAAAAAATGATTTTCCAATTATCCATAATATTTTCAATTAAGACAACATGAGTAAAAAAAATAATATAAGTTACACAAAAAATATAATATTTTGAATTTCTAGAATTTGAATTTTTAAAATATTGTCTAAAAATCTCATAAAAGAAAATTATTAATGCCGCCAATACAAGTGGATGGATAGAAAAGTCAATAAAAGTATTAAATGATATAGAAGGTAGATATTCTAAACCTAAAATAATTACAGTTATTCCAATAATTGCTGTGATTATTCTTTTTAGTCTATTACTAATTTCCAAAATTTCTTTCCCTTAATGAATAATTTTTAATAATCATATCTAGGTCATCTGTACTGAAATCTGGCCAAAATTTTTCATGAAAAAAAAGTTCTGAATAAGCAGATTGCCAAAGTAGAAAATTTGA
>RQOS01000017.1 GCA_008373205.1 SAR202 cluster bacterium
AGGTAAATTAACCCAAGAAGAAGCTGACACAAAATTAGAAGCTATTCTTTCTGGTGAGTATAAGAAAATGAAAAAAGGAAGATTTAGTGAAAAACCTACTGAAGAACAAATAATAGCAAAGCTTAATAATGCAGTTTCAGAAGGTAAATTAACCCAAGAAGAAGCTGACACAAAATTAGAAGCTATTCTTTCTGGTGAGTATAAGAAAATGAAAAAAGGAAGATTTAGTGAAAAACCTACTGAAGAACAAATAATAGCAAAGCTTAATAATGCAGTTTCAGAAGGTAAATTAACCCAAGAAGAAGCTGACACAAAATTAGAAGCTATTCTTTCTGGTGAGTATAAGAAAATGAAAAGAATGAAATTTCCAAAAGGTAACGATATTTAGTTCCTTCCGAATGAGAGCAAGCAATCAAATCTCAATTCGAAAAAATCATTATCCCCTAGATTTGAAATTGTTTGCTCTCATATATTTAAAACCATAAAATTAATTCCTATGAACCCAAAAATATTAATTTGTGAAGATGATAGATCAATTTCATCAGCTGTATCTGAGTACCTAATAGCAATGGACTATACCGTACTAGTTGTAAATGATGGTGATGAAGCTATAGAACAATTCTCAAATTTTAAACCTGACTTAGTTCTTCTTGACATTATGATGCCTAAAATGAATGGATTAGAAGTAATAAAAATTCTTAGAAATAGATATGACACACCTATAATTTTCTTAACAGCAAAAATATCACTTGATGAAAAAATACTTGGTCTTGAACTCGGAGCAGACGATTATATTACTAAGCCTTTTAGTATGAGAGAATTATTACTAAGAATTAAGGCTATCTTAAAAAGAAATCCTTCAGAAGATTCAGATAAAGTAATTTCATATGAAAATGTTGAATTATTTTCTAATAAAAGAGAAGTATTGATAGATAAAAAATCTCTTTCTCTTACAAAAACTGAATTTGATTTTCTAGAATGCTTAATGAAAAATTTTGACCAAGTGCTTTCCAGAGATCAACTTCTAGAATATTCTAAATTCGATTATCTTGAATCAGATGATCGTGTCGTAGATGTGCATATTAAAAATTTAAGAAAAAAATTGGAAAACTTAAAATCTAAATTAAAAATTATTACTGTAAGAAGCATGGGATATAGATCGACTATAGGATAATTCATGAAACTACAATCAAAAATTATATTTTCATTTTTTATACTTATTTTCTTAAGTTTCGTAGGAAGCTATATAGCAACTACACAAATATGGCAAAGAAATCTTGAAGAAAGAAATAATGTTTACAGGGAGAGAATTTCAAAATCTATTTCTGAAACTTTAGCTATGTATTATAAATCTTGGGGTTCATTTGATAGAGGTTGGGAGAATGTATTAGTCACGTCAATGACTAATCTTGGATTAGATCCAGAAAAAAACTCAGTTGGAGTTATAGACTCAAATTTTGATTGGATAATAGCTAGCCCCAAAGCCATTCAACAAGACAAAAATATTCTAAAGAAAAAAATAGATTCAGGAGAGTATTTAGTTTACCCAATTACCGTGGATTTTTCTCAGGATTTCCAAGAAAGAATTAGTAACGTTGAGAGAGATATGAGAAGAATCAATGAGGCAATAAGATTAGGTTTTATATCAAATTCTCAGGCTAATCAAATGATTTCGGAATTAAGAGAATCTTCAATTTATGACCAGCAACTTTTTGATAGTGTTAAGAATATTAAAACTGTTGGATCATTAGTCTTTTTAAATGAAGAATTAAAACTTGAAGACAGGTATATTGATTATTTGATAATAACCTTTTCTGCAGTCTTTTTTATTAGTATACTTTTTGCTTTTGTTATTTCTCGACAAATTGCAAATCCAATAAAGAAATTAACTAACGCAACATCAAAAGTTGCAGAAGGAATTTTTGAACCCGTAGAATCAAGTAACTCAAACTCTGAGTTTAGTCTCCTGACAAAATCATTTAATTCTATGACAAATAGAATGAAAGAAATTCAAAATCAGAGAGAACAGCTATTTTCTGACATTTCTCATGAGCTGAGAAATCCCTTAACTGTTTTGAGGATCAATATTGAAGGAATTTTGGATGAAAAAATAAAACCTACTAAAGAAAAATTTGAACAAATTAATAATCAAATTATTCTAATGACAAATTTGGTTGAAGATCTAAGTCTTATAGCTACCGCAGAATCTGGAGAATTATCCCTAAATAAAAAAGCAATTGATATCAAGGAGGATATTAATTATGCAGTTGATTCTTTTTATGAATCAGCAAAAAATAAAAATATTGAAGTAATAAATAAATTTAACCAGCCTTTAATTCTAGAAGCTGATCAAAAAAGGGTTAGACAAATTTTTTCAAATATTATTTCTAATGCAATAAAATATATAAATTCAAATGATCAAATTACTATAGATCAAATCGAAGAAGAAAAAGTATATAAGATAAAATTTATAGATAATGGGCCAGGTATTTCTGAGGATAAGTTAGATAGAATTTTTGAAAGATTTTATAAAGTAGATGATAATCGTAGCAGAGAGATTGATGGTTCTGGATTAGGTTTAGCAATTACAAAACAATTATGTTTATCACACGGATGGGATATAGAAGTCTTAAGTCTAAAAGATGTTGGTACCGAATTTCACATCATAATACCTAAATAATAAGAAAAGCCTGATTATGAAAAAAATTGTATTCTATGACCATAATTGTAAAATTTGTACATGTTTCAAAAATTGGGCTGAAAAAAGATCTTCTTATTGGGAATTTCTACCTAATGATGAAAAATCTATCTTAGATTCAGGTATTGATATAGATTTATCAATACCCCCTAAAAAAATAGTATGTAATGATGATGAATTATTTTTTGGAGCTATTGCTATTTTGAAGATTTTTTCTAAATGTGGAGGGAAAATTTCAAAGTTATCTAAATTTTTTCTTAAAATTAAGATTTTATATTTTTTATATAACTTTTCTTATTATTTATTTTCAAGAAATAGATCAAGATTTTCTTTTATGATCCCCTACATAAATTGTTAATTTATAGATTTGATAATTGGATTTTTAATATAAATAATTGAGTTAAATATAATTAATGCACCTGAAAAAATCATTATAGATATACTTGACGACAGAAATTCGGCAACAATTCCTAAGACTAAAGCTCCTGCAGTTAACATACTGAAGGTTATTGTATGAATGCCCATTACTCTTCCTCTCAGATTTTCAGGAACTTTCATTTGTAATATTGTTATTGAGCAAACTATAAAAATAGCATTTGATATACCTGCAAAGAAAATAAATATAATTGATAGTGATAAATTTAATGAAATCCAAGGATTATCATAAATATATTCATTCGATGTTAATAAGTTCGATAATCCAAAGAAAAAAACTAAAATTACAGAAATTACATTCATACCTAAAGTGATTTTCCCTAGATTGATTTTATTCTTTATTCTTGAAGTTATAATATTTCCAGTTACTGCTCCTATGCCTCCCACTGATAACAAAATCCCCATTACTTGTGAAGAAATATTTCCATAAGAAGTATTTTTATACATATCAGTTAAGGAGGGAATTAACTGAAGATACGACATAGCAAATCCCATAGTCAAATAACTTATTATTATAATAACCCTGAATACTTTATCTTCAGCTATAAAATATATCCCTTCCATGGTTTCATTCAGAAAAGATTTTTTAATTTTTGGCTTGGATGTTGATGGTTTGTATCTTATAATCATCAAAGCGATTGCCATGATCAAAAAACCAGCAGAACTCATGAAAAAAATTATTGGAGTTCCATAATATGCAATTATAAATCCACCTAAACCAGGGGCCAAAATTCTCATTCCTTGCCATAGTAAAGAATTAAGAGCAACTGCACTTACTATATGACTTTTATCATCAATAAAATCTATAAAAATAGATACTCTAAGTGGCCAATCAATCCCTGTTATAAATCCAAGAATGCTGCATATTGTAATAATTATTGCTACTGTTTCATAATCAAAAGCATCAACTAGAGCTAAAATCAGTAATGTAATAGCCATTGCTAAAGATGTAATTATTAATAAAATCTTTTTCTCGAATCTATCTGCTATAACACCTCCTACAAAATTAAGAATTATTGTACCTATACCAAAAATACTAGCAACCAGTCCAAGTAAAAACTCTGATCCACTTATATCAAACACCAGTTTACCGCTATATATTGTCACAAGTTGAGTTGCTGAAATAGAAGCAAGTGAGCCAAACCAGAAAATTCTATAATTCTTATTTTTTAAGGCAGTAAATGTACCTACATTTTTGGTATTTATTTTATTTTCCAGTCTCCACCAAAAATTTCTGTGGCTTCATTTATTAGATTTTTAGATCCAAAAATTATATTTTTCTTACCATTAATTGATGGAATTTCTGCATAACTAGCGCCAGATTCGATGGATAAATTTTCAAGTGCAATTGTTTCCCATGGATTTAAATCAGCTTCAATAAATAGATCTATAGATCCATTAAACACTAGAGAATATCCAAAACAATCTGAATACCCTCTTGAGTCCCATGCTAAATCGTCAATTTTTCTAAGTTGATCAATTAAATTTTCTTTAGCAAATCTTTGAGGAGAGCCATATGAAATTATTGCCTCATTAAAATTACTACATTCTGATGCTTTAACTAATTCTTCATTCTTAAAACATCCCATTTTTTCTACAGAAATATATCTTTCATTTAATTTTGGAAGATCAATGAATCCCATAATAGGAACACTTTTATACGTTAGTCCAATTATTGTGCCAAATAAAGGTATGCCTCTTGAGAAAGAAGTAGTCCCATCTATAGGATCCACATACCAACAGAAATCTTTATTTTCTTTTTTCTCTAATACTTCTTCAGTTACTATATCTGCGTTGGAATCTTTCAGGATTTCAAAAATTTTTTCTTCTACTAATAGATCATACTTTGTAAGTAAACTACCATCTTTTTTTAGCTCGCTTCTAGCAAAATTTATATCTTTTGTTATATCTCTTGATGCATCTAGTGCATTGCTACCTAGGGACAAAAACTGTCTTAGATTATCATCTAATTGATTAAGAAATTCGTTCATATCTAAATTTTTTTGAAAAGATTTGGAGCGGAAGACGAGATTCGAACTCGCGACCTTCTCCTTGGCAAGGAGATGCTCTACCACTGAGCCACTTCCGCTTATTTTCAATCTTGAATTTTATTATATCTAATTTTAGTTCTCCCAGTATTTATATAATTAAATATAAAACTCTTAAATAAATATATTTTTTAGTAATTTTTTTTTTATTTATCTTATAATTGCCATTATGAAAAAAATTAATTTTATGGATACCTCGTTCCGAGATGGTTTTCAATCATGTTATGGAGCAAGAGTTAAGACAGAAGATTTTACCCCAATATTAAGTGCTGCTTTGGAAGCAGGAAATGATAATTTTGAAATTGGAGGAGGAGCAAGGTTTCAAAGTCTTTATTTCTATTGTCAAGAAGATGCTTTCGATATGATGGATAAATCTAGAGAAATAGTTGGTAAAGATATTAATCTTCAAACTTTAGCAAGAGGAGCAAATGTTGTTGGATTAGAATCTCAATCAAGAGATATAATAAATCTTCATGCAAAACTTTTCAAAAAACATGGGATCACTACCATAAGAAATTTTGATGCATTAATGGATATAAGAAATTTATCTTATTCAGGTGAGTGCATAACTAATGCTGGCTTAAACCATCAAATTGTAATCGCTTTGATGGGATTACCTCCTAGTCTAAATGAGAAATATTTCCATTCTTCTGATTTTTATACTGACAAGATCAAAGAAATCTTAAAAGCTGATATTCCTTTTGATAGCTTAGCATTTAAGGATGCTTCTGGAACCACGCCTCCATCGATTGTTTATGAATCAGTAAAAAATGCTAGAAAACTATTACCTGAAGGTACGATGATACAATTTCATACCCACGACACAGCAGGTATGGCTATATCAAGTAATATGGCAGCAATTGAGGGTGGAGCAGATATGATAGACTTAGCTATGGCTCCAGTAAGCGGAGGAACATCTCAAACAGATATTTTATCAATGTGGCAAGCTCTTCGTGGAACAGAATATACCTTGGATATTCAAGAAGAAAAAATATTAGAAGTAGAAAAAATGTTTATTGAGCAAATGGAAAAATACTATATGCCTCCTGAAGCTACTGCAGTAAATCCTGTTATTCCTTTCTCTCCTATGCCAGGTGGAGCTCTTACTGCAAATACTCAAATGATGAGAGATAACGGAACTTTAGATTTATTTCCTAAGGTTATTGAAAATATGAGAGAAGTTGTTTCTAAGGCAGGATTTGGAACATCTGTAACTCCAGTGTCTCAATTTTATTTTCAACAAGCTTTTATGAATACTATTCAAGGTGAATGGACAAAAATTTCTGAAAATTATGGGAAAATGGTACTTGGGTATTTTGGTAAAACACCATCAGAACCAGATCCTGAATTAGTGAAAATTGCATCTGATCAATTATCTCTAAAACCTACAAAAGAAGATGTGCATGATTTAAATGATGATAATCCAAAGTTAGGTATTGAATATAATAAAAAATTACTTGAAGAAAAAAATCTGGAAACATCAGAAGAAAATATTTTTATTTCAGCTACATGTGGAGCTCAGGGTATAGATTTTCTAGAGGGTAATGCAGAGCTAGGTGTTAGATATGCTGCAGATGTGAAAGAAGATCAGTCTAAGTCTTCCTCACCTGAAAATCTAAACGGTGTCCATAAAACTAATGTTTCAATTAATGGCCAAGAATATGAAGTTACCGTTAATGAAAAATAATGGATTCTATTTTTACCAAAATAATTAATAAAGAAATTCCTGCTGAAATACGCTATGAAGATGATTTATGTATAGCAATTAATGATATAAATCCAAAATCTGAAATTCATATTTTAGTAATTCCTAAAAAACCTATAAAAAATATTAATGTTGTGGAAAAAGAAGATAAAAATATTTTAGGACATTTATTCATTGTTTGTAAAAATCTAGCTAAAGAACTAAATATTGAAAAATCTGGTTACCAAATATTAACAAACGTGGAAGAAGGTGGGGGGCAAACAGTTATGCATCTTCATCTCCATTTATTGAGTGGCAATACTTTGAAATTATAAGAATTTCCATATAATGACTAATAGATAAAATTTCATTTTAGGAGAAAAGTATGGCATTATCAGAGGGATCAAAAGTTCCAGATTTCAAATTAATAGATCAAAATAACAAGACAATTTCTTTAGATACTTTGTCAGGTAAACCTGCTGTTTTATATTTCTATCCTAAGGACGAGACTCCAGGATGTACAGTTGAGGCTTGTGAATTCAGAGATATTTATGCTGAATTTAATCAAATGGATTGTGAAATTTATGGGATAAGCCCTGATGATGAAGCATCACATAAGAAATTTATAGGTAACCACTCTTTACCATTTACTTTACTCTGTGACACAGATAAAAAAATGATAAATGACTATGGAGTATGGGGAGAAAAAAATATGTATGGGAAAGTATCAATGGGGATAATTAGATCAACTTTTCTTATAGATAAAGATGGAATTCTTATAAAGAAATGGACAAATGTAAAAGCTAAAGGTCATGCAGAAAAGGTAAAAGCTGAACTCCAAAAAATTTAGAATAGATTCTTATAAATCTGAATTCTGTGTCTACATGAATCTGTGATAAAAACTAAATCATCATTTGAGTGAATATTTTGAGGTCTCCAAAATCTTTTTTCTTTTTCAAAGAGCCCAGCATTTTCTCGCCAACTAGATTGTTCAGGATTAACATCGAGAAATTCTTGGCACCATTTTGAAATAGTAGCATCTCCTATTAATTTAGTAATAAATTTATGATTAGCATCATATATCACTACTGAATCATCTGCCCAATTAGTAACAAATATAATTCCTTTTGAATTAATGTGAACTGAAGAAGGTTTATTTAACTTTTTATCTTCATACTTTTCTATGGATGAAAGATAATCTCCTTCAGAACTAAACATTTGTATTCTGTTATTTCTCCAATCTGCAACATAGATATTTTGATCTTTATCTGTATCTATGCCCCATGGATAATTAAATTCACTTTCATCATTACCATATTTCCCAAAGGAACTTATGAATTTACCGTTATTATCAAATTTCTGAATTCTTGAATTGAGGTGATCAACAATTAAGATATTATTCTCAGAATCTACAGATATACCTGAAGGTCTATTAAGCTGCCCTGGTTTATTCCCAAACTCACCCCAATGCTTTATAAAATTACCTTCGAGATCAAATATAGATATCCTATTAAGATGTTCATCTGAAAGAATAAAGTTATCTTCCTTATCTATTGCAATTGCAGTAGGTAGTATAGACTGTCCTGAATCTTGACCCCAATTTGCAAATTCAAACTTATGATCCGAATCTAATGTGAGGGCACTTACTCTATTATTTTTATTAGAAGCATTAGATCTACTAAGAACATATAGAAGATTATTATTAAACACTACATCAATTGGGTTCATGAATCCTCTGCCTTCAAAAGATGCAATTCCTATTGTATGACTGTATTCATTTGTTGAAGTAATCATATTAGTTTTTTACTATATCAAGTTTATTGAATTTCTCATTAAGAACACTTGATGCTTCAACTCCTAGTACATCCTCTAAAATAGTGGAGTACAGACTTCTAAAATCTGTGTTGTAATGAATATCTCCTTCTAGTTGAGCAGATGGTTCAAGATTTGGATAATCACCGTATAAACCACCTTCTACTGATTTACCAAGTAAAAAAGCTACTCCTCCTGATCCATGGTCAGTTCCCGTTCCATTATCAGCTATTCTTCTTCCAAATTCAGAAAATATCCAGATTACAGTTTCTTCTTCTAATAATTGTTCTTTAAGGTCTTTTTGAAAGCAATCTATAGCAACTGATAATTGTTGCCATAATAAAGAATGATTTTTTAATTCATCAGTATGAGTATCAAAACTACCATGCTGTGCATAGAAAATTCTTGTTCCTAATCTTGCACTAGCAACTTGAGCAATTCCTTTAAGAGATTGGGCAATTGGATTATCTTCTGGATATTCTATGCTTGATTTATAAGCGTTAGGTGCTTCTGCTAATAAATCTGCTCCATCAAGAGCTCCTCTACCTGTTTGTAAAAGTCTTAATGAAGGTATTCCATCAGGATTCATAGGTTGATAAATTCTATCAACTGTATCAAGTAATATTTCTCTATTTTGTGATCCTGAAACTCCAGTGAATAATCCATATGATTCTAATGCTCCAACAGATGCAACAGAAACTCCAGGACAAGCTAAAGCTCTAGGCAAGCCTTTACCAAAGTTTACTGCTGTTATGGGATTATCACCTTTAGGATCTATATTCTTTACAGTTTTACCTAGCCATCCAACAGAACTACTTTCAAAAGGCTCTGCAGTGTGCCATATATCCATAGATCTAAAATGTGACCGATTAGGTTCTGGGTATCCAATACCCATCATAATTGCAAGATTATCATTATCAAATTGCTTTTTAAGAACATCCATATTTGAGTTAAATGCAATCTTATTATCAATGGGTAAAATAGACTCATTTTTTAATCCCATATTTGGCCTGTAGTCATAATACAAACCTGATTCATAAGGCACAATCGTATTAAGATAATCGTTACCGCCACTTAGTTGAATTACTACTAAATTTTTTTCTTTTTTCATATTTCCCCTTAGCAATATTGAAAATCAGGAGTTGAAACAATGATTCTTAATATATCTGTTATTTTATCCTCGTTATTTTCATAATTATTTATTTTTAAGTGCTCTGAAATAATTTTGTAAGATCTGTCTGAAAGCTCAATATAACCTAGCGCTTCTAAGCAAACATTAATAAATTCTTCATCTGAACCAATTTTTTTTGATTTTATGATCTCAATAATTCTTTTTACGCCTTTAGAAGATTTATTTGAAATCTCATCTGAAGCATAATTTATTCTTTCAATTAAGGAGCCACTATCTATCCATTCCTCTCCCTCGTGCCAACCTTCAACACTTGGAGGATTTAATAGAAACTGTCCCATTAGTAATGTGTTTGTTGCTAATTCAGCAGAATCAAGCTCAGGTATTTCAAATCTATCAACTAGCCTTGTTACACCAAAAACAAGATCAGAAGGACTTTTTACTTTTTTAAACATTATTTCTCTAGATTTAAAGTGATCAGATTTGAAAATATTTTCTAAAACTTTCTTAATATCTCCATCTGAAGTCAAATAAACATCAGAAAGTTTATTGATTTCATCCCAATTTTCTTCCTCAGAGACAAAGTATAGATAAAGCCTCATACAAATAAATTTTGCTGTCGAGGGATGTTTAGATACAAGTTCAACAATATCTTCTCCGTTAAAATTTCCTTTTTCTCCTAAAAATTCCTTCTCAGAATTATCATGATCATTTTCATCAAAATTAAATTCCATAGGGAACGGACCTAAAAAAAATGGAGGAGGTGTTGGTTTAGATGCCCAACCTGTAAAAGCTTTAGCGGCAGATTTGACATCATTTTCTGAATAAGCGCCATCACCATTTTCATCTATTCCCATTGAGAATAACTCTAATAATTCTCGCCCATAATTTTCATTTGGGGCACCTTTATGACTATTTTGGTTATCTAGCCAATACATCATGCCAGGATCTTGCGAAATTTTGAGTAAAAGTGTCTTAAATTTATCTAGACCATGTTTTCTAAAAAGATCTATTTCCTCAAGCATAGCAAGCCCATGATCCAACTTTATTCCACCTACAGCTAAAAGCCCATGCCAAAAAAGAGAAATTTTTTCTTCAAGTTGTTTTTTAGATTTAGCTAATCTCCAAGTCCATTGAGGGTCTGCATGTCTAGCTGTTCTAGCTTCTACTGAAGCTATAAAATATCTTTCTAATAAATCTTGGTCTTCAGGGAGACTAAAATCAGGGTTTAGAAGTTGATCTACTATATCGTCATAATCTAAAAGAGATAACTCTTCAATTTGATCAAAATTACATCCAAATCCAGCTCTTCGCATTAGATGAGCTATCAAACTTTTTTTCTCTACATTAGTAATCATTATTAAAGCTAATATATATAATTTTAATTACTTACACAAACTTAAACTTTAATTAAGTGGTGCCTAGGGACAGATTCGAACTGTCGACACCTGCGTTTTCAGCGCAGTGCTCTACCCCTGAGCTACCCAGGCACTTAATAGAAAAGCTTAACTTTAATTTTTAACAAAAAAATTCAATAATGAATGACAAAAAACGTGTAAATTGACCTAATTATTCATTATTATTTATATATTATGCCAGTAATTTGTATTTCATCATCAGAAAAAGATAGTGGTAAAACAGCTATTTTATCTGGAATAGTTAAAGAGTCTCTTGATAGAGGTATTAAAACCTATGTTGGTGAATTAGAGCAAGATGAGATAGTTGAGCACAAAAAAATCAATGAATTATTAGATATAAATAATAAAAATTCATCTCATTCTAATTCCGATTTAGTTTTTATTGAATTGAATGAAAATGATTTAACCGCACAAAAGAAAGTATTAGATAAATTTGATGCTAAAGTTATTTTTATCGAAAAAAATGATGATAATTTTGTAAATATAGAAAAATTATTTAATGATCGCCTGGTTGGCTTTATTGTAAATGGAGTAAAGAAATATAAGAAAAATCTTTCTAATGATAATGAAAGTAATAAAAAAATTATTGCAATATTAGAGGAACAAAGATTTTTCATGACTAAAACTGTTGATGCTATTTCAAAGTCATTGACCACCTCGAATATCATTGGAGAACAAAATACAGATAAAATTATTGAAAACTATCTGATTGGTGGTTTTGTCTTAGATTGGGGTCCAGAGTATTTTTCAACAAGAAAAAATGTAGCTTTAGTTGTAAGAGGAGATAGACCTGATGTACAACTTTCTGCTCTTCAATCAGGCACTTTAAATGTACTTATAGCTACTAATAATATAACACCTGTAGAGTATGTTATTTATGAGGCAAAAAAGTTGAAAATTCCAGTTGTGATTGTTGAAGAAAATACTGAAGAATCTATTGGAAAACTTTCTGATTCCTTTGAAGATTATTCTTTTGATCATAATGATAAGATTATGCATTCCAATAAACTTCTGAATGAAAATATAAACTTTGACGAATTATTTGATGTATTTTCTGCACCTATAACTAAGTAGTTTAGGATGGATGATCTAAACGAAAAAATCTTAGAGGGTTTATCAGAAAATCAAAGTAAAGCTGTAACACATGACTTAAAACCTCTTTTGGTTATAGCTGGCCCAGGTTCAGGAAAAACTAGAGTTATGGCTCATAGAATTCCATGGATAGTGAATAATTTTCAAATCAATCCAAATCAAATACTTGCAGTTACATTTACAAATAAAGCTGCAAAAGAATTGATGGCAAGAGCAAATAGATTTTTACCCAATTACATGGCTCCATTAGTTAAGACTTTCCATGGATTTTCTTCATATTTTTTGAGAATTGAAGGT
Source organism: SAR202 cluster bacterium (assembly GCA_008373205.1). Classification (GTDB taxonomy): domain Bacteria; phylum Chloroflexota; class Dehalococcoidia; order Lucifugimonadales; family Lucifugimonadaceae; genus TMED-70. Next base: position 12,614 of record RQOS01000017.1, read on the forward strand.
TTTTTTGCGGGTTTAGATCAATCTTTTTCAATTTATGATGACACCGATCAAATTAGAATAATTAAGAATATATTTGATGAATTGGACTTAAATCCAAGAAAAATAAATCCGAAGATAATTGCTGCTGAAATATCAAAGGCTAAAAATAAAGGGTTTTCACCCAATAATTTAAAAAATAAAAATTCATCTTATTTTGATGAAATAGTGTCTAGAATTTATTCGAGATATCAAGAAATTATTGATCAATCAAATGCTTGTGATTTTGATGATTTATTGATGAAAACCAAAATGATTTTAGTTGAAAATGACGATATAAGAGAAAAATGGGCTAGTAGGTATAAACAAGTTATAATTGATGAATTTCAAGATACTAATCCTCTTCAATTTGAAATATCTAATTTACTTACAAACTCTCAAAAATCGATCTCCGTAGTTGGTGATCCTGATCAATCTATTTATTCCTGGAGGCATGCTGTTCCTACAAATTTATTAGAATTTCAAAAACAATATAAAGAATGCTTAGTTGTAAATTTGGATGAAAGCTATAGATCTACTCAACAAATTTTAGATGCTGCAGATTCAATAATTTCTAATAATTCTAATAGATTTAAGAGAAAATTATGGACTAAAAAAAAGAATGGAAGTTTAATAAACTTTAACTTTTACAATGATGAAGAGGAAGAATCATTATCAGTAGCATCAAAAATCTCTAAACAAATTAAAAATGGAATATCTTCTAATGAAATAGCAATTATTTATAGAGTTAACGCTCAAAGTAGAGTATTCGAAGTAGCCTTAAATTCATTAGGTTTGAAATATAGATTAGTTGGAGGTGTAAGGTTCTATGATAGAAAAGAAATCAAAGATATTCTTGCATATTGTAAACTGCTAGTTAATCCAAACGATGACAATGCTTTTGAAAGGATTGTTAACTGCCCACCTAGAGGAATAGGTAATAAAACCTTACAGGTAATAAGAAATTCTAAAATTGATGAAAATCTAAGTTTTATTAATTATCTAAAAAAATATATAAACAATGAAGATTTTTCATTATTATCAAAAAGAGCAACAAAAGCCTTAAGAGATTTCATAATAATTTATAACAAACTTATGAAGCAAACTGAGATCCAGGAACCTTTTGATCTAATCAATTCAATAATTACCTTAACTTCGTATGATGATTACTTAAGAAATGATGAAGATGGATCTGAAAGATTAGAAAATATAAACGAATTAAAATCTTCTGCCGAAGAATTTTCAGCTAATATCGATAAAAATCCTAAAGAATCACTCATTGAATTTATAGAAACAGCATCATTAAATACTAACTTAGATAATGTGAATGAATCTTTTGAAGCAGTAACACTAATAACTCTTCATCAAGCAAAAGGGCTTGAGTATGAAAAAGTCTATATAGTTGGAATGGAGGAAGGTTTGCTACCCCATTCTAGATCACTTGAATCAGAAGATGAAATTGAAGAAGAAAGAAGGCTATGTTACGTTGGAATCACTAGGGCAAAAAATGAGCTTTATCTTTCTGCATCAAGTAGAAGAAGATTTCAAGGTGTTTATGGAAATGCAATAAAATCTAGATTTCTTGAAGAGATTCCAAAAGATGTAATATTAACTAATTCTGGAAGAAACTTTTCTCACAATAAAACACATTGGAAGAGTAATTACATTAAGCAAAATACAATAACTGAAGATGAATTTAGTGATAATATTGATCAACCAGAAATAAATATAAATGAAGGAGATAAAGTATCACATAAATCATTTGGTGAGGGTATATTAATTTCATACAAGCCACTTTTTATGGATATTGAATTAACTGTGAAATTTGAAGAACCTACTGGTATGAAAAAAATTATGAAAAATAAAGCTCCTATAAAAATCACTAAATCAACTGAAGAATCTTCACCTGAGGATTATTATGGAATCTAGTGAAATTGGTAGAATAAAATTATTGATTTACCTTTCTATTTTAGGTAGTTTTGTCGCTGGCATTATCTTATTATTTGTTAACTTTGAAGATGGAAAATCTCTTATAGAAATTCATTCTTCAACTGTAATTTTTCCTTTATTTGTACCATTTCTTATTGGATTGGTTTGTTTATACTCAAGCAGACGAAAAAATGTTTCACAAGTATACTTGCCTATAACTTTATTAATTGGTGCAATTCTATTATTTTATTTTCAAATTGGTATGTTTGCTTTAGTGGGTAATTATGCTTTTATTTATTTGTTTAGCGCTGCTTTACTATTGTCATCATCAGTTACTTCTTTTATATTTGTTTTCAGTAAAAGAAAGAAAAAATAATGTCAAATAAGGCAATCATTACAGATGAAATGAAAAATTTTATAGGGCTAGAAACTGACCCTAAATCGTACTTTGTAGAGAGGCATTCTGTAGAGAGATTTGTAGATGCTATCCAAGATGAAAACCCTATTTATATAGATGAAAATTTTGCAAAAAAACAAAAAGGAGGATTGATTGCTCCTCCTACCTACGTTCGATTATTTAAGGCAAATCGATTAGAAAAAAAATTTCCTGAACCTTTTTCAAATTTAGTTGATGGTGGTTCATCCTATAATTTTCATAAAGATATATTTGTTGGAGATAAAATAACCGTAGTTTCAAAATTAAAAGATCTTTTTATAAAGTCTGGAACTATGGGAGATATGTTATTTAAGGTAACCCTAATCTCTTATACCAATCAGAAAAATGAATTAGTCGCGACTCAAGAAGTTGTAACAATAACCTATGGTAAAGGAGAAAAAACCTTTTTAGGATAGTTATGGAATTAAATTCTCAAAATTATTATGAAGATATTAATGTAGGTCAAACAATAGGACCTTTTGTAAAAAATATTGATAGAAAACAGTTAGTTATGTACGCTGGTGCATCATTAGATTTTAATGAATTCCATTATGATGATGATGTTGCTAAAAAAGCAGGGCATAAAGGTATTATTATTCATGGGGCATTAAAGAGTGCCTGGTTAGCTAAGTTGTTAGTCGATTTTGCAGGAAACGAAGGTAACCTAAAGAAATTTAATGTATCTTACAGAGGAGTTGATTTTCCTTATGAAGATTTGAAACTAAGCGGGAAAGTAATAAAAAAACAAATTATTAATTCAATAGGAATAATTGAATTAGAAGTCAATTTAGAAAATGCTGAAGGTAAAGTAACTACTCCATGTTTTGCGGAAGTAGAATTACCTTTTAAAAAATAAAAAAGTTAAGAAAAGAGGAAATTAAATGTCACAAATTTTATCTGGAAAAGTTGCTATAGTTACAGGTTCTGGTCAAGGGATAGGTAGAGCTGTCGCTGAAGATTTAGCGGCTCATGGAGCGAAAATTTTAGTTGTAGACCCTGGCCTTTCATTAGATGGAAATGTTGAAAATGCTTCCTTAGCTGATGAGGTTGTTGATGGAATAAAAAAAGCTGGTGGAGAAGCTAAGGCAAATAAATTATCTGTTGCTTCTTTTGAGGCTGGTGAAGAAATAGTAAATGACGCAATTGATACTTTTGGAAGATTAGATATTGTTGTAACGGTTGCAGGTATCTTAAGAGATAGAATGATATTTAATATGAAAGAAGATGAATGGCATGATGTTATTGATGTTCATCTTACGGGGACATTTTCTGTTGTAAGACACGCTGCTCCAATATTTAGAGCTCAAAAATCTGGAAGGATAATAACCTTTTCATCTACATCTGGACTTTTGGGAAATCCAGGACAATCAAATTATGGTGCTGCTAAATCTGGAATTGCTGGATTTACAAAAGTTGTAGGTAAAGATTTAGGTAAATATGGTGTAACTGCAAATAGTATAGCTCCAAGTGCTGATACTAGAATGACTGCTTCTGTACCAGAAGAATTTAAGACTTTACGAGACAATCCATATAAAGCATCTAGAGATCCAAGAGATATTGCACCATTTGTTACATATCTTGCTAGTGACTATTCAGCCCCAATAAATTCACAAATTTTTCACGTTTCTGGTGGAACAATTGACCATCTTATGGAACTTAGAAGAAAGGTAACATTATTTAATCCATTGAGTAAAGGAAGATTTAAGCAAGAGGATTTAGATTCGGAGGGTAGAGGATTAGTATTTGGGTTTGGAGAAAAAAACAATGAATCTAACAAACCATTAGATGGTAAAGTAGCAGTGATAACAGGCTCAGGTAGAGGTATTGGAAGAGGTATTGCATTAGAATTATCTAAACTTGGTGCAAGTATAGTTGTTAATGATGTTGGTGCCAGTCTTGATGGTAGTGGAAATGATACAGGGCCAGCACAAAGTGTTGTTGAAGAAATATCAGAATTAGGGGGAAGAGCAGTTGCTTCGACTAGTTCAGTTGCTACAGTTGCTGGTGGTCAAGAAATAATTGATAAGGCAATGGATGAGTTTGGAAGATTAGATATAGTAATAACTCCTGCAGGAATCCTAAGAGATAGGATGATTTTTAATATGACAAAAGAAGAATGGCAAGATGTAATAGATGTTCACTTGACTGGAACTTTTTCTGTAGTTGCTCCTGCTTCAAAAATATTTAGAGAACAAAAATCTGGAAGAATAATTACATTTTCTAGTGTTTCAGGTTTAATTGGTTATAGTGGACAATCAAATTATGGAGCCGCAAAAGATGGTATAGCTGGTTTTACTAGAGTAGTAGCAAAAGAACTTGGTAAATATGGAGTTACAGCAAATGCTATTTCTCCAGGAGCTAATACAAGAATGACTCAATCAATTCCTGACTCTACACGAGCTATGAGAGTAGGTTCATTTAAACCTGCTGAGGAAGATCATTTTATTTATGACCCTGAAGATGTTGCGCCAGTCGTAGCTTGGTTATGTACAGATTCAGCTGGACATATTAATGGAGAAATTGTTCATGCTGTCGGTAATAGAATTAGTTTATTTAACAAATATGAAACTAGAAGATCTATTACAAAAGCTGGCAGATGGACGGTAGAAGAACTAGCAAATGCTGTTCCAGAAACCTTTGGCCCTGAGCTAATTAATCCTGCTCCTCCTCAAGAGTAGTTTTTAATTCGATATCATTAAATTTGTTTGTCCATTCTTCTTTCAGAGTGGACATTCTTATAAATTCGTATTTGCCTTTTTTTACTTCTTTTGGGTTCTCAAACCCTGCTTTACTGAATGATTTTTGCGCTCTATTATTTTTTAGTAGCGTATGTAAATAAACTTCATTTATGTCAGTGTAATTAAATATATAAAAAAGTAAGTTTTTTGCTGCATCTGTACCGTACCCAGAGTTCCAAAAAGCTTTATTTCCTATCATAATCCCGAATTCACATGATTTTTCCCAACGATTTATGTCATAAAACATACAATTTCCAATATGTTCTTCATTAAGGTTGTCTATTGAAAACTTTTCTGACCATGGAGAAGATTTATGTAGGTCATTTATTGAAATTCGTTCAAATTGTTCATAAGATAGATTTATTGGCAGTGTAGCGTCTAATTCTGATAACTCTATATCAGTTCTCCACTTAAAGTCATTTTCAATATCTTTTTTTTGTTTTGGTCTTAGTACAGTCTTATCACCTGTAATAGAAATTAGTTTTGCAGGTTTTGTGTTAATTTTTGGCATGAAAAGCCTTTTCCACGATCGAGAGTTCATTTTGATAAGTTAATTTTTCTTTAGCTTCATTGAGGGACATCCATAAAACTGAATCAAATTCATGGTCATGATATTCTAAGTCACCACCTATTTTTTCCATCAAATAGTAATAAACTATTTTATTATATTCTACGTCTTTTTTGTATTTTGTTGTACTTGTTTCTTTTTTTATTGTGTACTGAACTTCTCCAATTTTATTAATTATTTTTGGAATTATTCCTGTCTCTTCCGTAACTTCTCTTATGGCTGTTTGTTCAATATTTTCATCGTCTTCGGGTGTACCTTTAGGAAGGCAGAATAGATTTTCTTTTTTTCTGTGACAAATTGCTACCTTTTCTTCAAAAATAATAACCCCACCTGAAGACCATATGTTGACTAGTTTATTCATACTAAATATTTAATGCTTTATATTATTACTATAATATTCAAATAAACTTATATATAAATAATTGATATTATGCTTTTTATACAATATGATCAAAAAGGCTACATTTTTAAATTTATTTAATAAGTAATCTAATCTTGAATATTGTAAGATTTTTATAAATCATTATGGTTCAAAAAGTTAAATCTAAGGATTTTGTTATAAGATTTGCAGGTGAAGGTGGGCAAGGACTTGTCACATCAGCCGATGCAATGGCTAGAGCTGCAACAGGAGCTGGCTTCTATTGTCAGACTTTTTCAACATTCCCTTCTCAAATTATGGGTGGACCTGCTTCATCTCAGGTAAGAATATCTACAACTCCAGTTTTGTCTAATGGTGACGCAGTCGATGTTTTAGTTGTCTTGAACCAATATGCATTCGATAATCATATTGATGATCTAAGTGAAAATGGAGTTTGTATTTATAATGCTCAAGATTGTATACCATCAGGAGACGGGAACTATTTTGGTATTAATGCAGATGAATTAGCAAAAGAATCAGGAAATACTAGAGCAGCAAATATGGTTATTCTAGGTGCTGTGGCCACCTTAATTGATTTCAAACTTGAAAGTATTGAGAATTTTGTAAAAGAACGATTTACTAGAGGAAGAGCAGGAGATGATGAAATAATTAAATCCAACATCGTAGCACTTGGACTTGGAACAGAAGTTGCAAAAAAAAGTGGTTTTAGTGTTGGTTCATTAGATGACCCTAATGCTCCGGATTATGAACAAATAATGATTACTGGTAATGCAGCCTTATCACTTGGAGCAGTTTCTGCTGGCTTAGATAGCTATTATGGATATCCTATTTCTCCAGCAACTACAATATTAATATGGATGGAACAGAATTTGATTAACGAAGGTAAATTTGTTTTTCAAGTTGCTTCAGAAATTGAAGCAATTAACAACATTGTGGGAGCAGGATTTTCAGGTAAAAAAGCTATGACAGCTACTGCCGGACCAGGAATTGCTCTGATGTCTGAAGGATTGGGATTAGCATGGATGGCTGAGATTCCTTGTGTAGTAGTTGATATACAAAGAGGAGGTCCTGCAACAGGTCTTCCTACTAAATCTGAACAATCAGACTTATTTGCCTGTATGTTTCCTGCTCACGGCGATGTAAGATTGCCTGTTCTAGCGCCAGGTTCAGTAGAGGAATGTTTTTATGTTGGAGAATTATCAGTCAATTGGGCTGAAAGATATCAAGGACCTGTGATGGTAATGGGAGAATTTAGTCTTGCTGAAAGATCTGAAAATATAAAAAAGCCTGACTTGTCAAAAGTAGTTGATGAGAGAAGAAATTCTGATACTGGTTCTAACGGCTATAAAAGATACGAGTCTTGGAATGGAAAATTATCTCCAATGCCAATCCCTGGTGGTGAAGTAGCATATGTTGCAAATGGTTCAGAACATGATGAAATTGGAGATACAACACATCTTCCTAAACACCATATTAGACTAACTGAACGAAGATTTGCTAAATTGGGATTATTGAACGATGCTCCTTTTGAAATCGAAAATCCTGATTCTGAAATCGCAATAATGCCTTGGGGCTCAAGTAAAGGAGTTGCAAGAGAGGCTTATCAACAACTTATTGAAAAAGATAAAAACTTAGGATGGATATATTCTGTAGCATTGAACCCATTGCCTGAAGATATTAAAGAAGAATTAAAAAGAAAAAAATTAGTTATTGTCCCTGAGTTAAACTACCAAGGTCAATGGTCATCAATATTACGAATGGAAGGGATTAATGCAGTTTCTGTAACGCAATTTACAGGTCTGCCATTCAAACCTACTGAACTTGCTAATAAAATTTCAGATAAAATAAAAGAAATAGGAGATTAATCTTGAGCGATAGAAACCCAGAGTACGATTTTAAGTGGTGTCCAGGTTGTGGAGATTTTGGTGTTAAGAGAGCACTTGAGCAAGCAATAGACACATACACTGAAGAATTTGAAATACCTAGAACTTCAAATGTTATTGTAGCTGGTATTGGCTGCTCAGGTAATATGGTTCATATGATGGATGGTGAACAGCCTTTTGGTATTCATGGTATACATGGAAGAACACTACCTATAGCTTTTGGAGTGTCTACATCAAGACCTGACTTGAATACAATAATTGTTGCCGGAGATGGAGACTTTTTGTCAATAGGTGGAGAGCATATTGGACCTGCTGCATCAAGAAACCCTAATATGACTTGTATCATTATGGATAATGGAGTTTATGGACTTACTAAAGGTCAAAGTTCCCCTACATCTACGACTGGTCAAATTACTACTTCAACTCCATTTGGTAAGATGGAAACTCAGATGAAACCACTTGAATTATATTTGACTTACGGCGTGAGCTACATTGCTTCTCACTATTCAAGTAAACCTAAGGTTTTAGCCAATTTTATTGTTGAGGGTATGAAACATCCTGGAATGTCAATTATTCACGTACAATCACCTTGTACTACATATAATGACACATATGACATTCTAAAGGGTAATAGAAGAGAGGGGATTCCTGGAACTGCTTTTATTGTTGAAGAAGATCATGATCCTTCAGATTATAATGCTGCAGTTAGCTTATTAAGTAAAGGAGGGGTTCCATTAGGACTTATATACAAAAAAGAGCCACCAACAATTACTGAATTGCAGAATAAGATAATCAAAGAAAAATCTAAAAATCCACAAGATATTCTAAGTAGCTATTCGATTTAGCTATAGTCTTCTTCAGTCATATACTTTGAAGGACATCTTACAGATAGATTTGTGGCTACAAATGTGTCCTTTTTATCGAAATATCCCTGCATAATTAGTTCAGAGTATTCATTGAAAAATACGCTTCCAATTTCTCCAGAATAGCTTACTTTAACGTTATTCTCATTATCCTTATCTTGAACATTAAATGACGCAGATAAGCCATCTGCTGATCTTACATATGTATTTGGAACAAGTACTGCTTTTAATCCTATTTGAGTATTGGTATTGATATCAGTATTCTTAACCTCGTAAACTGAGTAATATTTGTAAGTTGCTTCAGAAAAAGCTTGAAAACCAAAGAATAATAAAGAAGACATTACAATTATTATAATTGCACCAAAAGTGAACTTTTTATTTTTTACCTCTACTATTCTTTTGGAAGATTCATTTTTCATAAATTACTTCTTTTTAGATAAAATTTGTAACTTATTATTAATTATAAATATATAACCAAAAAATAGTATTGAAAGAAAAATAAAACTTGCTGCTAGATATCCTAAATTATTCTTTATGTTTGATGATTCATAACTTACCAAAGTTATTATATCTGCACCATTATGAGTTAAAGTTACAGGTTCTAAGCTATGTTGAGCTTCATTAAGAAGTTCAAGGACATAATTTGGATCTTCTTTTATGTTTCCGACCCATCTTTCACCTGATTGAGTTTCTAATCCTATTTCAGTTGAGTTAACTATATTTAAGTTAAATCTATTTCCAAAATTATCAATTACTGAAATATTTATTTGATTCTCAACTAATTCTAAGCTCTCTATGAAACCATTTACAATGTTTTCATTTTGCTGAGCTTCTATTACAGAATAATTCATAGGAATTATTCCAGCTAGAAAAATAATTATTAAATATTTGATTTTATTCATTTCTATTCCTTATTTTTTTACTGTTCCAAACTTAAAATCTTGAGTCTCAACCTTGTAAGAATAACAAATAACATAGTAAATGCTATAACTGAAACAAGGAGTGTGATTCCATAATCTGCTCCAAAAGATGAGTCTTCTCTCGCCAAAGGTCCTATAACAGTTACAGGGTGAGCCTCTTGCCAAAGATTTGCAGCAAAATAAATTATAGGACTATCGATTGCTCCAATAACAGCGATAATGGCGGCAATTTTTTTCATCTGCATACTATTTGTATAAAGTGATCTAAATAATATGTAAGCTGCGTAAATTAGAATTAGTATCAAGGTAGTAGTAAGTTTTGCTTCTCCTGTCCACCATACTCCCCAAATTGGTTTGGCCCATATAATTCCCGTTATTAAGGCTAGGGATCCAAATAGAACACCAACTTCAGCTGTAGACTGAGCTAAATTATCCCAAAACAACTTTTTATTAAACAAATAATAAATTGATGAAATTGCAACTAATACTATTGCGACCATTGAACACCATGCTAAGGGTACATGTATAAAAACAGTCTTTGCTACTGGTCCTTGTGAAATATCTATCGGAATCCACCAAAAAACCATCCAAAGCATGAAAATAAAAACTAAGAAAGTTATTAGAGTAAATAATTTGCTAAACATAATTTTTTTTATATATATTTTAATTGTAACTATTCTTGGAAAATTAAATTAGAAATAAATACGCCAATTAATAGAAAAATAATGTCATAAGCAATAATTAAACCATACCAAGCATAACCTTCTAAATTATTATTCATTATTTGAACAGATGTAAGCGATCCTCCCATAAGAAGAGGGGATACCAATGGTATGAATAGCAAGGGAGAAAGTATCTCTTTTCCTCTAGCTTTTGAAAACAATAAGTAAGTAATGGTTCCTATAATACTAAATCCAAAATTTACTATCAGAACTAAAAAAATAAATTCTAAATCATATAGATCATAATTTAAGATTATGTTGTTGAATAATAGAATAATTGCACTTGAAATTGAAATAAGTATGAAATTTGTGATTGCTTTTGACATTATTACAATTTCAAATCCTATTGGAGAAGTTAACAGCATTTCTAATCCGTTATTTTCAAATTCTTTACTCATAGATTTATTAATTCCTAGTATTACAGAGAAACTTAAGGATATCCAAAAAATCGTTGAAAAAATTTCAATTGAATTGTTAATATAAGAAGTTGTAGCCACAACTACTAAAACTAAAGTTGAATAGGAAATAATAGAAATAAGGATTTCCTTCGATTTTATTTCTTCAACAAAATCTTTCAACACGATTATCTTAATGATTTGTAATATGTTTAAGAAATTTCTCATAATAAGATTTCTTTTTTGAAGTTATTATAAATATCCAAAGAACTCAGATTATGTGTTGAGAAAAAAATAGTTTTCTCTAAATTATTAATTTTGACTAATTTTTGATTTAATATTTCTAGAGAATCAGAATCTAAACCCAATTCAGGCTCATCAAGAAGATATATTTCAAAAGAAGGAATCAATGTTCGAAATAAATTCATTCTTTTTTTTTGGCCATTTGATAATTCTTCAGGAAATTTTTCTTCGAAAGTGTTTATTTCTAAAAAATTATTATTTTTTTCATAAAAATCCTTGGGATTAGATTCTCCCAAAATATTGAAATAAAAAATAATATTATTTTTTACACTCAAATCTTTATAAAAAATAGAGTCACTTGAACAGTAAGAAATAATAGATTTTAAGTATGAATTTTTATTAATTGGCTGTCCTTTAATAAAAATATTTCCTTCATCAAAAGTATAAAGTTGAGAAAGAATTTTAAGAAAGGTAGTTTTCCCGCTTCCATTTCTCCCAGATATTTTTACTAAATCTCCCTTATCAATTTCAATTGAAAGGTTATCTATTATTTTATTTTCATTAAACTTTTTAGATAAGTCTTTGATAGTTATGTATGATTTATCCATAAAAATATTTTTTATTTATTGACCTTATTCAATTGTAGACTAAACTAGTAACAACTATATGTATAACAAAATTAATTTAAATGATTTAATGGAGAAAAGCTATGAAGTTTGCAAGATTTGAAGTTTCTAATGAAATATCTTATGGAATAATCGATAATGGTGAGGTTATTCAAATTGATAATAACCCTATTTTAGGTTCTTATGATAAAACTGGTAAAAGTTTTAATGAATCTGATGTCAAGATTCTTTGCCCTAACCCAAACCCTTCAAAAAGTTTATGTTTAGCGCTTAATTATGGATCACATTTAGGTGAAAGAGGAGCTCCAACTAGACCAGAACCTTTTTATAAAACATCTACTGCTCTTATAGGCCCTGGAGATGCAATTAAAATTCATCCAGAGGCAGGATTAGTGGCCTGTGAGTCAGAACTAGTTGCAATAATTGGAAAAGTTACTAAAAATGTTTCTGAAGAAGAAGCATTAGACTATGTTTTTGGATATACCTGTGGAAATGATGTTTCTGCAAGAGAATGGCAAGGTGGAGATGATGCTGATAATCAGTGGTGGAGAGCTAAATCTGCAGATACTTTTGGTCCTTTAGGTCCACATATCGTAACTGATATTGATCCTCAAAATGTTGCTATAAGAGGTTTAGTAAATGGAGTAGAGGGACAAAATTGTCATTCATCTGAAATGTTATTTTCAACTGCAAAATCTATAAGTTTTATCAGTAAATATGCGACACTACTTCCAGGGGATATGCTTTGGACGGGCACTTCAGGTAAAACTCCTCCAATCAATCCTGGAGATACAGTAACTATAGAAATAGAAAATGTTGGAGTACTTGAAAATCCAGTAGAGTCAGCCTAAATTATTCCTAATCTTATTGCTTTAGCAACAGCTTCAGTACGATTCGAAGAGTCTAATTTTATGCAGATGGTTTGAACTTTATTTTTTATTGTTTGTTCTGCTAAGTTCATGGCTTTGGCTATTTCCATAGCCTTAAAGCCATGAGATAGAAGTTCTAGAATTTCTAACTCTTGTTCAGTAGTTTTTACTTTATCTAAGTTATACATTTATATGAATATTTACTAAGTGACACAAAATTTATTTAGCATTAAAATAATAATAAGTTATACTTTCGAGTTTGTTAAAAAATCAACTTAGGAGAGAATATTTTCCCTAATGTTCTGGGAAATAAATAATATGTTAAGTGAAATTGACAGAAAAAAATTTTGGATTTATTTTGTTTTATTTATTGTCTCTTTATTTCTAATAATTTCTACGGGTATTTTTTTGAGTTTGGAAAACCTAAATAAAATTCTTTTTTTAGGTTTTGAAGCTTCCTCAAGCACAAGCGCTTTTTATCTTAATTTTTCTAATCTAATACGATCAGGTATAGCATTTAGTGCTGGTTTAGTGGCAGTTTTTAATCCATGTGGATTTGCACTTTTGTCAGTTTATTTATCCTCATTTTTAAGAAAAGACGAAAAGCCTCTTTATACGAATAGTTCATCTGTTATTTCAAGAAAAATCTTAGAGCCGATATATATTTCTACAATTGTAACTATAGGTTTTATAATAGTTTTTTTTATTTTTGGATCAATTATTTCTGCTGGATTTTATAGTATTAGAAGCATATTTTCTTATTTTGGTCTTCTAATATCAATATTACTTTTAGGATACGGTTTTTTTATTTTGTATGGTGGTAATATATATTTCTCTAAATTACAAAAATTAGCATACTTTTTTGATTCTGAAAAAAGTGGAACTTCAAGATTTTATTTTGTTTATGGAATCTCATATGGCATAACATCTTTATCTTGTACGCTCCCCATCTTTATGTCAGTTGTTTTTAGTCTTACTAATGTTTCAGAAATACAAATTTTACTCAAAGACTTTATTCTTTTTTCAGTAGGTACATGGTTTGCGCTTATAACTGTCTCTTTTGGATTATTATTCTTAAAATTAGTAGTGGACAAAGTCAAAGTTTTTTTGATTATTTATAAATACATTACTTCTGCTGTTTTGATTTTATCGAGTGCATATTTAATATTTTATTGGATGAGTGAATTCAAAATATAAATTTTCTTCTTACATTTTCTTAAGCTTTTAGTGTAAAAAAGTATTAATAATTGTTATAATGGTTGTTTGGATTATCGATTATATTTGATCTAAATTAAACTAAATTAAGGAATAAATTTGACTACAAAGAATGAAAAGTTATCAGCATCTATTCAAGAATTATTCGATGCTGGATCACATTTTGGTCATCCATCAAGAAGATGGAACCCTAAAATGACAGAGTATATCCACTCTAAAAGAAATGGCTCTCACATTATTAATCTTTCTAAAACCCAAGAAAAGCTTATTGAAGCAGTAAACTTTATTGAAACTATTATTTCTAATGGTGGTAATTGTTTATTTGTAGGTACCAAAAAGCATGCCCAAAGTATTATACGAGAAAATGCAGATAGATCTAATTCGATGTATATCAATCAAAGATGGTTGGGTGGATTAATGACCAACTTTAAAACTATAGAAAAGAGACTTGAGAGACTTGTTGAACTTGAAGACTCTTTTGCCAAAGGAATTGTTATATCGCAGACCAAAAGAGAATCTCAAAAGCTTGATGCTGAGAGAGGTAGATTAAATAAATTCTTCTCTGGTATTAAAGAAATGAATGAATTACCTTCTGTACTTTACGTTGTAGATATACATAGAGAAAATATAGCTGTTGCAGAAGCCAAAAAATTAAATATACCAGTTGTCGCTATGGTTGACACTAATTCTGATCCAAACGAAGTTGAATACCCCATTCCTTCAAACGATGATGGTTTAAGGTCAATTCAACTAATTACTAATATAATTACAGATGCAATTATTTCAGGTCAAGAGTTGTATAAGAAAAAGCAAGAAGATCAATTAGCTGAAGAAGCAGAACTTGAAAGATTAGAAGCAGAAGCTAGAAATAAAGCTCAAGAAGAAGCTTCAAAGAGACAATCTAAGAAAAAACCAGAAGCTGAGCCAAAAGCAAAAGCCGAGCCAAAAGCAGAAGCTGAGCCAAAAGC
>RQOS01000018.1 GCA_008373205.1 SAR202 cluster bacterium
TACATTACTTCCATCGACTCTAATTTTCACACCTAATTTTCTAAGAACATCTATGGTAGATAAACAATCTTCACCCATTAAAAAATTAGTGATTTTTGCATCTCCGTTAGCTATTGAATTAAACATGACAGCTCTATGGGATAAAGATTTGTCAGGAGGTATGTTTATCTCACCTCTTATAGTAGAAACATTATTTAGAGAGATATTCATTAAACTTAAATTCTTTTCTCAAATCCATATTTATCTTTGTCAATATTTTTTGATTTTGTAAAAAAACCTGCAGCTTTAGATCCAATAAATAACGAAAGCATATTTTCTTGAGCACTTGGAATAATATCACTTGAAGAAGACATATTTGGATCAATATTATTTTTTATCATTAATTTATCTTCCCAAGCAGCATTAACAAAATCGGCAACTTCTTTTTCTGAATTAGATTCTAAGTATTTTTCCAAATTCATCAATTCACTAATATATAGTTTTATCCATTGAGAAATCATATCATTGTTTGTAGATATAGAAGAGAATGATTTGATTGGATCAATATCAGCAGGAGATGAAAAACTATTGAAGTTATCGTCAAAATATCTGAAAACTTCTTTCCAAGAAGAACTATTATGAGATAGTTTTATTAATAATGAGCTAAGAAGAAAGGGCATAGCCTCTACCAATCCGACATAGCTGTCATGCTCATTTATATCAATATTTATCCCAAATCCTTTTGCATCTTTAATTAACAATTTACATATATCTATAATTTTTGATTTTGAATTAGAATAATTAATAACGCCCCAATTTATTCCTAATAAAGTATCACTCTTAACGAATGGGTACAAACCTATAATTTCATTGTTAGGAATCATCTCAGTAGCCCAAGAACTAACAGCTCTCTTATTGGAAGAAAAATCAATTATATGAGTGTCGTAACTAATGATATCTTTTATTGATTCAAAAATTTCATAAGTAGATGATGTAGGGACTGCAAGAATAATTAGATTTGTATCTTTTAGGCATTCAGCATAACTATTAGCCTCTTTGGTAATAGATTTTGAATCTTTAGCTAATTTGCTTTGATCTTTAACTAGGTCAAATCCTGTTATTGATAAATTATTATTGTTAGATAATAATAAATGCCCAATATTAATACCTAAATTTCCTAAGCCAATAATAGAAATTTTAGTATTGTTAAAACTTCCCACTTTTTCTTACCTCAAGATTATTTAATTTTGATTTGATTTCTTTAAACTTTTTACTATCAATTTCTGTTAAATTTACCATTATTCCAGTAAATCCTATATCAAAAATATATTGGAAATCTATTTCTTCTAATTTTGATATTTTTATATTTAATACCCAATTAGATCTAATAGAATTAATCATATCTTTGATAGTTAACATATCCTCAAAGTTTGTTAATGAGTCAATTTTTAGATCATATATTAAGAAATCAAATTCGAAATTTTCGATTGTATCTTTTCTTTCATCATTTATTTTGTCATCAATTTTAAGGCCTATACCTTTTTCATAAGAAAACATATTAAAATTAACATTTTTAGGATCATTTATAAGTACAAAATCGAATTGATCAATTGATTTAATAGTGTCTTTACTATTTATTATTTTTCCTATGCAATTCTTAGATTTTTTTTTGACTTTATCGTTATATATATAAGCATCACAATTAAAATTTGATTCATTAATATCGGGATTTGTAATTCCAAAGATTAACAAGTTATTTTTTGAGGAACCTTTAGTTGAATTAAAACCAATCTCTGTATTTGTTTTATTTAATATTTCATTTAAATCTTTAGATGTCATTTTAATCAGCGTCTTTACGTGAGTCTTTTAAGAAGTTTTCTACATCCTTCAGTATCAATTGAGGCTCTGGATCTATTTTAGACATTTCTTCTGTGTCATAAGATTCTTCTAATCTTTCAACATATTTAGTAATTTCATTATGGTCTTCTAGAGCTAGATTAAGAGATGATCGAAATTCTTCAGATCTTTTAGTTATTTTTTCAAAGCTCAATTTTAAGCCAAGTAAATTTGATAACTCTTTCATTATTGCAGCAGAGAGTATAGGATTATGAGTCACTTGAAGATAGTGAGGAGTATGACCCCAAATTGATATAGTAGCTATCTTTAAGTTATCTAATCTTTCGCCAATAACTGATGTAATACCAGCAGGACCTTCATAAGAGGGTGGAGAATATTTCAATTTTTTTAATAAGGAGTTGTTCTTTTTGCCAGTTCCAGTAAATGTTATCCTTGGTTCTCTTGTATGTGGAACGGAGTCTAATAAAGCTCCAACCATAATTACAGTTTTAATTTCATAAAATTCAATCACTTTTATAAATTCATTAACATATGTTTTCCAATCCATATCAGGTTCAATTCCTTCAAATATTACAACATCATTTTTAGAACCTTTTCTTTTGATAAAAGAAAATTTATTTTCAAGCCAATCAATATGCCTTAAGTTTTCTTTAATGTTAGTTACGGTTGGTCTTTTATCTGAATATATATAATAAGAATCTGAGTTCATTTCAACTGAATGAATAACTTCCAACTGGGATAAGATTTCCTCTACAGATTTTGTTGCTGATTCTGCAGCATCAGGCCAACCTTGCCAAGAGCAAATTAGTACAGGATTATTAAGATTAAGAGGGGACAAGTTTTTCAAAATTACTTCCTTAATAAAAGGTTTAGATATAAAATTTTATATCTTATTTTTATCATAGCTTATAAGAAAAAAAAATATAGTTTTTGTATGATAAGATAATGTTGATTAAATACAAATTTTGAAGGTATAAATACATGAAAAATGAAAAATGGGTTCTTAAACAAAGACCAGTAGGCAAGCCAAATATAGAGTCTGATTTTGAAAAAATTTCTGAAGAAGTTAGAAGCATAGAATATGGTGAAATACTCGTAGAAACTCAATATTTATCATTAGATCCTTACATGAGAGGAAGAATGAATGCAGGTCCTTCATATGCTTCTCCAGTTGAAATAGGAGGTGTGATGGAAGGCGAGGTGATAGCTAAAGTTATTGAATCTAAATCTAGACTTTATCAAAAAGGAGATATGGTTAATGCAAAAATTGGATGGCAGAAATATGAAGTTTTATATGAAAACGAGCCATCAATTTCTAAAATAAATACTCCAAAAGATTTACCCATAACTTACTCATTAGGAATACTAGGAATGCCAGGAAGAACTGCTCATTTAGGTTATTTTGAAATCTTAAAACCAAAACCTGGTGAAACGATAGTAGTATCAGCTGCTTCAGGGGCTGTTGGTTCTATAGTTGGGCAATTAGCAAAATTAATGGGCTGTACAGTTATCGGAATAGTAGGTAGCGATAAAAAGGTAAATTATTGTAAAAATGAATTAAATTTTGATTATTGTTTTAATTACAATACTCAAGACATTGACTCTGAATTGGGTAAATTAGGTGAAAATTATATAAATATGTATTTTGATAACGTTGGGGGAGAAATTTCTGACGCTGTATTAAATCATATTGCGTTATTCTCTAGAACTGCCGTTTGTGGACAAATAGCAACTTATAATTCACCAACTCCTCCAATGGGACCAAGAGTAGCTAGAACTTTACTTACAAAACAATCTACCATGCAAGGATTTATCGTATTTAATTTTGCTCATAAATATGAAGAAGCAATTTCAAATCTATCGAAATGGATCAAAGAAGGAAAGATAGTTTATAGAGAAGATATTAATGAAGGTTTTAATAATATTCCTTTAAATTTCATGAAGTTATTTGAAAGTGAAAATTTTGGAAAATTAGTTGTTGACGTGAGAAACTGATCAATTAATAAGATATTAATTTATAGTACAATACTCTTTTAAATAATCAGAAGGAATTAGTTTTGGTTCAGTAAGTGATTGAACATCCTCAAAATTCCAATTTTTCGCTATTTCAGTTAACAGTAAACCCTCATCCACAACTTCAATAACAGCAATATCTGTAATTATTTTCTTAACACACTTAATTCCAGTTAGAGGGAAATCACATTTATTTAGAATTTTATAATCATTATTCTTGGTTACATGTTCCATAGTTACTATGACATTTTTTGCACCAGAAACAAGATCCATAGCTCCGCCTATTGAACCGATACCTCTGGACTTTATCATCCAGTTTGCAAGGTCTCCATTTTTAGACACTTGTAATCCTCCAAGTACAGTAACATCTATATGCCCACCTCTAATCATAGAAAAGGATTCTGCTGAATCAAAAAAAGAAATTCCATTATTTGGACTTAAGAATTGCCCACCTGCATCAATCAGATTTTCATCTTGATTTTTTATATCTGAAATTTCATTAAATCCTAAAATTCCATTTTCTGCATGAAAAGTTATATTTCGTTTATTTTCTAAGTATTTCGCACACAATGATGGTAATCCTATTCCTAGGTTCACATAAGAGTTTTCAGGTAATTCTATTGAAGCTCTATAAGCTATTTGATCCTTTGATAATTTCGAGGGATATTTCATTTATATTTACTCACAATTCTATCTACGTAAATACCTGGTGTTCCTATTCTTTCAGGATCTATTTTGTTTGATGAAATAATTTTATCTACCTCAACAATTGTTAATTTTGCTGCGGTTGCCATAATTGGATTAAATGCTCTAGATGTACCTTTATATATCAAATTTCCAAATTCATCTGAAATATGAGCCTTAATTAATGCTACATCTGCTTTTAATGCATATTCTAATATATATTTTTCGTTATTAATTATCTTTGATTCTTTTCCTTTTTCAACAATAGTACCTATTCCTGTTTTTGTGTAAAAAGCTGGAATCCCAGCTCCTCCTGCTCTTATTTTTTCCGCTAATGTTCCTTGTGGAATAATTTCTACTTCAGACTCTTTATTTATCCAAGATTTTTCAATTTCAGAAATTGGATCTCTTTGAGCAGGGATAGGAAAAGAACAAATAATCTTTTTTACTTGTTTATTTTTAAAAAAAATACTCTGATCTATAATTTTGTCTTTATCGCTATCTTTCCACCCATAACCAGTAACCATAGAAATACCTGCTACATTACCTATAAGAGTTAAGTTTTTTAGGTTCTTATCTCTAAGAGCAATCATTAGATTCGTTGGTTGGCCACCCTGTACTCCAAAGCCACCAATCATTATACTCATATCATTAGATATGCCATCTAATGCTTCATCATAGGAATTATAAAAGTCTTTTTTTGACATAAAAATCAGTCAATTACTAAAGTATCAACAAGAAATTTTTTTGCATATTCATAATCATACTCAACACCTAACCCTGGATCTTCAGACACAGTTATATTTCCATCAGAATCTATTGAGTCTAACTCATCACTATAATCATTTTTATATACAGGTATATTAGCAGGATTGGATAATTGAGGATGAAGTAATCCCATTTCATAATAATTTGAGTTTCTGATTGCAGCCATACAATGTCTTTGAGCAGGGCCAGCAATATGAATTTCTAAGTCCATTCCAAATCCTTCAGCAGCATGTGCGATCTTCATTGTTCCTGTTATGCCGCCGTCATATTCTGGGTCAGCTCTCCAAAAGTCTGTAGCCTCTGCTATTGCCATATCAGTATGAGTTTCTACAAGATGCAAATGTTCTCCTTGTAATAGAGGCGTCTTAATTGATTGTTTTAATTTTTTATGGGCATAAAAAGAAACTCCACCATCTCTAAGTGGATCTTCATACCAAAAGTAATTATTATCATCACAAGCTCTTCCAACTCTTAGGGCATCTGCATATGTTTCATATTCACAACAAGGATCTATCATAAGATTCATTTTATCGGATAGTTTACCTACTTCATTAACTACCTTTACTTCTTGATCCATATCGGCTGGAGCCCAAGGATGAATCTTAAAAGCTTTATAGCCTAAGTCATAACATTGTTCTGCAAAATCCCTAAATGCTTCAGGTGAATTTAATCCACCTTTCGAATAATCACCATGTAGTGTAGAGGCATAGGTAGGAAGTTTAGTTCTATTTCCACCTAATAATCGAAAAATAGGAGTATCATAATATTTTCCAGCTAAGTCCCATAAAGCAATATCCATAGGACCAATTCCCATTTTATCCTGTTTTCTTAAAACTACTTTTGCAAGGTTATAAAAATGTTCTCTATTTAATCCATTTTGACCAATTAATATTGGTGCTATAGCTCTCATCTGATCATATGTACCAGGAGCTATACTAAAATATTCACCTGATATATCTAAGTCTGTATCTATTTTTATTGAAACAACTTGCCTCACAGTAGTTGATCCTGGTTCATAACAAGATGAAAGAATATGAGATCTCATATTTTCTAAAGGAAATTTATATCTGTTAAATGTAATTTTTTTTATTATCGGATAGTCATTCATAAAATCTCCTTAAAAGTACTTAAATTCATCTAATATCTAAAACATAAAAAAGTCAATAAATAAGGTAATATAAATCTATATAGAAATTAAATTAATAGGGAAAATAACTATGACTTTAGAACCTCCAAAAGGAAATTTAGATACTACAAAAACTTACAAAGCAAAAATTGAGACTGAAAGAGGAGAAATTATTATTCATTTGTACTCCGACCAAACTCCAATTACTTGTGAAAACTTTATAAATCTAGCTAAATCTGGATATTATGATGGAACAACATTTCATAGAGTTATACCAGGATTTATGGTTCAAGGAGGAGATCCAACTGGAACAGGTGCAGGAGGACCTGGATATCAGTTTGAAGATGAATTTGTGTCTTCATTAAAGCATGACTCAGAAGGAATTTTATCTATGGCTAATGCTGGCCCAGGAACAAATGGCTCACAATTTTTCATTACCCATGCTCCAACCCCACATCTTGATGGAGCTCACACAGTATTTGGTAAAGTTATAAGCGGAATGGATGTTGTTCTAAAGATTAGAGAGAGAGATCCAATGAGTGACCCTAATCCTGGAGATGAAATTCTTTCAATTGTAATTGAAGAAAAATAAATGTTTATGTTATTAAGATTGCACCAATTACGATTAAACTAATACCTAAAATCTTAGTTTTTGAATAAGTTTCATTTAGAAAAAAGATACCTAAAATAGCTGCATAAACTGTTGATACCTCTCTAAGAGGAGCTACTAAACTGACTAGAGAATATTTGTAAGCGTATAATATCATTGGATAGCCTATTGCGGACATTGAAGAAATAACAAGTATAAATAAGATGTTTTTCTTAATAATTACTCCAAAGTGATTTATTCTTCTATCAAATAAAATAATAGAAAATATTCCACCAAAAAAAGATGAAATAGAAAACATAATTATTGGATTGATTAATGTTACTGCAATGCTATCTACAATAGTATAAATTGTGATTGTTATTCCAATAAGTAATGGGATTAAGACATTCTTTATATTTTTTTTATTTATGGCTAGTAAATCATTAACACTAAGAAAAAAGATACCAAAAAAAACAATTAATATTCCAAATATGGAATATATTCCTATTTGATCATTAAGTAGCAAAGTTCCTATTATTGGAACAAGTGCAACAGATGTCCCTCTTGATATAGGGTAAACATATGATAATTGACCCGTTTGATACGCTTTTCCTAAAAAGTAAAAATAAAAAATATGAATAAATCCAGATAAGAACGATAATAATATTCCAGTATAAGTTAGATCTTCAACAAATATAAAATAGATTGAAAATGGAACTGCGATCAATCCACTAAAAATAGCTAATAATTGTATATATTCATATGGATAATTAGACTTTTTAATCAAAAAATTCCATAATGCATGAATAAAGGTAGAAATTAAAACTATTGTAATAATAAAAATTGACATTCTAGAAGTATACTCGAAAATAAAACCAATGAAATTGAACAGATTTAGTCAAGTAAAGGAGTATTTATGTTTTTAATTAGAAGAAAATGCTTTACTACAAGAGCAAATGCTTGGAAAGTTGCATCTATATTGCAAAAGATTTGTAACGAATATGAAGAGCAGGGAAGAAGTGAGGCAACAATATATGTGTCAGGATTTTCAACACCTGCAGAAGATTACTCAGTTAGCGCAGAATGGACGCAAGAATCACTAGATGCAATTGTTTATGAAAAGGTTCCAAATGAAATAAGAGAAAAATTATCTTCAGAGTTAATGAGTTTAGTAGATTTTTATGAGATTGAATTTCATGAGGTTGTTACAAAGGAAAAATTAGATCAAAGAAATCTATAAAAAAAAGTCCTAGTAATTAGGACTTTTTTTTATTGCTCAGACCTCTGGGGGTTATATTGTTATATTAATATATTTTTAAATAAACAAGCATAGACATTTTAAAACGTAATTAACTCATTATGAAATCTTTAGGAATAACAGGAAATATTGGATCAGGTAAATCATATGTATTAGATTTTTTATCAAAAAAATTTATAAAAACGTATGATTTGGATAAAATAGCTAA
Source organism: SAR202 cluster bacterium (assembly GCA_008373205.1). Taxonomy (GTDB): domain Bacteria; phylum Chloroflexota; class Dehalococcoidia; order Lucifugimonadales; family Lucifugimonadaceae; genus TMED-70. The sequence goes on from RQOS01000018.1 coordinate 8,483, forward strand.
AAATATCTATAAAGAAGACGAATTGGTTAAGCAAGAAATTCTTCAAATTTTTCCTGATGTAACATCTAAAGAAAAGGAAATTGATACCAAAATATTAGGTAAATTAGTTTTTAATGATGATGAAATGTTACATTCATTAAAAAAAATAATATGGCCAAGAATAGAGACATTTATTCAAGACAAAAAAAATAGTAATCAAAATGAATTTATTGCATTTGAAGGTGCTGTAATTATAGATGCTAGATGGCATAAAATGTTTGATTATATTTGGATAATAGATACAAATATTGAAATATCTAAAAAGAGAGTTTTAAATAGTAGAGATATATCTGAGATAGATTTTATGAACATAATAAATAATCAAATGAAATTAAAGGAAATGCAGATTTTGCTAGAAAATGAGAATTGTAAATATTCGATTATTGAAAATAATTCAAATATTGATGAACTTAATACAAAAGTAGAAAAAGAACTTAATCAAATAAGATTATAAAAATAATTATTTTAGTCTATCGTAAATATATTTAGCAGCGGCAATATCTTGGATTGCAATTCCTAGTGACTCATACAAAGTTATATCTTCAGAATTATTTCTACCTTTAATTTTTCCATCAATTACATTTGATAATTCATTTACATTACTCCAAGAAATAATACCCTTTTCAGTTGCATCCATTAATTCTTTACATTCATTTTTAGCCTGCTCGACATCATCGCAAGAAACAAAATTAAATTTACCTATAGAATCAGATGAAATTTCTGATCTAAGCCAACTATTTCCACCTGCAGCATTGATATGCATACCATTCGTAATTTGGCTATTAGTTATAACAGGTACATTAGAGTTTGTAATCAATGAAATAATATCAGCATTTGAAGTAGCTTCATCAGACGAGTCATAAGCTTTAATGTTTATGTTTAACTTATTTCCCATTTTATTTACAAATTTATTTCTTTTTTCTTCAGATCTAGAGAATACTTTAATTTCATCTAAATCAAATTGAGAATTTATTGCTTCTAGCTGAGTTTCAGCTTGAAAACCTGAACCAATAATTGCTAACTTTTTAGAATTTTTATTCGCTAAATATTTCGAAGCAAGTCCAGATGCGGCACCTGTTCGAATTTGTCCTAACATGTTAGCTTCAATAACTGCCAACAAACCTTCTCCTTCTGTTGAGTAAAGTAGAACTACAAAAGTAGCTTTGCCTTTAGTTACAACATAGCTCTTATGACCTGCAATACCTTTTTCAGGCCATGAAGCTGCCATAAAATGTAAATTACCTCCTGAGTAACTTGTTGGAAGCCTTTTTCGAGGGCTATTGAAGCCCTTCCCTGTAGATAAAGATTTCATAGATTCCTCTAAGATATCAACTGTTGATTTTACATCTAATATTTCTTGAACTTGCTCTTCATTTATAAAAATTGTCATTACATAATCTTTCTTAAAGCATTAATAAATTTCTCTATATCATTTGAATTATTCCATATATGAGGAGTTACTCTTATAGCTTTTTTTCCTCTTGCACTTATGAAAACATTTTCTTTAGCTAAATTTTCAACAAAATTTTTAGGAATTTGATTCTTAAATCTTAATCCTAAATAATGTTTAGCGCGAAATTCTTTTTTAATACTTTCAAAACCCATCTCAGAAGTATATTTTATAATTTCTTCATTTAGCTTATCTGCATGATCGTATAATTTTTTAGAACCTATTTTAGAAATAAATTTTAGTGAAGATTCTAATGCAGGTATTAAGTGAAAATTACCTCGTTGACCAAAATCAAATTTTCTAGCATTATCAAAATTATAATCTTCATATACTGTCATATCAGGGACTGAATCATCTTTAGGTATAGGAAATTTTGCCATCCAGTTATATTCAATAGGCTCACCTAAATGATATTTAGAATCAATATATGCTAATCCTAAACTATAAGGACCTAAACACCATTTGTAACCTGATACAACCATGAAATCAGGTTGGATTTCCTTGATATCTATAGGCATTACACCAACTGATTGAGTGCCATCAATAGCAAGTGATATATTTTGTTTTTTTAATTCTTTAGACAATCGGTCTAATTTGATAAGGCCTCCATCTGTCCAATGGCAATTAGGTACAGAAACAAGTGCAGTATTATCATCTAAATTCTCTAAAATTGCTGATGTCCAGTCATCATCACTTGGTCTTGGTACAAACTTTATTTTACCGTTTTGTTCTTCAGCCAATTTCTTCCATATCCAAACATTAGAAGGAAATTCTTCTTCCAATAATAGGATAGTTTTTCTATTGGTTAACTTAAAGTTTTTTGCAAAAACAGCAAAAGCATAACTAGCAGATGGTGTAAAGAAAATAGAATCTGAATCAGAATTAATAATATTTGAAAAGATATTTCTAATATTTTCTGGCTTTGTATAAAAATCTTTCCATTTAATTTCCCAAGCTTTAGATTTTAATTCAAATCCTTCTAAACCTTTTTGAATCGATTTTTTAGGCAGTAACCCCATATAAGCACTATTTAAATAAGCAGTTTTTTCATCAAGATTAAAGTGCTCTCTGTAAGAAGATAATATGTTTGTCATTCTTATATTCTAACTGATGAATAGATTATAAATATGTAAGCTTACTATTTTTTAGGTTACTAATAAATAGATTTTAGAATATCTAGCGATAAATATAATTTGACTTATATTACTATAAAACTCTAAAATTATCTTATATAAGCTTAAAAAGTAAATCTTATGAGTGCATTCAATCTATCTATAATTTTCCTACTCATAATTTTAATTTTTTCCATTGGTGGAATTTCAACATTATTTTTCATAAGATTTTCAAAATATTTTTCAGGTATGAAATTTAAAGAATTTGCTGATGACACTACTGAAGGAGTTGAAAATAAAGTAAAACAATTGCTAATTGAAAAGGATAACAAATTTACCGATGACTTAAAACAAGTTAAAGAATTAATGACAAAACAATATGATTCAACTCTAAAAGAAACACTAAATCTTATTACAACAAATAATGAACTTAGAAAACAAAATAAAAGCACAGAAGATGCTATAAATATTGCAAAAAATGAGTTTAGTAAACTAACTAATGTACTATCTGGAAGTCAAACTAGAGGTCAATTAGGAGAACTAATGGCTGAAGATATTTTCAGAAGCGCAGGTTTCATTAAGGGTGTGCAATATGAAACACAACAAGTACTAGATAATGGAACAAGGCCTGATTTCACCATAAATTTACCTGAGAATAAAGTTATCCATATGGATTCAAAATTTATTTGGGAACATTTTCAGCCACTCATCGAAGAAGACATAGAATCAATGGACCAGCAAAAAAGAGAAAAAAAGTTTTTTGATACATTGAAAAAAAATATAATCGATGAAGTAGGTGAAAAGTATATTAATACTCAACAAAATACACTAGATAATGTAATAGTTTTTGTGCCAAGTGATCATATTCTTTCCTATATTTACGAAAAAAGAATGGACTTAATTCAATATGCACAATCTAAAAAAGTAACTATAACTTCACCTGGCAATCTTTTGTTAGTTGTAGGTGTAATTAAGGAATTTATGAAAGTTGTTACTATTGGAGAGAATCAATCTCAAATAATTTCTATTTTAGAAAAACTACAAAGTGAATGGAATAATTACACTGAAGAACAAGAAAAAATTGAACGAGCATTAAAAACTGCTACTCTTCACCATGGATATCTTATGGGAAGAAGAAGGAAAGCTTTAGATAATCAATTTAAGGCTGTAGAGCAATTAGAAACTCAATTGGATCAAAATCCAGAAAAAGCAATAGATATATCTCAACTACAAGATGAAATAGAAGAAGAAATTCTTTTTGATAATGAGCTAGAAAGTTCAGACGAAAATGACAAACAAATGTCTTTCGATAATTAATTTATTTTTGATCTAGAATTTTTTTTTACTTCAGGATTTATGAAATTTTCAGGTATTTCATTATTAATAACCCTTATAACTTCTTCACATGTTCTTCTTTGTAACTCTTCACTTGATGCTTTTGAAAAGAAAGCAGTATGAGGAGTAATTATCACATTATTATTATTGAATAACGGGCTAGTTGGATTCTCTGAAACATCTTCAATTACATCAAGTCCAATACCACCAATAATACCTTTGTCCAAGGCTATAGAAGCCTCTGATTCATCAATTAATCCACCTCTAGCACAATTTACTAAAATAGCATTGTTTTTCATTTTATTAAACTCATTTTTAGAGAATAAATGGTAAGTAGATTCTATCAGGGGAACATGAACCGTAATAAAGTCAGATATTTCAAGAAGTTTTTCAAAAGAAACTATTTCAATATTATTTATAATTTCACCCTCTTTAAGTAACGGATCATAAGCAACACACTTAACTCCCATTGAAGACATTCTTTCTGAAATAGTCCTACCAATTCTACCGAATCCTACAATACCTAAAGTAGACTGACTTAATCTAAGAACAGGAATATCAAGATTAAGATTATTCCATCCTCCTTCTTTCACCATATTCCAATGATCGACAATTCTTCTGTTCAAACTTAGGATCATTGCTATAGCATGATCAGAAACTTCTTCTAAACAATAATCTGGTATATTTGTTACAACAATTCCTAATTGAGAACATTTTTCAATATCAATATTATCAACACCGATGCCATATCTAGATGCAACTTTACATTTTTTTGCAGCTTCCAAAATTTCTGCATCAATTTCCTTGAAACAAAAAATTATTGCATCAGCATCTTTAACTTCTTCTATAAGCTCTTCTTTTGTAGAATTATTACAATCTACAATATCAACATTATGACTTCCTAATAATTTTTGTTCTATATCAAGTGATGGCCAAACGTAATCACTGATTACTGCTTTATACTTCATAATATTCCCCCTTAAACAGATATCTCTTTAAATTGACAACCTTCTACAAAATAATCAAAAAATTCTTCTTTAGTTTCTAGCTCTAAGTGATCAATCTTAGTTACATAATTCAAAAGATTTTTTCTCAATTTATAAGATAATAATAATTTTGTTGCACCTTCTAAGGCAGAATTTCCTATTTTTTTTATTTTTTTTGTTGGGTAATTTAAAATAAATCCTATATTTTTAGCTCTTTCGATATCGATATAGTTAGCAAAACCTCCAGCTAAATAAATTTCATCAATATCTTCTACAGATATCCCAAAATCCTTAATAACTAGAGCTTGCCCACAAACATTAGCTGCCTTAGCTTGAGCAAGATTTGATACATCTTTTCTAGTAAGCATTACATCATAATTCTCGTCTAATTTTAAAAATTCAAGATTTTCTGTAAATTTACCAACACTATTCATAAACTTGTTATCTATCATTTCTGATAAAAAATCTATTAATCCAGATCCACAAATACCTGTTGGAGAAGAGTCTCCTATTGTTCTATATGAATATTTATTTGATTCCCATTTTACATGTTCTACAGCACCAGCATAGCCAGGCATCCCATATGTAATTTCTCCCCCCTCAAACGCGGGGCCTGCAGGGCAAGAAGCAGCTAAAAAGTTATTATTATTACCTAGAACTACTTCTGTATTGGTCCCAATATCTATAAATATCTTATTCTTATTATTACTAAAAAAATCTACAGCAATAAGTCCTGCAGAAATATCAGATCCAATATGAGAAGCTATCAATGGTGGGCTATATATAATTGCATCAGGATTAATTCTTATATCTAATTTAGAGGCAATCGAGGATAATTCAGTAGAATCTACCTTTTTATCGATAAAATTGAACTCAGTGAGGGATTTATATGGTCTTACACCTATAGTTTCGACATCTAAATTGAAAAATATATCTCTCATAGTTGAGTTACCAACTATTACTATTTCAACTATTTGCCTTCTTCTAATCTTAATTTTTTTTGTTATTTCTCCTATTTCAAAATTTATTGCTGAAATAATAGATTTATGCAATTCACCCTTAAACTTATTCGTGTCATAAGAAATTCTATTCATAACATCGGAACCACCAAAAACTTGTGGATTTTCAAATGAAGAAGTAGCCATAATTTTCCCAGTTTCTAAATTTAGTAAATTAATAGCCACAGTTGTAGTTCCAACATCTATTGCTAAACCAAATATTTTAGACTTTTTATTAATTAATATTTTTTTTTGATTATTTTTTTCAATAGAAACTGAATCTTTATCAAAAACATAATGATTATCTATTTCATAATCATTTTTGTTATCAAAGGTAGTAAGTATTTTTCTATCTCTTTTCCTGGGAGTAAATTTTAGGTTATCTTTGACATAAATAGTTTTGGCTTGGCAAGCTAATCTAAAAGGAGAAGATAAAAATTGTTCATCATTAGTTTGTTCAGATAAATTATTTTCACCTTCTATGATTTCTACAATACATTCATGGCAATCTCCAACTCTACCACAAGAAGTAGGAATTCTCATTCTAACTTTATCTGCATATTCAAAAAGAGATTTATCTTTTTCTAGATCAACATTAGATTTTTCATAAATAAATTTAGTCATTTTTCTTTATTGGTTCATCAACCTTCCATGCAGGTCTATAATCCAATTTATCTGATCCTGCACAAAAAGGGGCATCATCTTCCTTTTTTACATATTTTTGATTCTGACAATAAAAATTTGCAGTACATTTACTCATAGCATTTTTATAAGGACATCTATGTTTACTTAGCTCGTCAGCATGGTAAGAAATATCTTGAAAAATTTCATAAAGTTTATCTAAGCTGTTTTGAAGATTTTTTTTATCATTTCTTTCTGAATTTTTTTCAGACATTATATTTATTAACTTTTCAATTCTTTTAACAGAACGATCAATTCTTTAGCTTTATCAACTGCATCAACTGCGCTTTCACCATATGCATCAGCTCCCATTTCATCAGCAAATTCTTGAGTAACTGGAGCTCCTCCGACCATCAATCGAACATCTTCTCTAAGACCAATATCTTCAAAATATTGAATAGTTCTTCCCATATTAGGCATAGTTGTAGTTAGCAAAGCTGACATTCCAATGACATCTGGTTCATGTTCCTCAAATCCATCAGCAAAGTCTTCAGGTGAAGTATCAACTCCTAAATCATGTACTATAAATCCTGCACCTCTAAGCATCATTATGCATAGATTTTTCCCAATATCATGCAAGTCACCTTTTACAGTACCCATAACAACTGTACCTTGAGGTTCTATTCCAGATTCAGATAATATAGGTTCTAGGTGAGTCATTCCAGCTTTCATAGCTCTTGCAGAAATTAATACTTCTGGTACAAAAATAATATTATCTCTGAATTTAACCCCAACAATTGCCATTCCATTAAGTAATCCATCATCAAGAATTTCATTAGCCTCGATGCCATTATCTAAATTTTGTTTAGTTAATTTATCCACAGAATCGTTGTCACCTTGTATTAATGCAAATGCAATTTCTTGCATTTCAAGTGATGTTTTAGCTATAGATTCGCCAATATGTTTTTTTTCACTTTCTTTTGTGACCCACTCAAATTCTTTTAATAAACCTTCATGTTCAAACATAAAATTATCCCTTACAACAAAAACTAATTACGTTCCACTTAATTTTATCATCAATAGTTAATTTTGAGTTTCTGCTACCCAATCAGAAATGCCTTCAGTAATTGCAATCAAATTTTCTGCTTTTGTTTTTAGTGGAATAGCGCATTCAGGAGCAATTAATTGCACTCCAGCATTTAGGCATTCAAAAACTTCTTTTTTTACATCTTCAGTATCTTTAGAATATAACGTTTCAGGGTTGTTTATATTCCCAACAAGAGCGATCTTATCACTAACTGCATCCATTGCTTCTTGTGGTGAATTTTTTGAATCAAAATGAAAAGCATGCATTCCGGTTTCAGCAATAAATGGCATTCTATCAACTGTTCTTCCACATATATGAAGAATTAAAGGAACAGAAAATCTTTCAGCCATTTCTGTATGTATATCTTGGAGAAACTTTTGGTAATATTGACCTGAAACTAAATCTCCAGTTGCATGATCAGGAACAGTTAAGACATCTGCACCAGCATCAATTTGTGCTTCACCAAAAAGATATGTAAACTCACATAATTTTTCTAATGCTTCAGCAGTTTCATCAGGATTATCTACTGAACCAAGTAAAAATGTTTCAACACCAAATACATGATAAGCTAAGGTCCAAGGTCCCATAGTCTTACCTATAATAGGAACTTCATCTCCAAATTCTTTTTTTAAAATTCTTATTGAATCAGTAATAACTTTTACATCAGGATGATCAAGAAAATTTGAAGGAACTTTTACATCAGATGCGGTTTTCCATATTGGATTACTCATCCTAACTGTCGGCCAATTATCTTTTTGCTCCCATTGCATTTCACAACCAATTGCACTTGATTCTTGGATAATAGAAAAATACGGAGCAATTGAATCAAAATCAAATTGAGATATTTCAGTTGCTGCTAATTTTGCATTTAATTCAGCAGACCTACATGCTTCAGGGAAAGGGGCGTCAACTAAATCCATCATTTCCACAGTAGCTACTGATGTAGGATTTGCAACAGGGGTTCTGTCAACGTCTTGTCTATTAAGAGCAGCTAAAACTCTTTCTTTTTTTGACATTTCTTTCATATTTTCTCCTTATTGTGAAAAACCTAAAGTTTGAGTAGTCATTTGACCAGCTTGTTCATTAGCATTTAACATATTTTCAACAGCACTTACATTTCTAGCATATGGTAATAAAATCCTGACATATTCATCATGAGATTTTGCATCAGGGAATATAAAACTTTCATTATCATTTTTTACACATTCACCATATTTTATAAATCCACCTACTACAGCCCTTATTCGTAAATTAGGTTTATCATGTTCTCCACTAGCTGAAACTTTATAAATATACTTTCCATCAACGTTTGAACCTTCAATAATAAAGGTTAGTTTACTTTTATTATCTTTTGCTTGAATTACTCCAGTTTCTGGTTTAGAATCTGGTTTCATTTCAACAGATTTTACGAATAAAAATTTTAGAGGTCTTTCTATCAGTGCACCCTCAGGAATAACTAACTTAAAATCAGAATCACTTCTTTCTAAAGCACCAAAATCAACCATTTTATCTCTTATTTGATTTAGCCTATCTTCAATTCCTTCTTTTTTGCTGTATGACCAAACAGTAAGAATATTTTTTTTAACAAATAAACCTACACTTATTTCATGAAAATTAGGGTCCATAGAAACTAATTCCAAACATTTCCCAAATTCTTTTCTAACTTGCGATACGTTCATTATGACTCCTTATAATTTCAGAAAAATTGGTAATATGCTCTGCTGTGGTTCCACAACATCCACCTAAAAAATTTACATTTAAATCTATCAGTTTTTTGTAATTTTTCATCATATAATCTGGTGATTCTGGGTAAATTATATCTTGTTTCTTAATAATTGGAATACCTGCATTGGCTTGAACTAGAAGAGGCTTATCAGTTGATTCTCTAAATATATTTGTTATTTCGAGCATTTTATCGGAACCATTCCCACAATTAGTACCAACAACATCAGCACCAGCTTCGTACAATAAATCCAAGCTTTTTGAGGGTTCTAATCCAAACATTGTAAAAAATCCTCTTGGACCTTTGTCGTATACCATAGATGCAAAAACTAATAAATCAAAATTTTCTCTAGCAACTTTTATAGCTAATAATGTTTCTTCTGTGGCAATTTGAGTTTCAATCATGAATGCATCAACACCACCCTCATACAAACCCTTCATTTGCTCAAATAAAACATTATACATTTCTTCTTCTGAAACTTGTCCCAATGGCTCAATAAACTCTCCAGTTGGACCAATAGAACCAAAAACATACTTGTCTTTATAATTATTTGATGCAGATTTTGCTATTTCAGCAGCTTTTTTATTAATATCAATTACTTTATCTTCTAAACCATAGTGTTTTAATCTAAAATAATTTCCACCAAAAGTGTTAGTTAAGACTATATCACTACCACTAGAATAATAAGTATTAGCCATTTTTTCTATTACAGATGGATTTTCAATATTCATTAATTCTGGAGACCCACCTGCTTCAAGTCCATTATTCTGAAGAAAAGTTCCAGTTGCTCCATCAAGTAAAAAAATCTTTCCTGATTGAGCTTCTCTAAGAATTTTTTGAGAAGTTTGATTTAATTTGTGAACCATTTATCAATAGCTCCAGGGGAAGGATCCCTTTCTCCAGAATCGTGGAGTTGTTTTATTTTATTTATAAAAGACTTTGGGATGTTATTATCAAAACCTGAAATTATGTCCTCAGCGCTCTCTTGGGAATTGATTGATTCTCCCCAAGCCCATGCATCTAAATATTCTCCTGAAGATATTGATCCATCATGCATTGCAACTGCATCAATAGCTTGTTGAAAAAACAAACTCAAAGGATAAGAAGAATCTGATCCTTCAGAGTCTGTATATTTAATCTGAGTGGGAATTTCTTTCCAATACAAAATTTTGTATGAAGACATAAAAAAAATATTATTTAAAAGTTAATATAAACATTATAATATATATAAACCTAGGGAGATTTTTTTTATGGCTAAAATTGTAATAGTTGATGATGATCCGCAGGTAATTTCATATGAAGCAGATTTCTTTAAATCTATTCAAGAAAATAATGAAATAGCTGTATATAAGACCAGACCATCAAACTCAAGAGAACTAATTCAGAGAGTTAAGGATTGTCACACTATCGTAGTAACTAAGGCAACTACTCAAATTACAAATAGTGTCATTGAGAATTCTCCTAATCTTCGACATATAGCTGTATATGGCCCTGCTTTAGACCATATTGATGTTGATTCAGCTAATAGAAATAAAATTAAAGTAACCTCTATCCCCGATATATTAACAAACTCTGTTGCTGAACACACTATTTCACTAATAATGTCTTTGAATAAAAGAATTCCAGAATTAGATAGAAGAATTAGAGGCAATGAATGGCCTTCTATAGAGGTAGAACTTCTTGAGGGAAAAACTTTAGGAATTATAGGTTCAGGAGCAATAGGAGAAAAAGTTGCAAGAATGGGACTTAATTTAGGAATGAAAATTATCATCTCACCAATGCTTCGAATAGATAAGGTAAGAACATTAAGTTTTGAAGAGTTTGCTAAAGTATCAGACATAAACTTTCTATTAGAAAATTCTGATGTTGTTTCTATACATACAAGAGTAGTAGAAAATACTAAATACCTCATAGATACAGAACAATTTTCATTGATGAAATCATCAGCTATATTGGTTAATACAGCAAGAGGGAGATTAGTTAATGAAGAAGCATTATACAATTCACTAATTGGAGGGAAAATTTCGGGCGCTGCTTTAGATGTTTTTGAAAAAGAACCTATTAATGAAAATAATAAATTAAAAAGTTTACAAAATGTAATAATGACTTCCCATAACGCCGCGAATTCTGGAGAATCAATAAAAGAAAGTATCAATACCCTTGCTAAAAATATAACTAGTAATTTATAGGAGTTTCATAATGAAAGTTGGATTTATTGGATTAGGAAATATGGGGCAAGGAATGGCTCAGAATTTATTATCTAAAGGGGCAGATCTTAATGTTTATACTAGAAATCCAGAAAAAATTAAGATTATGGAAAAAAAAGGAGCTAAAGGATGTTACTCTTTAGATCAACTTGTAGAAAACAGTGAAATTATTTTTACATGCTTACCAGATATAAATACTTCATTAGAAATAATAATCGGAGAATCGGGAATCATGTCATTTATTTCTGATGAATCAAAAATAATAGTAGATCATTCAACTGTTGATATTGCAACGTCTAAGAAATGTTATGAGGTAGTAAAAAATGGAGGTTCTAATTTTTTAGATGCTCCAATTTCTGGAGGTCCTACAGGAGCAAAAGATGGTACTTTATCAATCATGGTTGGAGGGGAATCGGATTCTTTTGATAAGTCAATGCCATATTTTGAAATGATGGGAACAACTATTAAAAGAATGGGAGATTCAGGAACCGGAACAGCTATGAAATTAATCAATCAATTGCTAACAGCTGTTCATACTACTGCTTCTGCAGAAGCTTTAAGCCTAGCAAATGCTGCAGAAGTCGATATAGATTCAGCAATGGAGATATTAATGGTAAGTTTTGGCTTTTCAAGAATGCTAGAAAGATCTGCTCCAATAATTAGAGATAGAAAATTTCAAGGCTCATCTGTTCCTGCTAGAAACATTCATAAAGATATATCAATCATAGAAAAAATGGGAAAAGACTTATCTGTGAAACTACCTCTCACTGAGGTTTCTAAAAAGCTCTATGACCTTCTAAAAGATGAAGGAAAAGAGATGGATGATATGGCAGGAATAATACAAATAATAGAGGAACTATAGGAGGTTCAATAAGATGAAAAAATATAAGATAGCAGTTATACCAGGAGACGGCATTGGAGTTGAAGTAGTTTCTAGTGCTTTAGAAGTTTTAACTCATGTTAGCAAAAATAAAGATTTTGAATTTGAGTTTACTAATTTTGATTGGAGTTCTGAATATTACTTCAAAAACGGTGTAATGATGCCAGAAGATGGTATTAATCAATTAAGTAACTTTGATGCCATATTTCTTGGAGCAGTTGGGCATCCAGATATACAGGATCATATTACTTTAAACGGACTTTTGCTACCTATAAGGAGAGCCTTTGATCAGTTTGCTTGTGTACGTCCATCTATTTTATATCCAGGAGTAGATACTCCTTTAAAAAATATCAAACCCTATGATGTAGATTTTATTGTGGTAAGGGAGAATACTGAAGGAGAATATGCGAACGTAGGTGGATTTCAATACAAAAATTTTCCAGATGAAGTAGCTGTACAAAGTGCAGTTTTCACAAGAAAAGGATGTGAAAGAGTTATCAGATATGCTTTTGAATTAGCTATAGAAAGAAATAAAAAGAATCACGTTACTTCCATAACAAAATCAAATGCTCAAGGTTATTCAATGACATTGTGGGATAGATGCTTTGAAGATATTAAATCAGAATATCCTCAAATCTCTACCAATTCATTATTAATTGATGCAGCATGTATGGACTTTATTAGAAAACCATCAGAATTTGATGTTGTAGTTGCTAGCAATTTATTTGGAGATATACTCACAGATATTGGAGCTATAATCACCGGATCGATGGGATTAGCTTCAAGTGGGAATATTGATCCTACTGGTAAAAATCCTTCAATGTTTGAACCAACACATGGTTCAGCTCCAGATATCGTTGGTAAAGAAATTTCAAACCCTATGGCCCAAATATTAACTGCAGGAATAATGTTAAGTCACCTAGGAGAAAATGAATCTGCAAATGAACTTGAAAATTCAGTTAAAAAAGTGATTGAATCTGGTGAAATTTTAACTCCAGACTTAGGAGGAAATTCAAAAACAAAAGATGTTACTCAAGCTATCATTTCAAACTTATGATAAAAGGAATTATTTTTGATCTGGATGATACATTAACCGTTCATGAAAAAATTTACAATATTGAGTATATAAATATTGCAAAAAAAATATCTGAAAAGATAATTGATAAAAATACTTTAGAATTGATCATAGATAAGATAGATAAAATTGGTTCTAAAAAGTATTTCGAAAAATATTTAGATGCAAAATTTGGCGGAAGAGATATTCTGTGGGGTGACACAGGAGGTTTAGGAGAAGTTAATGGATATATCTCTAGTAATTACAATGAAATAAGATCACAAATTTGGAAAGAAATTTCAAAGATCATTCTTGAGAGTAATAGCATAAATATTCCAGAAATCTCTAATAAATATATTCATAATATGTGGAGTGGAATAAAAGCATTTGATGATGTTCTTCCTGTTTTGTTAAAGCTAAAAAAATTCAAATTAGCAGTATTGACTAACGGTATGGCTATTCATCAAAGAAGAAAACTAGCTAAGTCAGGGTTATTATATTTTTTTTCTGGGAAAAACAGAGAAATATTAACTTCAAGTGAAATTAAATTTGGGAAACCTCATTCACATGGATTTAAGTTTATAATAAATAAATTAAATTTATCTACTAATGAAGTAATTATGGTAGGAGATAGACCTGAAGGCGATATTTTTGGTGCTAATAAATTGGGTATAAAATCTGTGTTCATAAACAGAGAAAACGAGGTTATTAAGAATGAGCAATACTATCCTACTTATGAGATAAATTCATTGATAGAATTACCAACAATTATTTCTAAAATTAATAGTTAGTAAAAACTTAATTTATCTTCTCAAGAAGTCAAAATCACAACCCTCTTCTGCTTGAAGTATATGCTTTTGGTATATGTAACCGTATCCTCTTTTGTAATCACTTATAAGATAATTATTTTTCATATTACATTTTCTTTGTTTTAGAACATCCTCATCAACTAATAAGTCAAGAGATTTATTTTTTAAGGATATTGATATTAAGTCACCATTTTCTACAAGAGATAAAGGCCCTCCAACATAACTTTCAGGGCTTACGTGAAGTATTATTGTGCCAAATGCAGTACCACTCATTCTGGCATCAGAGATTCTGACAATATCTCTCACTCCCATATCTAATAATTTTTTTGGGATAGGTAAAAATCCGGATTCAGGCATCCCTTGCCCTCCAATAGGACCATTATTCCTTAGTATCAAAATAGTATTTTCATCAACATCCAAATTAGGATCATCTATATTATCTGATAGTTCTTCTGCAGAATTATAAACTAAGGCTTTCCCCGTATGTTCATGAAATTGTTTACTTGCAGCTGCAACTTTTATTACTGCACCATTTGGAGCTAACGATCCTTTCAATATAGATATACTACCTTCCGAATTAATTGCTTTTGACTTTTCTCTTATTACGTCTTCGTTATATATTTCAGAATTTTCAATAATTTCTGAAATTTTTTCTCCTGATACTGTGTAAACATTTTTATATATAAGATCATCAATATTTTTTAGTATTCCAGAAACCCCACCAGCATAGTGTAAGTCTTCCATCAACATTTCTCCTGCAGGTTTTAGATTTACAATCACTGGAGTTTTTTCAGAAATAGTATTAAAGTCTTCAAGGTCAATCTTTACATCTGTTCTGCCAGCAATTGCCAACATATGTATTATGGCGTTAGTTGAACCTCCAAAGGACATTAATGCACTAATACCATTATGAAAATTTTCTTTCTTTAAGAAGTTTTCAATTTTTATATTTTCATTTACCATTTCAACTATTCTCTGACCCGTTTTATTAGATAATGTTAGTCTTCTAGAATCAACAGCCGGAATAGAAGCAGCTCCCTTTAATGTCAATCCCATCGCTTCAGAAATAACACTCATTGTTGAAGCTGTACCAGCTACCATACAATGACCTGGTGATCGATATATAGATTCTTCCATTGAATCGTAATCATCTTGAGTAATATTACCAGCGCGAAGTTCAGTCCAAAATCTTCTACAATCTGTGCAAGATCCTAATTCCTGACCTTTCCAGTCTCCTCTAAGTGAAGGTCCCCCTGGAAGCAATATAGTTGGAATATTTGCAGATGCAGCTCCCATCAACATTGCAGGAGTAGTTTTATCACAACCAGAAAGTAAAACAACTCCGTCTATAGGCAACCCCTTAATCATTTCTTCAACATCAATAGACATTTGATTTCTAAGATACATTGATGTCGGAGTAAGAAAAAATTCTCCTAATGATATTACTGGAAATTCAATTGGAGTACCTCCAGCAGCAATAACACCTTTTTTTACGTGTTCAGCTAAGTTTCTAAGATGAGAATTACAATGTACTGCTTCAGAAAAACTATTTGCAATACCAATAATTGGACGGTCTTTTATCATATTATCTGGCCAACCTTGAGCTTTCATTCCAGATCTATGTAAAAAACCTTCTAAATTTTTCTCTCCAAACCATTTTTCACTTTTATCATACTTAGCCATTTTTTCTCCACCAACATTTATTCCACTATGATAATAAAAAGAATCACAAAAATCAGATTCTTATGCATAAAAATTAAGAATTTAAAAAAAGTATTTTTATCTACATTTATATTTGGGAATGAGTAGAATATGATATGTAATATAAATGAAAATTATCGATATTAAAAATAATTCTGATATTGATTTATTAAATAAACTTGTTGATAAAAAAAAATTATTAGCAGTTGATACAGAATTTATCAGAGAAAACACATATTATCCTATTTTATCTTTGATTCAAATAGCAGTAGATGATACTGTTTTTATTTTTGATTATATAAAAAATAAAACTAAACAATCCTTTCTTTCAAAAATTTTAGAATCAAAATATAATATTAAAATTTTTCATGATTGTGAACAAGATTTAGAAATATTAAATAAAAATCTGAATATTCATATAGAAAATATTTTTGATACACAATTAGGAAATGCTTTTGTAGATTTTGACCATCATATAAGTTACAAAAATCTTGTAAAAAAAATATTAAATATTGACATAGATAAAAATCAACAAAATTCAGATTGGTTACATAGACCGCTATCTAAACAACAATTGAGATATGCTGCTGGCGATGTGATTTATCTAGAAAATATATACATAAAATTAAAAGATGATCTAATAATTCAAAATAAATTTGAATGGTTTAAAGAAGATATGGAAAAAGTTATAAGAGATTTAAGTTATAAAACTCTTCCAGAAAATTCTTGGGAAAAAATAAAAATCAATGACAGAAATAAGATTAATATTGAATTACTAAAAATAATTGCTAAAAATAGAGAAATAATTTCAAGATCCAGAAATATACCCAAATCATGGTTCTTAAAAGATAGAGATATTATTAAAATTTCTACCGAACAATACGAAAACTATAATATATTTAAAAAACTTAATCTTACAAGTAACAAATTCTTCGAAGAAAATGATAATAAAGACATTTATGATATTTATGAAAATTATAAAAATGGTACCTACAAAAACAAAGACAAAAAGATAAATGTAAAGCATGCTCAAAAAATTTTGAGTAAGATTTCAATGAACACTAAGATCTCTGAAACATTGATTGCAAACAAAAAGGATTTAGAAAAATTTTTATCCAATCCAAAAAAAAATTTACCATTAGGTTGGCGAAAGCAAATTTTTGAAACAATAAAAAAAGAGGCAAATGATTATTTTTTATCGTAAAATAATCTAATAAGTTTTAAAATTATGAAACCACCAAAAACTGCAGATGAATTAAGAAAAAGTTTCTTAGATTTTTTTGAATCTAAAGATCATTTGACTCATCCTTCTTCTTCTCTAATACCATCAGGTGATCCAACTTTATTACTTACAAATTCTGGGATGGCACAATTTAAGGCATATTTTTCAGGAGAAAAAAAGCCTCCTAGAAACCGAATGACTACATCTCAAAAGTGTTTTAGAACTACTGATATTGAAGAAGTTGGAGACGACACCCATTTAACTCTTTTTGAAATGCTGGGTAATTTTAGTTTTGGTGATTATTTCAAAAAAGAAGCTTGTGAATGGGCTCTTGAATTCATGACTGAAGTACTCATGTTTGATAAAAACAGATTATTTTTTACAGTATATAAAGATGATGATGAAACTAAAGAAATATGGGAAAAATTAGGTATCCCTGAAAAATATATATATAAATTTGGGGATGAAGATAATTGGTGGGGGCCTGCTGGTGATGAAGGACCTTGTGGACCATGCTCTGAACTTCATTACTACACTGGAGATTTAGATAATATGAAATTTTCAGATGATAAATGGGGGCCAAACATTCATGAAGATTTTGTAGAACTTTACAATCTAGTTTTTACGCAATATTACCGAGATCTTGATGGTAAAGATACAAGTTTACCCTTCAATAATATTGATACTGGAATGGGATTAGAGAGAACAGTTTCAATTTTAAATAGCGTGAAAAGTTCTTATGAAACTGATATTTTTAGTGAACACTTAACTCACCTAAACACTCTAATAAAAGAAAAAGGCTTAGATGTAGAAAAATCTAAAAGAATAATTGCCGAACATGGAAGATCTGCTTCATTCTTAATAGGTGATGGAGTTCTGCCAGAGAATACAGGAAGAGGTTATGTACTAAGAAGACTTATTAGAAGAGCTATGGTTACTGCAAAAAAGTTGGATCTAGAATTTCCAATTCTATCACCTATGGCAAAAATCACTTCTAATAAACTCAGCCACATTTATCCAGAACTAGATGAAAAATTAGACTTCATAGTATCTGTTTTAAATAAAGAAGAAGAAAATTTCAATAAAACGCTAAATTTTGGAACTCAAGTCTTATATGAACTTATAAGTAAAAGAGACATTAATATTGATCATGAAATTATTTCCAATGATGCAAAAGAGGTTTCCAAAGAGATATTTAACAAGATAAATGATAAAAAAAATAAAAAAGTTTTAAGTGGAATAGAAGCTTTTATTCTATATGATACATATGGCTTTCCAATTGAAATCACTTCCGAAATATGCAGCGAATTTGGATTAGAAATCGATAGTGAGTCATTCGATGAAATTATGAATAAGCAAAAAGATAATTCAAAAAAATCTTCTTCAAATAAAGATATATCTGAAAAAATATACTCAAAATTAAATTTAGATCCTACTGAATTTTTAGGTTTTGAAACACTGACTACTAAATCTAAAGTGTTAGCTATTATTCAAAATAATGAAATTAAAGAAAAAATTTATGAAGGTGAAGATTTTGAAATAATCACTGATAAATCTCCTTTTTACGCAGAAAAAGGAGGTCAAATAGGTGACACAGGTAAAGGTTTTTCAGAAACTGGAGAATTTGAAATAATTGACACAACTTCTCCATATGGAGGGGTTTTTATACATAAATCAAAAATGAAATCAGGAGAAATTACAAAAAACTCTCTTATAAAGTTAGAAGTTTCCGAAGATAGAAGAGAAAAAATAAAAAGAAATCACACAGCTACACATTTACTTCATGCAGCCTTAAGAGAAATTATTGGAATACATGTTCGTCAATCTGGATCACTAGTTCATCCTGATTATCTAAGGTTTGACTTTACTAATCTAGAGTCACTAAGTGAATCTTCTATAAAAAAAGTCGAAGAAAAAGTTAATGATTATATAAGAAACAATTTAGAAGTTGAGGTTTGCAACACGACTTATAATAAAGCAATAGAAGACGGTGCTTTAGCATTTTTTGATGATAAATATGAGCATGATGTAAGAACAATAAAAATTGATGCTCCATGGAGCTTTGAACTATGTGGCGGAACCCATATGAGTAGAACTGGAGGCATAGGATTATTTAAGATTGTTTCAGAAGCTGGCATAGGATCTGGTAATAGGAGGATTTTTGCAACTACAGGTATAGCAACCGAAAATATAGTTGAAAACAATCAAACTATTGTAAGAGAAATAATGAAAACCCTAAGTTCAAATACTGAAGATGTTATTGATAAATTTAATTCATTATTGAAACTTTCAAAAGATCAACAAAAAGAGATTGAAGATCTGCAAATGCAAATTACAAACTTATCTATGGGAAACAGTGAAAAATCAACAAGTGAAGAATTTGAAATAGGATCTACAAAAGTATCTTGTTCAAAAGTATTTGCTTCCAATATTGGTGCATTAAGAAAAGCTGGAGATTTACAGAGAACAAAATTAGGAAAAGGATTAGTTATATTAGGTTCAATAATTGATGAAAAAGGATCCATTGTAATCATGGCTACAGATGGAGTGGATATAGATGCAGGTGAATTAGCTAAACTCATAGCAAAAGAAACCGATGGTGGTGGTGGTGGTAACAAATTTTCTGCCCAAGTAGGTATTAAGGATTTAGAAAAATTTGAACTTTTCTTTAAGGATCCAAATAAAATCCTAGATAACCTAGATTAATGTCTATTTTAGGATTAGATATAGGAGACAAAAGAACTGGAGTGGCCATATCTAATGATGTTTCGAGTATTTGTACACCATTAAATTATATTCCTTCTCAAGATATAAATTATTTTCTAGAGAATTTAAGTACCTTAATAATTGAAAACAAAATTAATAAATTAATAATTGGTTTACCTAAACTTTTATCTGGTAAAGAAGGAGAACGAGCTAAATATTCAAGGTATATTTCGAAAAAAATCAAGGAAAAAAATAAAAATGTAGAAATAGTATTATGGGATGAAAGATTAACTAGTAAGCAAGCTGAAAAGTACTTAATAGAGTCAGGTGTAGAAAAAAATAAAATGAAAGAAAAAATTGATTCTGCATCTGCAGTAATTATTTTAGAAAGTTATATTTTAGGTCAAAGTAGATGAAAAAAGAAATAGGAATAATAGGTTATCCCTTGGGACACACTATGTCTCCAACTATTCATGAATCAGCTTTTAATAAACTAGAGTTAGATATGAAATTTAATATATGGGAGACTAAACCAGAAAATTTAGAACAAGCCATCAACAACTTAAGAAATAATAACATACTGGGATCATGTGTCACTCTACCTCACAAATTCAAAGTTATTAATTTTTTAGATGAACTAGATGAAACAGCCGTGGAGATGAAAGCAGTAAACTGGATTGTGAATAATGATGGAAAGTTAGTTGGTCATAATACAGACTGGGAAGGCTTTACTAAAAGTTTAGATTTCATTAACTATAATATTCAAAATAAAATTTCCCTAATATTAGGTGCAGGAGGTTCGGCTAAAGCTGTTTGTATGTCCCTACTAAAAGGTGATGCAAAAAAAATATATGTATATAACAGAACAAAAGCTAATTCTACTAATTTAGTTGAAAATTTTTCAAAGCATAAAAGCAGAATACATATTATTGAAAAAAATAATTTAGAAGACCCTAAATTTCTAAACGATATTGATATGATAATCAATACAACTTCACTTGGTATGACAGGTGGACCTAATCCTAGCATTTCTCCAATAAATACTGATATCATAAATAAGAATGCATTATGCTATGATTTAGTATATTCGCCTTCGATTACACCATTTTTAAGTGGTGCAAAAAAAAATAATATTAAATATTTAGGAGGTTTGAGTATGTTAGTTTTTCAAGCTGCGTTGGGTTTTAAACTTACGACTAAATTAGACCCTCCTATTGAAAATATGTTAAAGTCAGTTGGTATCGAAAGTTAAAATATGACAAAATTTAGATTCTTAACAGCAGGTGAGTCTCATGGGCAGGGATTAAATGTGATAATTGAAGGTCTTCCTGCAAATTTAGATATTAATGAAAATTACATAGAGAATGACATGTCTAGACGACAAAAAGGGTATGGCTCTGGAGGTCGCATGAAGATTGAAAAAGATAGAGCAGAAATCAAATCTGGAGTAAGACATGGTAAAACTTTAGGCTCTCCAATATCTCTATGGATAGAAAATAAAGACTGGAAAAATTGGACGGTTCCAATGTCAGTTGAAGAGGTCGATCCTTCCGAAGACATTAAAGTACAAACAAGAGTAGTTCCAGGTCATGCTGATTTTGCAGGCTCGTTAAAATATAATCATAAAGATTCAAGAAATGTCTTAGAGAGAGCCAGTGCTAGAGAAACTGCTGCGAGAGTAGCTGCTGCATCAATTTGTAGGAAATTTTTATCTGAATTAGGAATAGAAATAAAATCGAGAGTAAAATCTGTTGGTTGGGAAAGTTCTGAAATAAATGATATTGAATCAATAGAATGGGGATTTGTTGAAAAATCCGAAGTTAGAGCATCAAATCAAGAAGAGGACCTAAAATTCAAAAAAGTTATCGATAAAGTAAAAAAGGAACGTACTACAATAGGTGGAGTATTTCAGGTTATAGCTTTTGGAGTACCTTTAGGGCTAGGTAGCCATACACAATGGGATAAAAAAATAGATGGTAAAATTGCTCAATCAATGATATCTATTAACGCTGTAAAAGGTGTTGAAATTGGAAGTGGATTTGATAATACAAAAAAATATGGAAACCAAGTTCAAGATGTTATAGAGCCCAATAAAGATGATATTAGAAATTTCTCACATCTTACTAACCATTCAGGAGGCATTGAAGGTGGAATGTCTAATGGAAATTCTATAGTTGTAAATGTTGCGATAAAACCAATAGCAACAATGACAAGACCATTACCATCTGTAGATATATTATCGGGTGAGGTAGTAGAGGCTTCTTACAATAGATCAGATATATGTCAGGTTTCGAGAGCATGTCCAGTTGGTGAAGCTATGCTTGCATTAACAATTGCAGAAGAAATTTTAGAAAAATTTGGTGGAGATAGTCTTCAAGAAATCAAGAGAAACTTCACTTCCTACCTAAAAACATTTAAAGAGTATGGAAACCAAAAATAAAATAAATAATATTTTTCTTATTGGTTTTTCGGGTTCAGGAAAGAGCAAAATAGGGAAAACCTTATCAAAAGTATTAAATTTTACTTTTATTGATACTGATAGAAAGATTGAGCAAATCAAGCAAAAAAAAATTCATGAAATTATAGATGAATATGGAGAAAATTATTTCAGACAATTCGAGACTGAAATACTTCAAAAAATAGATTATGAGAAAAAAGATTTAGTTATAGCTACAGGCGGAGGAGTTCCTACCATAAATGAAAATAATATAATTATGAAAACAAATGGAATAATTATATGGTTAGATACATCATTAAAAGTTATAAAAAGTAGACTAAAAGGAACTAATGAAATAAGACCATTGTTAGGTAAAAATATCAACAGTACAGAAGTTGCTGAAATGTATGAGAATAGAAAAAAAAATTACAACATTGCTAACATTAAAATAGATACATCCGAAAAAAATGTTAATCAAATAGTCGAAGAAATAAAAGATAAATTAAATGAATAATAATTATTTAGCCTCAGAAGTAAAAACAACTCAAGGAAATTATAGAGTTATTGTTGGTAAAGATATACTAGGTGAAATGAAATCAGAACTAGAATATGCAGGGCTTAAGGGAAAAAAATGTTTCCTTATAGCTGATAAATCTATGTTCCCCAAAAATACAAAACGATTACATGAATCTTTAGAATCACAAGGATTTATTACGAATAGTTTTTCTATTGAATTCTCTGAATCCTTAAAAAATTATGATACTGTAAATAAAATTTATAATTGGTTAGCTGATATGAAAGCTGAACGTAAAGATTTTATATTGTCATTTGGAGGTGGAGTCACTGGTGATATTGTTGGATTTGTGGCTTCAAGTTATCTTAGAGGAATGCCATTTATACAAGTACCCACAACATTAGCAGCTATGACAGATGCTTCTATAGGGGGAAAGGTTGCATATAATTTAGAACATGGCAAAAATTTAGTAGGAGCATTTTATCAACCAAAGTTAGTTTTTGAAGAATTAAATTTCTTGAGTTCTTTACCTGAAAGAGAAAAAATAAGTGGGTGGGCTGAAGCTATTAAGCATTCAATAATTTTGGATAAAAATTTATTTGAGGACTTTAAATTAAATAGAGATAAAATTTATAATCTAGATAATGTTTACTCAGCTGAGATATTAAAAAGATCAGTTAAGATCAAAGGAGATATTGTATCTCAAGATGAATTTGAAACTGGAGAAGAAAGAATAAAATTAAATTATGGTCATACAGTGGGTCATGCCATAGAAAAAGTTTCTAACTTCAATTCATATCTACATGGAGAAGCAGTAAGTATTGGAATGATGGTTGCAATAAAAATTTCTGAAAAAATTGGAATGATTGATAAGTCCTCAGAAATTGAACAAAAAGCTATTTTAGAAAATTATAATTTACCAACTTTTGCAAAAAATCTAGATAAATCTAAAATTTTCGAAGCTATAAAAATGGATAAGAAAAATGTTGATGGTAAAGTAAAATGGGTTCTATTAAATTCAATAGGAAAAGCTCAAATTGTAAGAGGTGTTGATGAAAGTATAGTTAAAGAAGCTATAAGCGAGGTAATTCTTTAACCTCCAGCAACTGCTGGAACGATAGAAATTTCGTCGTTATCTTTAATTTCTGTATTTAGGGAATCGATATATCTAATATCTTCTCCATTGATATAAATATTTACAAAATGTTTCAAGGAATTATCTTCCATAATTTTATCTTTTACACCAGGAAATTTATTATCAAGATTATCTATTAATTCAATTACATTTGTCCCCTCAACATCAACTGATGTCATGTTATCAGTGAGTTGTCTAAGTGGAGTTGGTATTTTTACGTTAGCCATTACTTATTATTAACTTATTGTTATCTTTTTATTATATTATGATTCACAATAACTAAAAATGAAAGTAAATTTTATGGCATTATCAACTTTAGAAAATTCAATAACCGTACTCGGTGCACTAAATATGGACTTGATAATGGATCTTGAAAGACCAGCTAAACCTGGTGAAACTGTTGTAGGTAAAAAATTTTATACAGCTCCAGGCGGAAAAGGTGGCAACCAAGCTGTAGCGGCAGCTAGAGTCTCAAAAGAGAATTCTGTAATTTTTTTGGGATCTGTTGGAAATGATAGTTATGGAACTGAATTAACCAATTATCTTTCAAATGAAAATATTATTACAAATGAGATAAATATCGATAAAAATAATCATAGTGGAATTGCAATTATTTTTACAGATATAGATGGTGAAAATTATGTTAATGCTGTTTATGGTGCAAATGAGATTAGAAATAAAGAAATTATAAATTCATTTAATAAAAATATAAAAAATACAAAAATATTAATTACACAAAATGAAATGGATGAAAAAATCACATTATCATGTATGGAAATAGCTTCAAAGAATAATATACCTATAATTTTGGATCCTGCTCCTTTTAGATCGTCGTTGAAAAATGACTATTACAAAATGGCAAGTATAATTACACCTAATGAAATTGAAGCAGAGTATATGACAGGAATTGAGATAAAAAATATAGATGATGCAAAAAATGCAGGAAAAAAACTATTAGATAAAAAAATAAAAAATATAATAATAACTCTTGGAGAAAATGGAGCTTTTTTAGTTAATAATGAAACAGAAAAATATTTCCCTCCATATAATGTTGAAAAAGTAAAAGCCAGTGTTGCAGCTGGAGATGCTTTTACTGGAATTTTAGGAGCTTCCTTATCATCAGGAATAATTTTAGAAGAAGCAATTAAAATTGCAGTAATTGGATCTGCATTAAGTACAACAAAATATGGAGCTCAAGAATCAATGCCATATTATTCTGAGATAGAAGAAATTATAGGCTAAACTAAACTTAAACCTTTTATTTCTTCTAATGAATTAACATTTTTTTCTTTCATTAGTTTTGCTAATTTTTTATTTATTGTATAAGCAAAAAAAGGCCCATTATAAATAAATCCAGTATATGCTTGACATAAATCAGCTCCTAGAGCCAGACAATTCCATACATCTTTTTCATCAAAAATACCCCCACAAGCTATAATTATAGGATCCGAACCCAATGCAGATCTAATTTCCGCAATCATTCTTTGAGTATTCTTAGTTAATACTTTTCCAGAAATCCCACCTTTGCCTACAGCTAATTTATTGTTCATAATTGGCATACTATTAGCAATTACCAAACCATCTGCACCTGATATTATACTTGTTCTTGCTAAATCTAAGTACTCATCTTTGTCTTTATCTTCCCAAGGTGGAAGCTTAATTAATATTTTATTTCTCGATATACTTTTTATTTTTTCTACTAATTTAGAAAGTGCAGAAGGATTATGAAATACTCTTAAGCCTGATGTATTTGGACTTGATACATTTATTTCAAATATATTAGTGTATTCTTCTAATCTTTCTACGCATGAAATTATTTCGTCCTCAGTTACACCAGATACAGATAAAAAGAGGCTTTTTTTAATACCCTTGGATTTTCTCAAGTTTTTTTCAACATTATCCAAACCTATGCTTGGAAAACCTAATGAATTTACTAAAGCGTACTTTTCAGGAATATGAAATAATCTTGGTTTTGGATTCCCAAATCTCTCTTGAAGTGTAATTGTACCACCAGTTACAAAACCAAATCCTAGAGATAAAAGAGGTTTTAATGTTTTACAATTTTTATCATATCCTGCAGCTAAACCAATAGGAGAATCTAATTCTAAACCAGCAATATTAGTTTGAGTAATTTTATTTTTTTTTGAATAATTTATGGGATTTAAATAACTAAAAAAAGGTAATTGTAATAACTTTTCAGCTAAAAAATGAGACACCTCAGGATTTATAAGTTGTAGAATTGGTAATATTAGTAATTTGTAAAGCAATTTTTACTCCTCACTTTTATTTTAAACAAAACATTACTTAGTAACAAGGAATAAATATTTATGTCAGACATAAATTTTAGATTAGGCTCATCAAAAGAGCCCAAAGGTCATGCAGTAATATATTTTGTTGAAGATAATAATATTTTTGTGTCATACGTAGTAGATTTTCCAATAACAGTTGATATGTCAAAATATATCCCTGAGATGTTTGCTGATCAAATTCCTGAGCAGGATATGGATAAAATCATAATACCTCCTGTTCCAGAAAAATACGAAGGATCAATTGAGTCACTTGAGAATTTATGTCAGCTGAGAGGAGATGACTTAGTTGATGGAGGAACAATTAATATAAAAGAGAGCACCCTTGCAATGTCAAAATTATCAAAATTAGGCCAAGATTATTCTGATACATGTAAAGATTTCTATGATAATGTTTCTCTAAAAAAAATTTTTAATAACTCTGTAGATTCTTCAAAAAATGAATT
The DNA here is from genome assembly GCA_008373205.1 of SAR202 cluster bacterium. Taxonomy (GTDB): domain Bacteria; phylum Chloroflexota; class Dehalococcoidia; order Lucifugimonadales; family Lucifugimonadaceae; genus TMED-70. Next base: position 35,251 of record RQOS01000018.1, read on the forward strand.
TTCAAATCTTACTGAGTCAGAATTATTAGCCGAGATCACAAAAATTGTAGGGAACATAAAATTTCTAAAAGATAACAATGAGTCAATAAGTTCAGAAATTGAAAATATAAATAATATTAGCTCTTTATTACCAGAAAACAGAAAAATTAAAGAAATTTTAGATTATCTTGATTTAGAGAAAAAAAATTCAGAAGCAATAATTTCAGCTTATATAAGCAGAGCTTATAGTATGTTCAAAGAAGATTATATAAAGGTAAAAGAACTAGAAAATGAAATATTAGAATTGGAAAATAATTGACCACTCAAGAAAGATCAGGTTTCTTAGCTAGCCTTTATATAAAAAATTTCAGATATATGTGGTTAAGTCTTTTTTTCTCAATGGCTGGATTTCAAATACAAATGACAGTTCGAGGTATTTTAGTATATGACATAACAGATGATGCTTTTCTAACTGGATTGGTATCTGCTGGATTTGCACCATCTTTATTAGCTTTCTCAATGTTTGGTGGGGTCTTAGGGGAAAAAGTAGAGAAAAGAAAATTAATTCAATTTGCACAGGGGATGAATTGTTTAGGAAGTGTTGTTGTAGGCTTTTTAATTTTCACTGAATTTATTCATTGGAGCCATCTACTAATTATTTCTGTAACCCAAGGAGCTATGTTTGCTATTCAAGTACCTGCAAGACAATCTTTGATACCTGATTTAGTAGGGAAAAAATTAGTTACTAATGCTATAGGTTTAAATTCAATGGCAATGGGAGTTACATTAATGATTGCTCCTGCAATAGGGGGTTATACATATGAATTTTTTGGACCCCTTAATTCCTATATGATCGTTTCAATCTTAATGGTAATAGGAGTAGGATTTACTGGATTTATTCCGAAGTTTCCACCAAAAATCAAAACTGATAATGTTTCTACTCTTGGTGGAATAATGAATGGATTTAAGTATCTAAAGAAAAACAATATCATAAGAATAATATGGATTCATGCAGTTATACTTGCTTTATGCACTGGTCCATTTAGAATGCTTATTCCAGTGTTTGCAAAAGATGTTTATCTTTCATCACCAGGAGATGTTGGAAATTTAATGGCCGCTGGGGGAATAGGTGGTATTTTATCTTCAATATTGATTGCGTCTTTATCATCTGAAACAAGGAGAGGAATAATACTTATTATAATAGGAATAGCTACAGGCATAGGCCTATTTATGATGGCAACTATTAATTTATTTTTTATTGGAATAATTGGAATGATAATACTTGGTTTTTCAGAGACAGGAAGATGGAGTTTAGGTCAAGCTCTGATGATGTCTAATGCAGATGAAGAATATCGTGCACGAGTAATAAGCTTATTAATGATGTCTTGGGGGCTAATGCCACTAAGTATGCTACCTATGAGTTGGGCTTTTGGTTATTTTGGCGCAGAAATAACTACTTTATTTACGGCTGTAATTACATTATTATTTGCTATATCTAGCCTGATTTGGGCAAGAGCTTTGGTAAAAATAAAATAATGCAACCTAAAATTAAAAAACTTTCTAAAGATATTTCATTATTAATTGCAGCAGGTGAAGTGATAGATAAGCCTGTATCAATCATAAAAGAACTAGTTGAAAATTCTATTGATGCAAATTCAAAAAAAATTATTATAAAAATTAAAAATGGAGGAAAAGATTACATATCAATTACCGATGACGGAATTGGTATAAATCCTGATGAATTAGAATTAGCCTTTGAAAGTCATGCTACATCAAAATTAAACTCTAAAGATGATATATATAAAGTATCATCTTTAGGCTTTAGAGGAGAGGCGTTAGCATCAATATCTTCCGTGTCAAAAATAGAGTGCAAATCAAGAATTAAGAGTTTAGATTATGGGAATTTAATCGAGATAAAGTATGGAAAAGTTATTTCAAAATCAAAAATAGCTTCTAATTATGGAACTCAAATAATAGTAAAAGATATATTTCATAATATTCCTGCAAGACTAAAATACTTATCTAATACTAGATCAGAATCTGGAAGAATAGGTCAATTTATTCAAAGTGTATCTATGTCATACCCAAAAATTTCATTTGAACTTATAATTGATGGGAAAAAAAAATATCATACAAAAGGAGACAATAGTAAAATCACAATATTTAATCAATTATATAAATTACTTTCTAATGATTTAATAAGTGTAGATTTTAGAGAAAATTCATATCAATTATCTGGATATATAAGTAAACCTAATAAAAATTTTGGGAACAGATCTCGCATGAACTTTACTACCAATGGAAGAGTTATAAAAAATCCTAAAATATTTTATAGTATCGAAAATGCATATAGGTACTTCAATAAGAACAAAAGATTTCCTATTTTCAACCTTAATCTTACGATTCCATTTAATGAAGTTGATGTTAATATTCATCCTCAAAAACATGAGGTAAAGTTTGAGAAAGAAGCTGAAGTAATATCTTTCATATATAACAATATTTTAAAAGTATTAAATTCAGAAATCCCGTCAGAAAATATTAAGATAAATATTGAGCAAAATAAAGTCATTTCTCAATATGAAAATTCAGAGTTTGATCAAACTGATTTTTT
>RQOS01000019.1 GCA_008373205.1 SAR202 cluster bacterium
GTTATTTGAGCTGCTTTCATAAATCCCCCTCTTTATGGTGGGTCCGGCAGGATTTGAACCTGCGACCAATCGGTTATGAGCCGACTGCTCTGACCACTGAGCTACGGACCCCGTATTTTTAATTCTTCTCTTTACTTCAATGAAATTTATATTACACATTTACGTGACGTAAGAAAAGGTTTAAACTTTCTAAAATAATTATTTCATAAAAAACTAATAATGGGACAAATAAAATGAAAATTACTGATGTTAACCTAAAAATTTATAGATGGGAAAGAGCTACTCCTATAACAAATGGTCTATATACCTACACACATAATGTACTTAATATTGTTGAAATCAAGACTGATGAAAAAGATATTACAGGTATCGGTATAGCAGCAGGTATTGATGTTTCTCCAAGTGTAGGAAGAGAGCTAATAGATCATTTTAAGAAAGGAATTATTGGTTTAGATCCTCTTGATAATGAAAGAATATGGCATGAAATGTGGAGACCTAAACTTGTAGGTAGAAGAGGAATAACTACTAGAATTATTTCTGGAATAGATATAGCACTTTGGGACATAAAAGGAAAAGTTTCTGGGCTACCTGTTTATAAACTTTTGGGTGGTTTTACCAATAAAGTAGATACATACATAGCTGGGGGATATTACGAAAAAGGGAAAGGGTTAAAAGAATTAGCAAAAGAAATGGAAGATAATGTAAAAATTGGAGCTAGAGCAGTAAAAATAAAGGTAGGTGCAGTTTCTATTAATGAAGATATAGAGAGAGTAAAGGTTTGCAGAGATGTTGTTGGAAAAGATGTAAAGCTTATGGTTGATGCTAATAATGCTTACAGGCATTACCAAGCAATAGAATTTGCAAGAAAGGCTGAAAAATATGATCTTTTTTGGTTTGAAGAACCAGTAGAGCCAGATGATTATATTGGACAGGCAGAAATAACTCGATCAACATCTATTCCAATAGCTGCTGGAGAAAATGAATATACTAGATATGGATTTAGAGACATGATTAACCATAGGGCTGTAGATATACTTCAACCTGATTGTTTAATTCTAGGTGGAGTTACAGAATTTATGAAAGTTTGTGCACTTGCTCAAAGTAATGATTTAGATATTGCTCCTCATGGAGCACAAGAAGTTCATATTCATTTAGTATCAGCTATACCAAATGGACTAATTTTAGAATATTACAGAGATACCGTAAATCCAATGCACGGTAAAATATGGGATAATGAATTAGTCATTAAAGATGGTTTTGTTTATGCCCCTGATATTCCAGGATTTGGTCTTAATCCTAAGTGGAAAGATCTAGAACCATATAGAGTTTAATTAGAAGAGATTATATAATTATTATTAGAGGAATTATATGAAAGATGTATTTGACGCAGCAATAGAAGAAATTAGAAACAAGAGAAAATTTGTAATTTCTACAGTAACAAGAACTCAAGGCTCTACTCCCCAAAAACCAGGTGCAAAATTACTAGTTAGAGAAGATGGTTCAGGAGTCGGGACGTTAGGTGGAGGTTGTGTCGAAGGCGACATATGGTTCGCTTCAAGTGAGAAGATCAAGCGTGAAGAAAACGCTGAAGTAAGACCTTATGAGCTAAATGAAGACCTAGCTGCACAAGATGGATTAGTCTGCGGCGGAACTATGCATTTTTTGATAGATCCTATAGAAGATAAGCTTGAATTCGAATTCTTTCTAGATGAAATAGACAAGGCATTTAATGGAGGCAAACCAGTTGCATTAGTCCAAATTCTTGAATCAGAAATCAAAGAACAGGTAGGAAATAAAATCCTAGTTAGAGAAAATGGTGATCAAACAGGAATTTTATTCAATAAAGATTTAGATAAAAAAATTGTGATGGAAGCCAGAAAATTAATGGCATTAGGTAAAAATAAAACAATTCAGTTCGAAAATTGTAGAATATATATCGAAGCTTTTACAACCCCTCCAAAACTTGTAATTGCTGGTGGAGGTCATATCTCAAAAGCTCTCGGAGATTTAGCTAAACCACTTGGTTTTGAACTTAATATTTTTGATGATCGAGAAGAATTTGCAAATGAAGAAAGATTTCCTCAAGCTGATGAAGTAAAAGTTGCTTCATATAATGATGGATTTGATAAGTTTCAAATCAATGCCAATACTTTCATAGTGATAGCCACAAGAGGTCATCAACACGATGATTCTGCAACAAAAGCTGCTCTTGCAACTAATGCTTCTTATATAGGTTTATTAGGATCAAAAAGGAAAACAATATTAATTATTGAAAAATTATTATCTGAAGGGATTGATGACGAATCATTCAGTAAGTTAAGAGCCCCTGTGGGATTAGGAATAGGCGCTAGGACACCAGAAGAAATTGCAATTTCTATAATGGCAGAAATATTATCTTTTAGGCTAGGTGGAAATAATAACTCTATGATGCTAGATCAAAAATTCATTGATAAAATCAAGGAAAAAATTTCAAAGACCCAAAGAATAAATAATTAAAAAATGAAATCAGATATTGCAGCCCTGATTCTTGCTGCAGGTAAATCAACAAGAATGGGAACCTCTAAATCTCTTCTTAACTGGCATGGAGAATTGTTAGTAAATTATCAAATCAATGCACTAATTAAATCCGGATGTAAAGAAATTTATTTGGTTATTGGTCATAATGCAGATGAAATTCGATCAAAGATTTCTAATACAAAAGTTACGATAATAAATAATCCAAATTATGAGTCTGGGAAATCTTCATCAATTATAAGGGGCATGAAATCCATAGATAAAAGTATAGAAAGCTTAATTATAGTTGGAGTAGATCAACCTAGACCAATTTGGTTCTATGAAAAAATAATTAAGTTTCACAATAAATCTACATCAGTGATTTCTTCACCTATAAATAATAAAAAAAGAGGTCATCCTCTAATCATCAGAAAAAGTTTTTTTGATGAAATTTTACAAATTTCAAATTATAAAAATGGATTAAAAGACTTATTTAGAATAAATGATGATTTAGTAAAAACTTTTGAAATAAATTCTGAGTGGACTCACCTTGATCTCAATGATAAAGAGTCATTTGAAAGAAGCCTTAAATTAAACCTTGAAGATGAATAATAAATTAGAAAAATATGGGGATGAATTAATAAATGAAACCTTAGCTTTCATTAAAGAAAATATAAATTGGAAAATTACTGAGCATGACTTATTACAATTCATAAACGGTAAAATTCAAATGAATAATTTTGATCTGAATATAAAAAATAATGTTTCATTTGAAGAAAACACTAAAGATAAAAACTATGTTCCAAATCCGGAAAATTCAAAAATAATTAGAAAAAAAGGAAAGATTAAACTTGAATTATATTTATCAGAAAAAGAAACAAAAAGTGTTCACATAATTAAAGAAATAATGATAGAAAATTTATAAGGATAAAGGAGTTAAAAAATGAGTAGTTCTATTTTGAAGGATAAAGTTGCAATTGTTACAGGTGGTAATGGAGGGATTGGTTTAGGTATTTCAGAAGGATTTGCTGAAGAAGGTGCAAAAGTTATTATTGCTGCAAGAAATGAAGAAAAAAATAAAGCAGCAATTGAAAAAATAAAAAAAATAAGTCAAAACAGCGAAACTTTTAATTTAGATGTGAACGACCCAGATTCTATAAATAAACTCATGGAATTTACAATAGAAAAATTTGGGAAAATAGATATATTGGTTAACAATGCTGGTATAAGTAGAAGAAGTGATGAGCCTCATCTATTATCTAAAAATGATTGGGACGATGTTATTGATACTAACTTAAATTCAATTCATCATATGACTTCTGCTGTGTTCCCACACTTAAAGAAAAATAAATCAGGGAAAATCATAAATATAGGTTCGATGATGTCTATTTTTGGGAATGCAAATTCTGCAGCTTATGCAGCAAGTAAAGGTGGTGTAGTGCAATATACAAAAAGCTGTGCAATTGCTTGGGCTAAATATAATATTCAAATCAACACTATACTGCCTGGTTGGATCGTGACAGATATGACAAATGAATTCAAAAAAGTAAATCCAAAAAGATACGCTACGATTGCAGGGAGAACTCCAGCGGAAAGATGGGGATTACCTGAAGATATGGCAGGTACTGCTATTTTTCTTTCAAGCAAATTTTCAGATTTTGTAAATGGAGTATCTATTCCTGTAGATGGTGGTTATAGTGTAATGTAGGTCCTACTAAAAAAAATGATTTAATGGGCCATTCCCCTTGCCTATTTTATATGCTTTATTAATAGCTTTAGTAACATATTCTTTAGATAATTTTACTGAATCTTTTAGATCTTCTCCTCTAGCAAGAAATGCTGTTATTGCTGCTGAAAAAGTACAACCAGTTCCATGAGTTGAAGTTGTATCTATTCTTTTTACACTGAATGATTCAAATTTATTTCCATCATAAAATACATCTTCAGACACATCTGATTTAAAAAAATGTCCTCCCTTGATTACTACAGATTTTGGGCCATAATTTTTTAAGATTTTACACGCTTTATAAATATCGTCTTTAGTTTTTATTTTCATCTCAGTCAACTCTTCAGCTTCTGATAAATTTGGAGTGATAATAGTAGCTAATGGAAATAGTTTTTGCTTTAATGCTTTTATAGCCTTTGACGAAATCAGGACATCCCCTGATGTAGCAACTATTACCGGATCAATAACTAATCGAAGATTAGACGATTCACCTAACAAATTTGCAATATCAATTACTGTAGATTCTTCAGGAAGCATCCCTGTCTTAACTGCATCAAATCCTATATCTTTTATGATTGAATTTATTTGATTCTTCAAAACAGTGTTAGGAATTATATGAATGTCACTGACCCCTACAGTATTTTGAGCTGTTACAGAAGTAACTGCAGAAACTCCATAACAATCTAATGATCCAAAGGTTTTAAGGTCAGCTTGAATACCTGCGCCACCTCCAGAATCAGAACCTGCAATGGTCATACAAATAGGAAGTGGTTTTGCATCTGGTTTCATAGTTTTACTTTTCTTAAGATTAAGTTATAAATATTTATAGTAAATATTCTAACAGAGGTTAAAAATGTCTTGGATTTTCAAAAATGTTATACCAAATATTGGGACTATTACTGAAGGGCCTTGCTGGAACGGTAAAGAACTTCTTTTCTCAAATATTTCTCACAATAGAGTTCTTTCATACAATCCAAGTAACAACAAAGTTTATGAATTTATATCTGATACTGGAGGAGCAAACGGACTAAATTATAATAAAGAACAAGAGCTATTTGCATGTGAAGGATCAAGAAGAAATATTTCAAAATATAATATAGACGGTTCAAAAGAAATAATTGCTGAGTCATTAGATGGTAAAAAACTAAATGCCCCAAATGATTTAGCTATAAATAGTAAAGGTTCTATTTACTTTTCAGATAGGGTTGAGGACATAAATCCAGAGATGGGAATAGGTTTTTCTGCAATAATTTCCGCAGATAAAAATTCGGATGGAACTTACACAACTAATAGAAGGACTTTTGATACTTCCATGCCGAATGGTTTATTATTCAATGAAGAGCAAAATATTCTATATGTAGCTCAATCAGATTATAGAGCAGACAGAGAAAGAGAACTAAGGTCATATTCAGTTGAATCTGATGGATCTCTAAGCAATATGAAAGTTTTACATGACTTTGGTCCTCATAGAGGAATAGATGGCATGACTTTAGCTTCTTCTAATAGCAATGAAAATTATATTGTCGCTGCTACTGGATGGGAGTTATCTGGACCCGGCGGGAGCATAGTTGTATTTGATCAAGATGGTAAAATTGTTGAACGCCATTTAGCTCCTTGCGAAAGGCCGACAAATTGCACATTTATAAATAATAAAATATATGTCACAAGTATCGAAGGGCATCTTTTAGAAGCCGAAACAGAATTATCTGGAATTTTACTTTGGCCTTAAAATAAATCTTAATTTGAAAAGTTGGTATAAACTAAATCCTCAATATTAAGAGATTTATCCAAAAATTTATTTTCATTCATCCAATTATACGTATCATACCATTTACTTAAATCTTGATATCCAAAATTAACACTTTCAGATTGCCACATTGGTATTAATAACTTAATTCCTGCTCTCTCAACCTCTTCTTCAACAATCTCTTTCCCAGCTATGTTAATTAAGCTATCAATTGATTTTTCAGGATTTAATATAGAGAATTCGTAACCTTTTTTAATTGAACTTACGACTTTTTTCAATTCAGCATTTTTTTCCTCTAAAAATGTTGAATTAGTAATTAACAGTAGTTCATAATAATCTGGTACACCCCATTCTTCTAATCTCATAATTTCTATATCGTAACCTTGAAGCTCCATAACTATTGATTCATGGGTCCAATAAGCTCCTATTATTGCATCAACTGAACCTGATACTAAGGCCTTAACTAGTTCAAATCCGACATCAATCGTATCTACATCTTCAATATTTAAGCCATCGTTATTTAGTACAGTTTCCAACATTGCTTTATTTGATGGAATTCCAGGATAACCAATTGTTTTACCTTTTAAGTCACTAGGAGTTTGTATATTTTTTTCTTTGAGAGTCATAATAGAATTTAATGGATGCTGGGAAATACTTAAAACTGAAATCACATCTAGGCCCGCAGATTGAGCTTGTAAAATATCTGGATGATATGATAGTCCAAGATCGTCACGACCACTTGCAACTGATGATATTATTGCAGTAGGATCAGAAGGAGTATAAACTTCTAAATTTATATTTTCTTTTTCGAAAAATCCTTCATCAATAGCTGAATATATTCCTGAGTGATTAGAATTTGGATACCAATCTAATGCCATGGAAACAGATTTGTCATTTTGACAACTTATAAAAGATATTCCTAAAATTATTCCTAGTAATATTTTTTTCATTAATAAACTCCCTTGATTAATTTTTTTTCTATTATTTTTACTGATAAAAAAAGAACTGATGCAAATAATGATAATAAAAAGATTGAAGCAAAAACTCTTTCAGTTTGAAATAAAGGTCCAGATACTTTCATAATCCAACCTAAACCTGCTTTCGATCCAATCCATTCTGCTACAACAGCTCCTATTACTGAGCTTACAGCAGCAACCTTAAGACCTGAAAAAAAGCTTGGTAAAGCTAATTTAATTTTTAATAATGAATAAATTTGATAAGTTGATGCCCCCATAGTTTTCAGCATATTTTCCATTTCATTATTTTTTTTATTTAGCCCGTCAAAAACTCCTATGCAAATAGGGAAAAATGATATTAAGAACACCACTATAATTTTAGATAATAATCCAGCTCCAAACCAAACAATAAGAATAGGTGCGAGAGCAAAAATAGGGATCACTTGAGATGCAATTACATATGGCAATATAGATCTCTCTAAAACTTTTGAAAGAGTCATTGAAAAACCTAAAATTATTCCTAGAATCACTGCTAGCGATAAACCTAATATAATTTCGTATCCTGTCACTGACATGTGATATAACAGAAAACTTGTTGAGTCTAAGAATTCCAAAAAAATAGCTGATGGAGATGGTAAAAGCCAAGGTTCAAATAAATTCATAATTGATAAGATTTGCCAAATCGCTATGATAAAAATAAAGGCAAGAATTGGTAAATACCAATTTATTAATTTATTATATAAATTTTCTAACAATTACCTTACCTCTTCTAATCTACAATAGAGATCTTTACGAATCTCAAGAAATTCACTAGACATATTAATATTTGAACTTCTAGGATGGGGCATAGAAATATCTTTTTGAAACCTAAAATTATTTTTGCCTGAACCCATGATTATAACTTTATCTGATAAAAAAATTGCTTCATCGATATCGTGAGTGACTAAAATTATTGATTTTTTTATATATTTCTTTAATTGCTCTAACCATATGTATAGTTCCATTCTAGTTATTGCATCGAGAGATGCAAAAGGCTCATCTAATAAAATAAATTCTGATCTTTGTATGATAGTTCTAAGAAAAGCAGCTCTTTGCTTCAATCCTCCAGACAATTCATTTGGATAGAAATCAATATATTCATTTATCCCAAGAATTTTAGACTTTTCAATTACATCATCATAACTTGATTGACTTTTATCACCTAGAATTTTCAATGGTAAAAGAACATTTTCTTTTACAGTTAACCAAGGAAATAGTAGGTCATTCTGCTGCATGTAAGAAATATTTCCGAGTAAATCTTTGTTGTTATCTATCGTAATATTGCCAGAAATAGGTTTTAGTATTCCTGAAATCATTTGAAGAAGAGTGCTTTTACCACATCCACTGTGTCCTAAAATTGCAATAGTTTGACCACTAGGAAATTCGAAAGAAAGATTATTAATTATGGGAGCTTCGTTGTTGAAGCTATAATAAATTTTTTCTAAGATTATATTTTTTTTCATTCTTCCCTCCGCTAGAATTATCTAGTTCAGGTTTTATGGGTCGGTTTTATACCCTCTCAGCCCTTATGAGCTCCCCAAGTAAATGTTAATGTTAAATATACAATAGTTTTCAAATTTAAAAAAACAAGTGACAGACAAAAGAAATAAATTAATAAATTACACTAAGAATTTTTTTTTACTAATGTTAATAGTTTCTTGTTCAAAAAATGTTTCAATCGAATCTTTAAGTTCTGAAGAAATAATATCTTTATCACAAAGTAAAATAGTAAATTCTAAATCTTTTTCTTTTGATTTAAAACATAAAAATGGATCAACTGAATTACCTGGAAATTATAATATTTCTAGAGCAAATGGTGATATTCAGAAACCAAAAAATATCATGATAGATGCTGAAATAATCTCTAATAATTTCCTTATAAAACTATCATATTTATCTCTAAACGATCAGTATTGGATTACTAATCCAATATCTTTTGATTGGATGAAAACTCCAGAGGAAGATAATCCATTTAGAAATATTGATCCTATAAATATTTTGGGAGATATTTATTCAGAAATAGAATCGATTAGGTTGGTTGAATACAAAAATAAAGAGTATCTATTGAGGGCAAATATTAATTCAAATAATCTAACTTCTTTAGTTGGAGATATAATAATTCCTGATAAAAATGTGGATATTGAATTGTTTATAAATGATGAAGGATTTGTAAGAAAAATTTTAATTTTTGGAGAAGTCCAACCTAATGACTTAAGTAATACTTTACGAGAAATTTCATTTTCTAACTGGAATGTTGAAATAGAATGGAATGAACCTTGATTTTATATAAAAAAATTTTCTATATCTCTATTCTTTGCTTAGCCGTTTTTATAGCAGCTGATGATCAAACAGTAATTGTCACATTATTACCCAGCATGGTATTAGATTTAAGAATATCTATAGGTGAACTAAATAAAATTTCATGGACAATAACTTCTTACCTTCTAGGTTTTACTATAATTATGCCAATTGCAGGAAAGATATGTGACAAGTATGGCTATAGGTCTACTTTAATATTTTCTCTTATCATTTTTTCCTTAGGTTCTTTACTCATAGGTATCACAAACTCAATACCTGAGAATTCTTATTTTCCTTCAAAATTAATGTGGATGATTATATTTAGATTTTTACAAGCTATGGGTGGAGGTGCCATAATACCAATCTGCATAGTAGGAGTATCGTTAATTTTAGAAAAAAAATATTGGATATATGGATTTGGTTTAATAGGAGCTTCTGCAGAGTTAGGGGGAGTAATTGGGCCACTCTGGGGGAGCCTAATAGTAGAATATTTTGATTGGGAAACTGCATTTTTAATCAATATACCAATATCATTATTGATAATATTTCTTATGTATTTTTTACCTAAAAGTAGAATTGCTGATACTAGAATAAAAATTTTTGACATAGTAATTTTTTCTGTAATAATAACTCTTTCTACTTATTTAATATCTGAGTACAATGGAATTGATTTTTCTGCTTTGGTAATAATTTTAGCTCTGTTAGTTTTATCATCATTATTTCTGATAAGAATTTTAAAAAAACAACAGAATTTTATACCCAATGAATTATTCGATTATAAATCATTTTTGACATCATCATTTATTCATTTTTTTGTTGGAGCTAGCTTAATTGTTATTATGGTAACTATTCCACTTTCAGCATCTACTATTCATCAAATGGATAATTTAGAAATTGGTTTATCTTTGTTAAACTTAACTTTATTTATTGGAGTTGGATCAATTTTAGGAATATTTATATCAAAATTAAGTAATTTTATCGCATTAATAATTTCGGGCTGTATATGCTCATTTGGAATTTTTCTTTACTCACTAAATATATCCAAGCCACCAGATGAATTATTTTTTATTTTAATGATAATTGGATTAGGGTTTGGAATTTACATAGTCCCAATTCACAATGCTGGACTTAATAAAATACCCGAAAAAATCAGAGGTATTTCATCTTCTATGATTTCTTTTTCTAGAATGATTGGAATGATTTTTGGACTATCCATTATGACAACTTTTGGGACAGCAAGATTTTCAGAATTAGTATCTGGCATACAAATTTTTACTTCAAATACCAGTGATCAACAAGAAATGATCGAATCTATTAATTTAGCTGGCTTATCTGTGTTTGAAGAATTGATTTTCGGTGCTTTAATATTTTCACTTTTAGCACTTTTTATAACAATTTTATCTTTTTACTATACTGATACAACAGATGCAACTGCATAATTTCTGGAATGACTAATAGATAATGCAATTTCTTTTATGCCAAGTTCATTTGCTTTCTTTTTTGCATTTCCATGAAGAATTACTTTTGGAGCTTTTCCTCTAGCTCTGTATACTTCAATAGATTTCCATGGCACCCCTCTAATTCCAGTTCCCAATAATTTCATAACTGCTTCTTTTGTTGCAAATCTAGCAGCAATTTGCGGGAAACGTCCTCTGCAATATTCAATTTCTTGTTTGGTAAAAATTTTCCTCATAAATCTATCAGGATAGTTTTGGCAAACTTCTTTTATTCTATAAATTTCTATAATATCTATACCAGTAAGGAGCATATTTAAAAGTTCAAATATATATTATTTAGTATAAAGTTATTTTTTTAGATTGAAAGGAAAAAACAATTTCAAATTTGATAGACGGGAAAAAAATTAGTATTTCAATTCAAAATTCATTAAAGGAAGAAATCTCAAAAATAAAAAATATTTACAATAGTGTCCCTAAGTTAGTTGTAGTTCTTGTTGGTAATAATCCAGCTTCAATATCTTATGTAAAAGCAAAAGAGAGAGCTTGTGAAAAAGCTGGAATACTTTGCCATGTGGAAAGATTAGAAGAAAATGTTTCAGAAAGTGAATTAATTAAATATATTAATGAGCTTAACCTTGATTCTGAAACCCATGGAATGATAGTACAGCTCCCATTACCAAAAGACTTAGATGAGGAAAAAATAATTCAATCTATTTCCCCAATTAAGGATGTAGATGGACTCACTAATGAAAACTTAGGATTATTAGCTTCAGGTAATTCTAGATTTGTTCCAGCAACACCCCTAGGTGTTCAGGTACTGCTTAATGAAATAAATGCAAAAACTGAGGGATCAAATATTGTGATTATTGGAAGAAGCAAATTAGTTGGTATACCATTGGCTTTACTTTTGTCATCTAAATCAGATTTAGGCAATGCATCTGTCACAATATGTCATAGCAAATCAAAAAATATTAAGTCACATACAATTAAGGCAGATATAGTAGTTGTAGCAACTGGTTTCCCTCATACGCTAACTGCTGATATGGTTAGGAAAGACTCAATAGTAATTGATGTAGGGGTAAATAGAATTGAAGATAATACAAAAAAAAATGGATATAGGTTAATTGGAGATAGTGACTTTGAAGAAATATATGAAATCGCATCAAAAATCACACCTGTTCCTGGTGGAGTAGGCCCTATGACAATAGCAATGCTACTAAAAAATGTAACAAAAGCATTTTTACTTAATGTGAAAAAATAATGTAAATGCTAATTTTAAAGCTAGATGTAATATGAAAGTTCAATTAAAATTTGCCTATGGCGACATTAAAACAAGAAAAAAATAAAAAAACTTCTAAATCTTCAAAAATTTCAATAGAAAAAAGAGAAATGCTAGATATCTATAAGAATATGTTTCTTATAAGACAGTTTGAGCTTGCATGCGGTGAAAATTATACAAAAGGAAATATTAGAGGTTTTCTACATTTATATATCGGTCAAGAAGCAACAGCAGTAGGATCAATTTCCAATCTAGAAGATGAAGATTATATTGTTACTCATTACAGAGATCATGGGCATGCACTTGCAAGAGGCTTGGATGTTAACAGATCAATGGCAGAGCTTTTTGGAAAAAGTACGGGTCTTTCCAAAGGTAAAGGTGGCTCAATGCATTTATTTGATGCAGGTAAAAAATTTATGGGTGGACATGCCATAGTTGGAGGTCAATTTCCACTAGCTACTGGATTGGCGTTGGCTTGTCAGTATAAAAAAACTGGAGGAATTGTAGTTTGTTATTTCGGTGACGGTTCTACAAATCAAGGTACTTATCACGAGACTTTGAACTTAGCCTCAGTTTGGAACCTTCCAATATTATTTATTTTAGAAAATAATAAATACGGAATGGGATCTTCAATAGATAGAGTAAGAGCTGGCGGAGAAGATTTTTATACAGGAGCTTCCACTTATGATATTCCTGCGGCACAAGTCAATGGAATGGATGTTTTAGCGGTTAAAGAAGCTACAAAAATTGCAGTTGAAAAGGTTCGTCAAAATGGCGGACCTTTTTATTTAGAATGTAAAACTTTTAGATTTGTTGGCCACTCACTTGCTGATGGGCAAAAATACAGAAAAACAGACGAAATAAAAGAATGGGAAAAGCAAGATCCTCTTATAAGATTCCCTGAATGGTTACTTTCTGCTGGTATAGCTAGTCAAAAAGATATAGAAAAAATTAATCAAGAAGTAAATTTAATAGTAAAAGAATCTGTTGATTTCGCAGAATCTAGTTCAGAACCAAAAAATTCTGAAGTATATGATGATATCTACAAGTAAGTAGAGAAAGAGCTTAAAATGCCCCAATTAGTAATGAGAGAAGCTATAAAAAAAGGTCTTGAAGAAGCTCTTCAAAATGACCCTAATGTTCTTATTCTAGGAGAGGATATAGGAGCATATGGTGGAGCTTATGCTGTTACTGATGGATTCCTAGATAAATTTGGTCCTGAAAGAATTAAGGATACCCCTATTTCTGAAGCAACATTCATTGGTACAGGCATAGGAGCAGCTAGTGCTGGGCTTAGGCCAATTATTGAGCTTATGTCAATCAGTTTTTCTTTAGTTGGATTTGATCAGATAGTTAACATGGCAGCAAATATTAGATATATGTCAGGTGGGCAAATAGATGTTCCTATGGTTATTAGAGCACCTACTGGAGCAGGAGTTCAACTTGCTGCTACACATTCACAAAGTTTTGAAACATGGTTAGCTGAAGTCCCGGGACTTTACTGTGTTTGTCCTTCTAATCCAAAAGATGCTCTTGGTTTATTAAGAACCGCCATAAAAGATAATAATCCTGTGATATTTGCAGAACCTGCTTTATTATATGGGACAAAAGGTGATGTACCTGAAGAATATTATGAAATTCCATTAGGATCTGCTTCAGTAGTAAAAAAAGGAAATGATATAACCTTAGTTTCCTATGGAGCAGGAATGAAAGTTATCGAGGAAGTTTCAACCATTCTAGATAAAAAGAATATTAGTTCGGAGATAATAGACCTTAGATCATTAAGTCCAATTGATTATGCAACTATTGGGGAGTCTGTAAAGAAAACTAATAAATTGCTAGCACTAGATACTTCAAGAAGAAACGGTGGAATAATGGCAGAAGTAGTAGCTGATGTGCAAGAAAATTTTAATGATTGGCTTGATTCTCCTATAATTAGAATAGGAGCAAAAGATGTTCCATGGCCTTATAATAAAAATTTAGAATCAAATGCTTATCCTGATCCTAACGAGATAGTGGATGAGATAAATAATAAAATACTAAACTTATAGGAGAAAACTTTGGCTAACGAAATAACAATGCCTTCAATGGGAGCTGATATGACTGAAGGAACAATAGTTAAATGGCTAAAAAATGAAGGAGATAAAGTTTCTAAAGGTGATAAGCTTGCAGAAATTGAAACCGATAAAACTGTTGTAGAAATGGAAGCATATAACGAAGGTTTTCTTAGAAAAATAACATCTAGTGAAGGATCTGTTGTCAAAGTAGGAAAAATAATTGGATATATTGGAGAAATGGATGAAGAAGTTCCTGATGATGTTCAAGAAGACAATAGTGAACCTAAAGCAGAAATAAAAAATGTTGAACCGGAGCCAGAAAAAACTTTAGCAAAAGATGAATCAAATAATGATTCATCTAAAAGTCAGTCATTAGACATTACATTGAGTTCTGATTCTGTACAAATAAAAGCATCTCCTATGGCAAAAAGATTAGCAAAAGAAAAAAATATAAATTTAGCTGATATAAATGGGACTGGACCGGGAGGAAGAATTACTAAAGATGATGTAGAGAATCATGTACCTGGGCCTTCTCTAATCTCTTCAAATCAATTAGGGAAAAGTCAAAATATTTCTCTTGATAGTAACGATATTCCATTAAATTCAATGAGACAAGCAATTGCTAGAGTTACAGTTAGATCAAAAACTGAAATACCACATTTTCAAGTTACAGTTGAAATAGATATGACTGAAGCTATGAAAATGAGAGCTGATATAAACGAAGATATTGAAAAAAATGGAATTAAAGTTTCTGTTAATGATCTTATTCTCAAAGCAACAATAAATTCACTTTTAAAATATCCAAAATGGAATACATCTTTTGATGGTGATAAATTAATCTCACACTCAAGTATTAATTTAGGCATTGCTATAGCTCTTGAACAAGGTCTTATTGTTCCTGCAATATTAGATGCTCAAAACTTAGACTTACTATCTTTGGCTTCTAAATCAAAAGATTTAGGAAACCGTGCTAGGGGTAATGGAGATCCTCTTTCTAATCAAGAGTTAACTTCAGGCACTTTTTCAACTTCTAATTTAGGTATGTTTGGCACTCACTCATTTACAGCTATAATCGTTCCTCCGCAAAGTGGAATTATTGCTTTGGGTGAGGTAAAAAAAGAAGCAAAAGTTGTTAATGATGATATCCAAATCAGACAAGTAATGTACGCTACATTATCAGCTGATCATAGAGTAGGAGATGGGGCTGAAGGAGCAGTTTTTATGAAAGAATTTAAAGATCTTCTAGAAAAACCATCTAGACTATTATTATGAGTTCAAATGTTAAGCTTATAAGCTACTCTCAAGCTTCAGATGAGTTTGAAAATTTAGGGCTATCAGATATTCAAGAGTTGATTGCATTTTGTGCTAGAGTTTCTAATCCTTCAAATCAACTTAATTCAGAGACAAGTGAGAAATTAATTAATTATCTTATAAAAAACTATCACTGGTCACCTTTAGAAATGGTAAATGTTTGTCTTGAAATTGAAACAACTAGAGATATAGCAAGGCAAATATTACGACACAGAAGTTTTAGCTTTCAAGAGTTTAGCCAAAGATATGCAAATCCTACTGAGGACTTAGATTTTGTAATCAGAGAAGCAAGATTACAGGATAATAAAAACAGACAAAATTCTATAGAAAATGAGAATTCTGAATTAGAAATTGAATGGGCGAATAAGCAAAAAAAAGTCATTGAAAATGCAATATCAACTTACGAGTGGGCTATACAAAATGGGATTGCAAAAGAACAAGCTAGAGTAGTTTTACCGGAAGGCAATACAGTTAGCAGATTGTATATGAATGGAACCTTAAGAAGCTGGATACATTATATTCAATTAAGAGCTTCACATGGGACACAAAAAGAACACATAGAAATCGCTAAAGCTTGTGCATTAGTAATTTCTAAAATTTTTCCCATGGCAGATAGTTTATAATTAAATTTTGTAATTATAAGTTATATGAATAATCTAATAACAATAGATATTGGAAATAGTAATGTTGATCTAGGTTTGTTCAAGAATGAAGATCTAGTTTATAACGCTAAGGTTTCAACTCAAGATAATAAATCTGAATTTGAAATAGCCACCTCGATAAAACAGTTGTTGAATTTAAGTGATGATGAAGCATCCTCAACAAATACTATTATAAGTTCAGTTGTGCCAAACAAAACTCAAATAGTATCAAAGGCTTCGAAAATATTAACAAAAAAAGAACCTTTGGTATTAAATCATAAGCATGAATTACCAATAATTAATAAATATAATCCTCCCGATGATGTAGGGATTGATAGGCTAGTCGATAGTGTTGCTGCAGTTAAGTTATATGGTAATCCTTGTATTATTCTAGACATAGGTACCTGCTTAGTATTTAATGCCATTACAGATAATAATGAATATATAGGAGGATCTATTCTTCCTGGATTAAATATGGCTTCAGAAAGCTTATCAAATTCTACGGCATTACTTAAACCCGTGGAACTAAAAACACCTACTAATATAATTGGAAATAACACGACAGAATCTATTCAATCAGGAATTATTCTTGGATATGTAGAATTAATAAAAGGTGTTTTCAAAAAATATAAAGAAATTGTTTCAAAAAATAAAGAAATTAAATTAATTATCACTGGGGGTGGAGGTGAATTAATAGTCCCAAATTTAGATTTTGAATTTATCTATAATGAACATTTATCATTTATAGGGTTAAAATATATATATGACTTATTTAAGTAATAAAAATATTGTTCTTTGCGTAACTGGTTCTATTGCAGCTTATAAATCAGTTTACTTGGCTTCTCTTATTGTAAAAGAGGGTGCTAACTTAAGGGTAATTATGACTGAGTCTGCAAAAGAGTTTGTTGGAGAATCATCTTTTTCCGGAATAACTCATAATGAAGTCATAACTGGATATTATGAAGGTAAAACTGAGTTATCTATAGATCATGTAAGTATTGCTAAAGAGGCAGATTTAATTGTTGTAGCTCCAGCAACTGCTAATTCTATAGCAAAGATTGCCCTTGGCATTTCAAGTGAACCTATTGTAGGAACTATATTAGCATCAAAAGCCCCTGTCATCGTAGCTCCAGCAATGGATGGAGATATGTTTAATTCAAAACAGGTTCAATCTAATATAAAAATTTTACATGATTTAGATATGATAATATCTGGACCTGAAAAAGGAAGATTGGCATCTGGAATTAATGAATATGGCAGAATGACGGAGCCAGATAAACTTTTGGAAGAAATAAACAAAATATTTTCAAAAAAAAAAGATTTTGAAAATATTAGAGCCATAGTCACAGCAGGAGCGACCATTGAATCAATAGATCCAGTACGCTTTATATCTAATTGGTCTTCTGGCAAAATGGGAATTGCTATAGCAGAAGCCCTAAGAGACCGTGGTGCAAAAGTTACATTTGTTCATGGAAGAATGGATGAAAACTCAATTAATGGAGTAAAAAAAATTCCTGTCTTAAGTGCAATTGAAATGAAAGATCAAATTCTTAAAGAAATTGATAATAATGATTTAATTATTATGTCAGCCGCAGTAGCAGATTATAGAGTAAAGCAAAAATTTGAGCAAAAGATCAAAAAAGAAAAATTAAGTTCTATAGATTTAGAAAAAAATCCAGATATATTAGCAGAAATCGATAATAAGAAAATTGTTAAAGTTGGCTTTGCTGCAGAATCAGAAAATCTAATTGAAAATGCCAAGAAAAAATTATCAAGTAAAGATTGTAATTTGATAGTTGCAAATGATATAACTTTAGAAGGAAGCGGATTTGGTTCAGATAATAATAAAGCTACTTTAGTTCATAAAGAAGGTTGTGATGATCTACCTCTTATGAAAAAATCAGAGTTAGCTCATAAAATTCTAGACAGAACAATTGAATATATAGATTAGGAGAATAATTTGAGACTCTATTGGAGAACAAGAAAAATGGGACTAGATCTAGTCGTTGAAAATGATGATAAAGATATTTTCATAGTTGGTGGAGTAAGAGAAACTAAGAGAGGTATAGAGGCTTTGGCCAAAACTACAGGTTATGATCCATCAAGAGCAATAAAAGGATTAGAATCTGTTGATCAAGGTAAGATATTTGTAGAAAATTTTCAACCTTGGTTAGAATTCTTCCCAGGAGAAGATCTTAACATCGAACTTGAATAGGAGTGATATGAACTTAAGTAAAATAATTAAAGGTTTAGCAGATTATGATTCTGCAACCGTTCAAAATGCCTTGATGACAATGGATAATTATGACAAAGAACAAATTGACTACTCAAGTCCTGAACTTAAATCTTATTATCTAGGGCCGAAACCAGTTGTTGGAATTGCAGTAACATGTAAGGTTACCCCACTATACGAACCAAAAAATAAACTAGACTGGGACGATTACTACGATCAAATTGATGCTTCTGATTTACCTGTAATAGGTGTAATAGTTGATATTGAAAAAAATAAAGGCAGAGGAGCCGTCATGGGAGATGGAATGGCTTTAAAACATAAAGCATTAGGTGCTGTTGGAGTAATTAACGGTGGATCAATCAGAGACTTACCAGGTATTGCTGCTGCTGAGATGCCAGTATGGGCTACAGGGAGAGTTCCAGGACATGGCCCATTTAATTTAATTGAAACTAACACTGAAGTTGAAGTTGGAGACCTAATAATTAAACCTGGAGATCTTATAATTGGTGATACAGATGGAATAACAAGAGTTCCAATGGAATTAGCTGAAGAGGCTCTTGCAAGATGTAAGGAAGTTAGAGAATTCGAATCTAAGATATTTGAAGAATTGAAAAAAAAAATTTCAAGTACAAAGGAAAAGTAGGTTATAGATCTTTATAATTATTCGGATTCTTTTTCCAGAATTTCTGTTAAAATCTCATCGTTATCTGAAATTTCATTTATAAAAGTACTACAACCTGATGCATTACTAAAATCCTCAATAATACTTTCTATCACCTCGAAATTATATTCATTTGTTTGAATTTTAATTTTCCTTACAGGCTTACCTAATCCTACTCCTTCTGAGGTTTTAGTTTGTCTAACAGATCTTATAGCCCTAATAGCAATTTCTAATGAATTGTTATATTTAGGATTATTATATTCAGTAAATTCATCTGAAGATGGCCAATCTGATTGGTGTATTGAATTAATATCATACTCGTCCTTGAAGCACCACGACCATATCTCTTCTGTAATAGTTGGTAAAACAGGTGCAAGTAGTCTTAAGATTACAGAAAGTCCGAGTCTCAAACATGTTACAGCTGAAGCTTTGTCATCTCCATCAGAATTAAAAACTCGTTTTTTTACTAATTCTAAATAATTATCTGTATATGTGTTCCAAAAAAATTCTTCAGTGATTTGTAAAGCTTGAGCAAACTGAAATTTTTCATAATAAGTAGTTACATTATTAACCATTTCCTCTAAATCTTTTAGAAAGGACGCATCAATTTCATTTAATTTATTAATTTGGTAAGAATCATGAGAAAGTACAAACTTTGCAGCATTATACATTTTAGTTACAAGCTTATTTCCAACTAAAAAAACATTTTCATCATAAGTAGTATCAGTACCTAATCGAGCGGATGCAGCCCAATATCTTACTGCGTCTGCACCATATTGTTCTATAGTATCTATGGGAGTGATCACATTACCTTTTGATTTACTCATTTTTTTTCGATCTGGATCAAGAATCCAACCAGAAATCACTACATTTTCCCATGGAATAGTATCGTGATGTAAGTAAGCCTTAACTATAGTATAAAATGCCCATGTTCTGATAATTTCATGACTTTGAGGCCTTATATCCATAGGAAATATAGAGCTCATCTCATCTTGATCTTCTAGGCCCCATTTTGCGATGATTTGTGGAGTCATAGAGGATGTAAACCAAGTATCAAAAACATCTTTTTCACCAACAAAACCATTAGGTTTGCCTCTATCAATTTCTTGGAATTCATTAGGAGTGTCTATATCTGGATCTATCGGTAAATCTGAAATATTTGGTAAAATTACATCATTATAATTTACTTCACCCTTATCATCAGTTCTATACCAAACAGGTATAGGTACTCCAAAAAATCTTTGTCTACTTATACACCAATCTATAGCTAAATTTTCCGTCCAATTTTCAAATCTTTTAGACATATAATCAGGGTGCCACTTAATTTTTTCTCCCATCCTTAAGAGATCTTTTTTCTTATCTGTTATCTTAACAAACCATTGTCTTGAAGATAAATATTCAATAGGTGAATCCCCTTTTTCATAATATCTGACTGGATGAGATATTATTTTAGGTTCAGATACTAACGGTTCTTTATTATTAAGAGAATTATCAGAATCTCTTAACATATCAATAATAATATCTTTCGATTGCTTTAGAGATTTTTCATATAATTTAGAGATATTTTTATTAGCTTTATCAGGGTTAATACTTATCCAATTTGAAGAACTTTCTTCATTTTCATAATTTATATTCAAGACTTTACCATTCGATCCAAAAAGTTGCCTTAGTGGCAAGGAATTTTCTCTCCACCAAATCACATCTGTTTGATCTCCAAATGTACAAACCATTAATATACCAGTCCCCTTTTCCATGTCCACAAGTTTGCTAGGAAAAATTGGTACAGGAGCAAAAAATATTGGAGAAATAGCTTTTTTATTGAAAAGATGTTTGTATCTTTCATCATCTGGATGAGCAGTTATACCTACACAAGAACCTAAAAGTTCTGGTCTAGTTGTTGAAATAATTAAATCTTTTTCAGAATCTTCTATCGTAAATCTAATATCATGATATGCACCAGGAGTCTCTCTATCCTCAATTTCAGCTTGTGCCACAGCAGTCTGAAAGTCTATATCCCACATTGTAGGTGATTCATACTGATAAATATGTTTTTTTTCAAAAAGATCTATGAATGATTGTTGAGATATTCTCCTAGATCTATTATCAATAGTTGCATATTCATCTTTCCAGTCTATAGAGTAGCCCATTTTTCTAAATAAATCTTTAAAAACTATTTCATCTTGAGCAGTGACAATATGACACATTTCTATAAAATTTTGTCTATTTATAATAAGAGGAGTATCTTTATCTAAACCCAATCTTTTCTTTTCTTTTTCAACATTTAATTTTTCTATATAAGAAACATTGTTATCTATTCGAACACCAAAAATATTCTGAACTCTTCTTTCTGTAGGAAGACCATTATCATCCCAACCCATTGGGTATACTACATTAAATTTTTGCATTCGTTTATATCTGGCTATGATGTCTTGATGAGTGTATGAGAAGATATGCCCAACATGAAGAGATCCTGAAACAGTAGGTGGAGGCGAGTCAATCACAAATGATTTTTCTCTAGCTTGATTCTTGGATCTAGAATAGATATTGTTAGTTTCCCATTCATTTCTCCAAAAATCTTCCTTTAAGAGATAATCAAATCTTTTTGGCAATTCCTTAGGATTTATTTTTTTATAATTTTTATTTGTTTTTTCCATGGAAATATTATCTAAAATTTTTCAAAAAGCATAATCTATATTTTTAGATTTAGTTGAAAAACTTTTTGTATTATTAATTTTTAATCTTTTGGATTCAGAACTTAATAGCCTAAATAAGAATGTAGTTCCTTTTTTTGTGTCAGAAGCAAGCTTTGAAGGTTCAGAAAAATCAACTCTTTTCTTAAAACACCAATATGTAAATTTTTCATCATCCAATTCACTATAATTATTTATATCTATTCTATATTCTTCACAAAATTCTTTAAACATTTCAGTGAATGAAAATTCATAAATTTTCTGAAAAGCATCATCAGGATTAAATCTTACAAAATTACCGTATGAAGTTTGACGTTTAATTAATTCTTGTTCAACAAAGCACAGTAAACATCTTTCGATTATGATTCCATAAAAATAAGAAAGATGAGCAGAATATTTTTCGTACCCAATCAATCCCTTAAATTCCTTTTCAGAAAAACCAGCATATAGATGAGGAGAAGAGATCCATAATAGAATCTTAGATTTTAAAATCTTATTCACATTCATATTATCTAAAATTAGATATGCTAATCTTTTCCAATTGAATGCTTCTTCTAGTACTATAAAGTCATATTTTTTTTTATTATCGATTTTCCATAAAGAAATAATTTTTAAGATATGAGATCTATAATTATCTTCATCTATATCTGAAAAATCATTTATTATTTTCTTTTCATCAATACTAATTTCAGACATTTATAAAATTATTTTCTTTTCTTATTTGTTTTCTTATTTAATCTTTCTAACCTTCTTCTTTCTTGTCTAGAAAGATTAGAATTATTAGACTGATTGACACTATTTGAGGCAGTTGTCATATTTTGTCTAGTTTGTTCAAAATCTTGTTTTTGAGTCTTATAATTTTGATTACTTTTATTTTGTATGTTACTTACCCTTATTGAATCACTAACAATTTGAGATTTTATATTTTGAACTAGAAGAGAAAACATCTCAAATCCCATTTTTTTATATTGAATCAAAGGATTCCTTTGCCCT
Organism: SAR202 cluster bacterium; assembly: GCA_008373205.1. Lineage (GTDB taxonomy): Bacteria > Chloroflexota > Dehalococcoidia > Lucifugimonadales > Lucifugimonadaceae > TMED-70. Next base: position 22,582 of record RQOS01000019.1, read on the forward strand.
ATTGCTTCAAGACCAATAGACTGTCTCATATTATCCATAACTGTTAAGTGTTCAACCCATTTAGAATCAATTGAGTGAATAAAAATCGAACTATCTAATTTCTTGGATATTTCTTCATTTAAGTTCTCTCTTCTTGTTTCATAGATTTTCTTCGCATCTAAAATAAGAGACTCTTTATTAAGATCATCTAAATTAATATTACTAGTATATTCCTCTGGAAAAAGATTCCTAAGAAAAAATATTTTATTTATATTATCTTGGTCATCAAGCTCATCATAATTTTCAAAAAAAGATTCTACTTCCTCTTCAAGATAATTATGAATATCATCATCAAGGTTATCTCCAAATAGTCCTTTATCTCTTAACTTATAAATCACATCTCTTTGAGTATTCATTACGTCATCATAATCAACTAAAGTTTTTCTAATTTCAAAATGATATGCTTCTACTTTAGATTGTGCTGACTCAATTGATCTAGAGATCATCTTATTTTCTACAGCTTCATTTTCATCCCAATTGAATGCTGACATAGCAGATTTGATTCGATCTCCTCCAAATCTTTTCACTAAGCTATCCTCAGTTGAGATATAAAATTGAGTTGTACCGGGATCTCCTTGTCGGCCAGACCTTCCTCTTAGTTGATTATCAATTCTTCTAGACTCATGTCTTTCGGTACCAATAACATAAAGGCCTCCAGAATTAATCACTTTATCATGATTAGATTTCCACTCATTTTCGCTCTTATAATTATCAGGATTACCTCCAAGTATAATATCCGTTCCCCTACCTGCCATATTAGTTGAAACTGTAACTGAAAAGGGTGCTCCAGCTTGAGAAATTATAGAAGCTTCAGATTCGTGTTGTTTAGCGTTAAGTACGTTGCACTTTATTCCGTTAGATTTTAATAATTTCGATAAATATTCAGATTTTTCAATAGTCGTAGTACCCACTAAAACAGGAGACCCTTGGTGATTTAAGTCTTTGATTTTATTAGAAACAGCTCTCCATTTAGCTTCTTCAGTCATATATATTTGATCAGCTAAATCATCTCTTAGAGAAGGTTTGTTTGTTGGAATTTCTAAAACCTCTAATTCATATATTTTTTTAAACTCTTCAGCTTCAGTAGCAGCGGTTCCAGTCATACCTGATAATTTATCGTAAAGTCTAAAATAATTTTGTAAAGTTATTGTCGCATAAGTAACTGATTCTCTATTTATTGAGACAGATTCTTTTGCTTCCAGTGCCTGATGTAAACCATCAGAATACCTTCTTCCCTCCATAAGTCTGCCAGTAAACTCATCAACAATAATAATTTCAGAATCTCTGACTACATACTGTTGATTTTTAATATAGAAATTTTCAGCTTTTATTGAATTTTCTAATAAATGAGAGTAGATTTGATTTTCTTCAGAATATAGATTTTCAACTGATAATTGTTTTTCAACCTTATCAATACCTTTTTCTGTTAATGCAATTGACTGCCTTTTGGCATCAATTTGATAATCTTCTTCTAATTTTAATTTTGAAGCAATATTGGAGAATCTTTTATAGTCTTGTGTTTTATCAGGAGCTGGGCCAGATATAATTAGAGGAGTTCTAGCTTCGTCTATAAGTATATTATCAACCTCGTCAACAATAGCAAAGGTTAAGTTTTTCTGAACTTTTTCATTTTTTTCTTGAGCCATATTATCTCTTAAATAATCAAAACCAAACTCATTATTAGTTCCATAGATAATATCTGATTTATAGGCTTCAGGACGTGGAACTTCTATAAGGTTATAATCATTTGAATCATCGTTTTTTTCTAAGATTAGAGATCCACTATTTTGTATACAACCAACACTCAAACCTAAGAATTTATATATTTTCCCCATCCATTCAGCATCTCTTTTAGCCAAATAATCATTAACTGTAACTACATGTACGCTATTTCCAGATAAAGTATTTAGGAATGCTGCGAGAGTAGCTATAAGAGTTTTTCCTTCACCAGTTCTCATCTCAGCAATTTTACCCTGATGTAAACAAATACCACCAATCATTTGAACATCAAAATGCCTCATTCCAAGACATCTTTTTGAAGTTTCTCTGACTAAGGCAAATGCTTCTTCTAAGATAGAGTCAAGAGAGTTAGTTGTTTTATATTTTTCTCTTAGTTTATTTGTTTGTTCTCTTAAATCCTGATCAGAAAGATTAATATAATTTTCCTCAAGTAAATTAATTCTATCTACTATCTTGTATAGGTCTTTAATCTCATCATCGTTAGAATTACCTATAAGTTTTTTTAGGATATTTAACATATAACTAAAGAAATAGTGCTCCTACAGAGTCTCCCCTATTAGTTCTCTTAATTGCTTCACCCAACAGTTCTGAAATAGATAAAATCTTAAGCTTTTCACTTTTGTAATTTATTGGTAGAGAATTGGTAACAACAACTTCTTTGATTTCTTTTGAATTTACTATTTTTTCTATAGAATCTTCGGGGAAAACTCCATGTGTTGCAGCAACATAAACATCCTTAACACCATTTTCTTTCAACAAAACAGATCCAGCTAACATAGTTCCACCAGTATTTATTTCATCATCAAATAAAACAGCTGATTGACCTTTAACATCTCCAATAATATTTAGAGATTCAACAGTATCTTTGTTTCCAATTCTTCTTTTTTCAATAATTGCTAAAGGAGCCCCTAGCTTGTTAGCAAAATCTCTTGCTCTTTTAGTCCCTCCAATATCAGGAGAAACTACAACGATGTCATCAAGTTTTTTTTCAATAAAATATCTAGCCAGAATAGGTAGTGCTGTTAATTCGTCAACCGTAGCTGAAAAAAATCCTTGGACTTGACCTGCATGCAAATCCATCAACATAACTCTGTCTGCTCCAGCTGTAGTAACCAAGTCAGCAATCAATTTTCCAGTAATTGGTACTCTAGGTTGATCTTTTTTATCTGTTCTAGCATAAGAAAAATAAGGAATAACTGCAGTAATTCTTCCTGCAGAAGCTCTTTTTGCAGCATCTATCATTATTAATAGTTCCATAATATGGTCATTTACTGGAAATGAGGTGGGTTGAATTATAAAAACGTCTCTCTCTCTAACGTTTTCTAATATTCTTACAAAAGTATTGTCATTTATGAACTTAAATACTTCTGATTTAGTTAAGTCCTGTCCAATGTACTTAGCAATATCTTTAGATAAGTCTTTGTGGGCATTTCCGCTTATTATTAATGGACCTTTTTGCAAATTCTTCATAAACTAAATTTTTCCTTATTCATAATTTATCAAATATTAAAAATAAAAATAATAACTTTTGAGAAAAAATAAAGGGTAAAATTTTTCATAATCTTATAATCAAATATTAAAAAAAGTTTATAATTTACAATATACAAATATTTTTTATGGAAATTTATCTAGCCAGCCCCAGAGGTTTTTGTGCAGGTGTAGTGCTTGCTATTGACCTAGTTGAAATAGCTCTTGAAAAATATGGTGCTCCAGTATACGTAAAGCATCAAATTGTTCATAATCCAGTTGTTGTTTCAGAAGTTGAATCTAAAGGTGCAATAACAGTAGAAAACGTATCAGATGTTCCAGATAATTCGGTTGTTGTATTTTCTGCCCATGGTTCACCACCTAGTGATTATAAACTTGCTGAAGAAAAGAACCTAAGAGTCATAGATGCTACATGTCCATTAGTAACTAAAGTTCATAATGAAGCAAAAAAATACTCTAAAGAAGGAAAGAATATTATATTAGTAGGACATAAAGGTCACCAGGAAGTAATAGGTACTTCAGGTCAAGCTAATATGAAAATAATTGATGATAGAGACGAGTTTAATTTAGAAAATAATGATTCTGTTAAAGATGAGGATGTTATAGTTCTATCACAAACGACACTATCAGTCAGAGATACTGAAAACACAGTCAATAAAATAAAAGATGTATTCCCAAAAGCTAAAATCAGGAATGATATTTGCTATGCAACAACAAATAGACAAGAAGTGACAGTTAAGCTAGCTTCAGAAGTCGACCTAATATTAGTTGTTGGAGCTTCAAACTCATCTAATTGCAATAGATTAAGAGATGTGTCTATCCAATCAGGAACAAATGCTTACTTAATTAATTCATACGATGAAATAGAAAAAAAATGGTTAGAGGGAATTGAAAAAGTAGGAATTACTTCAGGAGCTTCTACACCAGATAAATTGGTCTATGAAATAGTAAAAAAACTAGAGCCCAAAAAAGTCATTAGATTCCATGATATAGACGAAGAAATAAAGTTTGAAATACCAAGAAAGGTAAAAAAACTTTTAGATGAATGAGTAAAATATTTGTAATTATCATTATCAGTTCAATTTCTTCAATCGTCGCATGCAGTAATTCAAATGAGTTTGTTGAATCAAACTTTTGCTCAAATATAGAAAAAAATTATTCAGAGATTTCTGCATCACTAAAATCTAAAGAAATAAATTATAAATTGAATTTATTTTATGCTGATAAAAAAAGTGAGCATTTACAAGGATTGATGTGCTTAAAAAATCTCCCCAATCCAATAGATGGCATGCTTTTTGAGTATAAAACAGAACAATCTTCTGCTTTTTGGATGTATGAAACACACTTCCCTATCACAATAATATATTTTGATAAAAATAGAGATTCAATAGAGTATTTCGACATGAAACCTTGTGATAGAAGAAAACTAGAGACTGATTCAGACTACTCAAACAGATGTTATGAAGAGTCAAAAATATACACACCTTCAAGAAAATATGTTTTTGCATTAGAGATTCCCAGTGAACATGAAAACATAAATGAAATTAAAACATTTATAAAAGATCAAAAGCTTAAACTTGTTATAAATTATTGATAACATATCAATATCTTAGTGAGGATACAAATTGAGCTTCTTAATTTTAGTTAGACATGGAAAAAGTTTGTGGAACGAAGAAAACAGATTCACAGGCTGGACAGATATAGATTTATCAAATGCTGGAATAATTGAAGCAAAAGAAGCAGCTAAAAAGATCAAGAAGAAAAATATCCAAATAAGTATGGCTTATAGTTCTATATTTTCTAGAGCTCACGACACATGCAAAATAATATTAGATGAACTAGGATTATCAAGTTTACAAATAATAAAAGATTGGCGCATTAACGAAAGACATTATGGAAATTTACAAGGATTAAATAAAAAAGAAACATCGGATATATATGGTAAAGAGCAAGTATTTGAATGGAGAAGAAACTATACTACGAAACCACCTTTATTAGAAGAAAGTAGATTCATAAATGATAAATCTTTACCAATATTTAAGGAAATTCCAAAAAATAAATTCCCAAGAGGAGAATCATTAAAAGATACTCTTGGCAGAGTAGAAGTATTCTGCAAAGAAATAATATACAACAGTCTAGAAAATGAAAAAAATATACTTATTTCAGCTCATGGTAACAGCATAAGGGCAATGATAAAGTTATTCGAAAATATTGATGATGAAAGTATAGATAAATTAGAGGTTCCAACTGGAGAACCTATATTCTACAAATATCAATCTAAGAAGTTACTAAGAAATTAATTACACGGATTCGTATACCTGTTTACAGGTAGCTGATACCGTGTACACGTAAAGGGTTATGATAAAAAGATTAAAAAAAACTTACCATGGATGGTGGATTAGTTTAGCCGGAGGATTAAATACAGCTATTTCTAGCATCCCTACTTTTAGTGGAGGAAGCATAATATTTAAGGCTATTGAAGATGAATTTGGTTGGTCTAGAGCAATAGTATCGGGAGTATCATCTTTTGGAAGATTTGGGGGAGCACTTTTAGGTCCAATTGAAGGGTTTATGACAGATAGATTTGGAGCTTGGAAGATGATTCTTATCGGCTTCATTATTGCTAGCTTAGGTTTATTTTGGTTAAGTTTTATAAATACAATTGTTTTCTACTACTTATCATATTTAGTAGTTTCTATAGGTGTAAGCATAGGTGGCTTTGTTCCTTCTATGTCAGCAGTTAACGTCTGGATGCCTCATAGAAGAGCTACGGCTATGAGTTTAGTTATAGGAGGAAGTTCATTTGGTGGATTTTTTATGCCTTTTATGGTCCTTTCTATAGAAAACTATGGATGGAGAATTACAATGGTTTTTATAGCAATTATGTTTTTAATTACTGGACCTCTAATTGCTTTCATAATTAGAAAAAAACCAGATATAAATATAATTAACAAACTTGCATCAAATCCTAAGGTGATACCCAATACTGACATTTCTGCAAAAAAAGCTATTAAAACTCAACCTTTTTGGATTTTAGCATTTTCACATTTATTTGCGAATGTCTCTGTAGGAGCATTATCTGCACATATTTTTATGTATATGACAGATGATAACGGAGTAGGATTAGATATTATCACCGCGGGAACAATTTTACCATTCATGGCCGTACTTCAGTTTTTTGGTCATATTTCAGGAGGAATAATTGGGGATTTATTTAATAAAAAAATTACATTACCTATATTCTTTGTAATTCAAGCTATTTCTTTAATAATACTAGCCTATGCAGATACCTATACTGATGTTATTTTTTGGTCTGTTCTTTGGGGAATTGGTTTTGGAATGAGAACATCAACTTTTCACGCTTTTCGTGGTGATTTTTTTGGAGGTAAACATTATGGAACTATTTTAGGGTTTAATGCTTTACCCATGGGGATAGCTATGATGTTAGCACCTGTTGTAGTAGGATATTTGTATGATGTTTATGACTCATACTTTTACTCGTTAATTGTTATGTCTGGTCTATGCATAATCTCAAGTTTACTTATAATTGTTATAAATAATCCTAAAAAATATGAAAAAAATTAAACCTATAGAACAAATTTCAGAGGAGTTAGGTATAAGTCCCAATGATTTAGAACTTTATGGAAAATTTAAAGCTAAAATTCCTCTAGAAAATATTAAAAAAAATAATAATGATTCTAAATTAGTAGTTGTAACTGCAATAACCCCTACTCCACTTGGAGAAGGAAAATCTACTACAGCTATTGGCTTAACTCAAGGTTTAGGTAAGTTGAATAAAAATGTAGCACTTACAATTAGACAGCCGTCTCTTGGACCAGTGTTTGGACATAAAGGAGGAGGAACAGGAGGAGGCAAAGCTACTGTTGAGCCAGCAGTAGATATAAATCTTCATTTCAATGGAGATTTTCATGCTATGGAATCAGCGCATAATCTTCTTGCTGCAATGGTTGACAATAATGTTTACAGAAGTGCTATAAGCGATTTTTTACCTGAAAATGTTACTTGGAGAAGAGTAACTGATGCTGAAGATAGATCTCTAAGATCAATAGTTACAGGAATTGGAGGATCTTCCACATCTCCTCTAAGGACAACAGGGTTTGATATATCTTCTGCGTCAGAAATTATGGCTATTTTAGCACTTACAGATTCATACGAAGATCTAAGAGAAAGACTAGGGAATATTGTTGTAGGTTGGAAAAGAGATAAAACACCAGTTTTAGCTAAAGAAATTAATGCTGTGGGTTCCATGATGGCATTATTAAAAGATGCAGTAAAACCTAATTTAGCTCAAACGGTAGAAGGTCAACCTGCAATTGTACATATGGGACCATTTGGAAACATTGCTCATGGATGTTCTTCTATACTAGCAGATCATTTAGCTACTTCTTACGCAGATTTTGTGATCACTGAAGCAGGTTTTGGTGCTGACTTAGGATTCGAAAAATTCATGGATATTAAAGTTAGACAAGGTGGCCCTAAGCCTTTTTGTGCAGTGATAGTTACAACAATAAGAGGATTAAAGTGGCACGGGGGATTAGATATAAAAAACCTTTCAGAGAAAAATGAAAAAGCTATTATTGACGGATCAGAAAACTTAAAAAATGCAATTAATATTGTTTCAAAGTATGGATTAAAATCTGTTGTTGCAATAAATATGTTCCCTGAGGACACTTCTGATGAAATAAATTTGGTAAAGAAAATTTGTGAAGAAAATAACTCTGTTGCTATAGCTGCAAATGGCTTTTCTGAAGGTGGAGAAGGAATGATAGAATTAGCATCTTATATATCTGAAATGGAAGATAATTCTCAAGAAATAAGTTTACTTTATGATGATAAAGAATCTCCTATTAAGAAAGTTGAAAAATTAGCTAATGAAATCTATTCTGCAGAAAAAGTCTCATGGGCTCCTATGACTAGAACAACTTTACGATTATTTGAAAAACAAGGGTGGGATTTCCCAATATGTATGGCAAAAACTCATCTTTCAGTATCTGCAGACTCAAAATTAAGAGGTGCTCCTACTGGTCATACTTTACCAATTAAAGAAGTTAGGGTACTAGGAGGCGCCAAACAAATTGTAACTTTGGCAGGAGATATTATTACATTACCAGGATTACCTAGTTCACCAAATGCATTTGATATAGATCTAGATGAAAATGGTGAAATAATAAATATCCTTTCAACTTAACTATGGCTCAGTTTGTAATGTTCGGCTAATATATCTTCACCATAATCGCCATTAAAATCTCTTAAGACTGAATGAATATGATTAGCGTTATTTTGAGTATTGTCATACTCAATTAAAAAAGAATCGTGCTTGATAGTGTAATAGTGTCCTTCTCCTACATCAAGCGATCCTGCCCAAGAAAAGTAGGTGTTTTCAAATCCATTTGATTTTATTTTTTTCATATAAGAATCAGAAATATTTTTATTATATCTATTTACATAAATTTCTATCAAATTAATTAATTTTTTTCTTTCTGAATCATTAAATTGATCAAACTTTATACCTTTATTAAAATCTTCTGGAGCAAATTTTCTAAAATTTTCTGTTAATATATCTGGGTGTGCAATCTCAGATAAAATTGCCAGAGATTTTTTGTCTGAAGAAAATTCAGATATCAGGTTTCTTGCAAGATCTTCTTCTTTAGCAAGCGCCCTAAAACCTTTGTTTGGGCCTTCTAAAACCTTAGCTGGATTTGACCCAAAAAATAACGGATGCATAGTAAATGAATCATTAATAAAATTTACTGTAAGCCCTATGTGATGTCCTCCAAATCTATAACCCCATGGTTTATTTTTCATATTAGGTTTACCAAAAACAGCTAACCAGTATCTTTCTGTAGATCTAACCCAGTGACCAGCTCCACCATCATTCATGTTTGAATGTTTAGCCTCATAATCACCTAATATATTTTCAAGATTTATTATAGATTTAGCAGTTTCATATCCTTCTTTAGAATATGATAATTCTAGTAGTTCATATACCAATTTTCTTTGAAAAGGTTTCATATCAAAAACAAGTAAACCATTTTGGGGATGGGGTGTATAGTACCATACATATCTTTCTTGATCTTCAAAATCAAATAGTAATTTATCTTTCTGTTCTGAATCAAAACAGCTTAATATTTCATTAAGCTTTGTGGAAATTTCAGTAATTTTTGGTTTCATTTTTATATTGGGTGTTATTTCTTTTCTATAATATTATTTTTTTAGTTAAAATAATTGATAGTATAACATCAAAAAATAATATTATAGAAAGTCTATGAAAATTTTGGTAACAGGCTCTAGTGGTTATTTAGGAGAAAATTTAATCGATTTTTTGTCGGAAAAAAAATTTAATATCTCAAGACTACATAGAAATAAAGAAACACATAAGGACAATTTTTATTGGGATCCTGAGAATAAAAATATAAATCATAAAGTCATTGAAAACTCTGACGTTATAATAAATCTAAATGGGAAAAGAATTATTAGACCTATAAAAAGAGAGGATTTTTCTGAAATAAGAAAAAGCAGAATTAATCCGACAGAAACTTTAATTAGTGCTATAAATAAATCTAAAAACCCACCCAAATTACTTATTTCTGCTTCTGCTTGTGGTTTTTATGGTAATAGATCTAACGAGATTTTAGATGAGAATTCTCCAAAAGGAAGAGGAGCTTTACCCGATTTAGTTGAGGAATGGGAAACTATTCATAAATCAAAAAATTATAGAATAGTAAATCTTAGGTTAGGAACTGTTCTAGGAAAAAAATCTCCAATGATTAGTATGATGAAAAAATATAGCAGCATAATAGGAGTAAGCAGTTTTGGGAAAGGAGATAATTATTTCCCTTGGATAGGACTAATAGATAGCTTAAGAGCAATAGAACACATTATTAAGAATGAAAAAATCAATGGTCCGGTAAATATTACTTCTTATAAACCATATATCTTAAGAGATGTACTAGAAGATATAAATCTCAGACTGAAACCTATCCTAAAACTAAAAATTCCAGGAGAAGTAATTAAGATTCTTTTTGGAGGCTTAGGTGATGAGATAATGCTTAGTAACCAAAATATTAAGCCTAGAATATTACTCGAATCAAGTTTTAATTGGATAAACTCAACTCCTTTTTCAAGTATTAGCTAGATTCTTTCACCATTTTTCTCAAAACATAAGGAAGCAGTCCGCCATTATAGTAATATTCTGCTTCTATCTCAGTATCAATTCTTATCATTGTATAAAAGCTAAATTTTTCACCATTTTCTCTTGTGACATTGACTTTAATTTTTGAGTTTGGGACTATTGTTTTTTCTAATCCTTCAAAGTCATAAATTTCAGATCCATTTAAGTTTAAGCTATCTGAATTTTCTCCTTCAAGAAATTGGAGTGGAATAACACCCATACCAACAAGATTAGATCTGTGAATTCTTTCAAAGCTTTCTGCAATCACTACCTTTACTCCAAGTAAAGCAGGCCCTTTTGCTGCCCAATCTCTTGAGGAACCAGTACCATATTCTTTACCTGCTAAAACTATTAAGGGAGTTTCTGATTGTAAGTATTTTTCAGAAGCTTCGAATATTCTCATTTTTTCCCCTGTAGGAAAATAAACAGTCCAATCTCCTTCTTCTTCCACTATTTGATTTCTTAATCTAATATTTCCAAAAGTTCCTCTAACCATAACATTATGATTTCCTCGTCTTGACCCATAAGAATTAAATTCAAATCTTGGGACATCACTAGAAATCAGCATTTGACCTGAAGGAGCTGATTGTGGGATAGATCCAGCAGGAGAAATATGATCAGTAGTTACTGAATTTGATAATTTTACTAAACATCTTGCTTGATTTACTTCATTTTTCTTTGAAGGTTGAAGATTAAAGTCATCAAAATACGGAGGTTTTTGAATATAAGTAGATTGTTTCTCCCAATTAAATTTATTACCTTTAGATGAAGAGAGTTTTACCCACTCTTCTGGTCCTTGAAAAACAGATTCATATTCATCAATAAACATTTCTGAGGTAAGAGACTTATTAATAGTATCTTCTATCTCTTTAGATGAAGGCCATAGATCTTCAAGATACACCGCTTTGCCTTCTTTATCATTCCCTATAGGATCATTTGAAAAATCTATATTTACTGTTCCAGCTAGAGCATATAACACAACTAACATTGGAGAAGCTAGAT
>RQOS01000020.1 GCA_008373205.1 SAR202 cluster bacterium
AACGAGCTTTTTGGATTCTAATCATTATCATTTTACTTATTCTTGATATTTATCTAGGAAACTCATCATTTCTTCAACACTGAGATCTAAAAAACTATCAAATATTTGATGAAATTCATTAATAGTTATATTAAAAGAAGTTTCAAAAGCTTTTTCTCCACCTAAATATGCAATCTTGGGTATGTATTCTTTATAGAAATAATCCATAGATGTTTGGTTTATTAGTAAAGCTGTTGCAACTGCTCCTGTTTCATATTGAAGTGTCCCTACACAATGACCACCTAAGCAATCTTTTTTCTCCAATATTCTTAGATCTTCTTCATTTTCTAAATTTCTGATTGATATATTTGGATTATCTCTTTTAAAATATTTTGCAATATTTAGACTTTCACGTAAATAATCTGCATAATCTCCCACAAGATACCTTGCTAATATTTCAGCACTTCCTTCTTCTAGCCATCTTGGTAGTCCTACATAATCTTCTTTATCATTCCACCAGCCATCTACTATATGAGCGTTTTGATATATATGAACATACTCATGTATTGCTATTTTTACAGCACTTTTGTCTGGATTACCCATTACAAAAGATTGATTTGGTGGTTCTAAGTGTCTTGAGTGCTGAGCAAAACCATTATTGCCCTCATATATCGCCATTTCAACAATTTCAATACCTTGGTCTTTATTTATACAGTATTCAATATTGTCCTTCCGTGCCCATTCACAAAATTCTTTTGCAACTATTTTAGCTTCATCTATGTCACTACCTATAATAAAAACCTTTAATGGCCCATAATTGCCTAAATATTCTGTTCCTATACTTACTCCTTCTACAACACTATTTAACGCTGCTAGACTTAAGTCATCAGTCATTGCAAATTCGGGGCTTTTTTCAGTAGGTTTATTCCATCCAAGTTCGATTAATCTATTTGAAGTATCATATTCATTTTCTAGATCATAAATAGACTTACTTTCAGTTATTTTTATTTCTTTTATTCTTTCTTTTAGCTTAGCTTTAGGTGATGGTTTTTCAGAGAAATTAGGTTCAACTTTTGGCTCTACGCTAGTCACTGATTCAACTTCATTTGAACAAGCTAGAATAATTATGAATGAAATCAGAATTAATAAAAATTTATATAACATTTATATATACCCGATTTCTAAATTTTGGAGGCGACGATGGGATTCGAACCCATGAATGGAGGTTTTGCAAACCACTGCGTTAGCCACTTCGCCACGTCGCCTAATCTTATCATTTTATCAAATATATACTTTAATTTTGGTGCCGAGGGGGAGACTCGAACTCCCACGCCCTATACGGACAACAGATTTTAAGTCTGGCGCGTCTACCATTCCGCCACCCCGGCATTCTGATAATTATCTATTTTATTATACTCAAACTATCGTTTTGAATATCAATTAATTTGATAAATATATAAAAAAATCAATTTTTAAAGTATTCAGAAATTAGTTCTTTTAATTCTACTAAATCTTCTATAGAATTTGTCTCTGCATATACTCTATACATTGGCTCTGTTCCAGATAATCTAACTAAAATCCAAGAACCATCTTCAAAAAATATTTTTTTCCCATCTGTAGAGTCTGACTTAGTTATCTCTTTATACTTAGGCAGATATTTTTCTAATAAGCTAATATTATCCTTTATCTCTTCTCTTTTGTTTTGTTCAAATTCAATATCTAGTCTTTCAAAAAATCTTTTCTTATATTTTTCATATAGAGTTTGAAGTAAAATTTTGGGGGTCGATTTACTTGTAATCAAATATTCTAAATATAATAATGAAGATAATATGCCATCTTTATCATAAAGATGACCTCTTAGAGAATATCCACCACTTTCTTCACCAGCAAAAAAAACCTCATTATTTTCTAATAGCGGTGCAAGGTACTTAAATCCAACCTTTGTTCTAATTACTTTAGAATCATAGTTTTTACATATATCTTCTAAAACAGAAGACATTGTTACAGTGGTACCTATACTTTGGTTATTAGCATTTTTACTAAGTAAATAATCACTTAGTAATGCAAAAACATCAGATGCTGATTGAGAATTTCCTTCCTCATCTAGTATTCCTAACCTGTCTCCATCTCCATCAAAAGCTATTCCTAACAGGCATTTATTATCATTAATTGTTTGACTTAATAATTTCAAATTCTTACCTATTGGTTCTGGTTGAACCATTCCTGGAAATTTTGGATCAAATTCACTTCTTAAGAAAATATTATCTTTACTCAATATTTTTTCTAAAACTCCAGATACTGCTCCATGCATATAATCAACTGATATTTTTATGTTTGAAGATTTTATTAGATTTAAATCAACGACTTTATTTAGATCATCTATGTAGGAATTTAATATATTTTCAGTCTTAATATTTTTCTTTTCATCTAATTTAATATCTGAGATATTTTTTTCATAATATCTAACCCTTTTTTCAACTTCTATTATTTCTTTATTACCAAAGCTCATTCCATTTTCAGATCTTATTTTAAAGCCATTCCAGTTTTTTGCATTATGTGAAGCTGTGATAATAATTCCACCAATCTTATTTGAATTTTTTATGTGATGACTGATAATTGGTGTTGGAATAGCTGTTTCTGATAGTACTGATTCAATTCCATTTGATTGGATCACTTTTGCAGATAATTCAGCATATTTTTTAGAATCTACCCTTGTGTCATAACCTATTATTATAGACTTTTTACCTGGATAGTTTGAGTTGATATAGTCAGCGAAAGATTGAGCACAAATAGTAATATTCTCAGAATTTAGGCCTGTTTCAGGAGTTGCTCTCCAACCATCAGTCCCAAATTTTATTTGAAAATTCATACAGATTTTTTCTCAAAATGCCTTTTCTAAATCTTTGGCAAGTTCAGTTCTTTCCCACGGTAGATTAAGATCATTTCTACCAAAGTGTCCGTAAGTGGCAGTTTGCTGGTAAATTGGATTTCTTAATTCTAACCTTGAAATTATGGAAGAAGGCCTTAGATCAAATACTTTTTTTACAGCACTTTCAATAACACTATCTTTTACTTTACCTGTTCCAAATGTATTGACCATAATTGATACAGGTTCTGCTTTACCAATTGCATAAGATAATTGAACTTCTGCTTTCGAAGCTATTTTTGTTTCTAATATATTTTTTGCTATGTGCCTTGCTGCATATGCTGCAGATCTATCTACTTTTGTTGGGTCTTTACCAGAAAAAGCACCTCCGCCATGCTTAGCTGCTCCTCCATAAGTATCTACAATTATTTTTCTTCCTGTAAGTCCAGCGTCTCCAACTGGTCCACCAATTACAAATCTACCTGATGGGTTTACGATTATTTTAGTGTCATTATCTAATAAATTAGAAGGAATTATTTCTGAAATTATCTTTTCGTATAAATCTTTTTCCATTTGTTCATTTGAAACCCCATCATCATGCTGAGTTGAAATCAAAACTGTATCTACACGACAGACCTCATGCTTATCGTTATATTCCAAAGTTACTTGACTCTTTGAATCAGGTCTTAGGTAATCTATTTCTCCAGATCTTCTAGAATCTCTTAGTTTTATAAGTAATTCATGTGCAAGAGTTATAGCCAAAGGCATCTTTTCTTCAGTTTCATCACAAGCATATCCAAACATCATGCCTTGGTCTCCAGCTCCTTCTTGACTAGATTCATCAGATGCTCTGGTTTCTAGTGAATTATCTACACCTGCTTTAATATCCTGAGACTGCTTGCCTATGTAATTCAGAATTTTTATATTTTCAGGCGTGTAACCGTACTCTTCTTTGGTATAACCAATGTTTCTAATAGTCTCTTTAATAATATTTGTGTAATCTATGGAAGCATTGGTGGTTATTTCTCCAAAAACCATTGCGAATCCTTCGCCATGCTGTCCACCAACTGCTGTTTCACAAGCAACTCTACTAAATTTATCCTGTTTAAAACATGCATCAAGAATTGCATCAGATATTTGATCACACATTTTGTCTGGATGACCTTCAGATACTGATTCGGATGTAAAAAGATAATTATTATTCATTTATTTGTCCCTATTTTTTATAATTTTCTTATGTTCCTATATCCCAAGAGTTGAAGTATTTTTCTTGAGCTGGAGTTAATTTATCAAAATTCATTTGCATAGCTTTTAGTTTTAGTGCTGCAATTTCTTTATCAATATCTTCTGCAAGAACGTGAACTCCTATTTCTAAACTATTCTTTTTTAGAAACTCACACCCCAATGCTTGATTAGCAAAACTCATATCCATTACTGAAGGAGGATGTCCTTCAGCAGCAGCTAAATTAATCAATCTACCTTCCCCAAGAACACATATTTTTTTACCATTTTCTAAAACATATTCCTCTACGAAAGGTCTAACCCGACTTTTAGTCTCTGACATTTCTTCAAGAGACTCTAAGTCTATTTCCACATTAAAGTGACCTGAATTAGCAACAATTGCTCCATCTTTCATATTTTCAAGATGACTTTTACCGATTGCATGAAGCCCTCCAGTAAGAGTAACAAAAAAGTCACCTTCCTTAACTGCTTCATCCATTTTCATAACTTGATGCCCGTCCATTACAGCTTCTAAAGCTTTAACTGGATCTATCTCACAAACTATAGTTCTAGCTCCCATACCTTTGGCTCTTGAAGCTAAACCTCTGCCACACCAGCCATATCCAATTATTACAAAAGTCTTACCTGAAAGAAGTATATTTGTTGCTCTAATTATTCCGTCTAGTGTACTCTGACCAGTTCCATATCTATTATCGAACATATGTTTAGTTTGGGAATCATTTGCTGCAATTATAGGATATTTTAATTTTTTTTCATTAGCTAAAGCTTTAAGTCTTATTACTCCAGTTGTTGTTTCTTCCATTCCACCAATTATTTCTGACATTAATTCAGGTTTATCTTGGTGTAAATATGCTACAAGATCAGCACCATCATCAATAGTTATATTTGGTTTGTTTTCTACCACAGAGTTAATATGCTTATAGTAAGTTTCATTATCTTCACCGTTAATTGCATAAACTGGAATTCCTGCTGAGACTAGATAAGCAGCAATATCATCTTGAGTTGAAAGAGGATTAGATGCACATAATGAAAAATCAGCTCCTCCAGCTTTTAATGTAAGGGCTAAATTAGCAGTTTCTGAAGTTACATGTAAGCAACCAGAAATCTTAGAACCTTGCAATGGCTTTTCTTTTTCAAATCTTTTTTTGATTTCGCCTAAAACAGGCATTTCTTTAGCAGCCCATTCAGCTTTCCTTTTTCCTTCATCAGCTAAATTTAAATCCTTCACATCGTAATTCATTTTTTCCTCAAATCTATTTTTGATTTAATATTTTTTACTCTAGAATTAATTTTTTCTTTTGTAGTTCTTAATAGTTCTTCTGTTCCGAAACCTTCAATAGTGAAAGATGCGGTTGCTGATCCATAAATCATAGCTTCTTTGAAATCATTAATTTCGGGTTTGGTTATTTTAGAAATAAACCCAAAAAAACCTCCAGCAAATGTGTCTCCAGCACCAGTAGGATCAACTATGTTATCAATATTGTATGTTGGACAAAAAAATTCTTCCCCATTAATTGAATACAAATATGAGCCATTCTTTCCGTCTTTAATGATACATAATTTTGGACCATTCTCAATTATATATTTAGCTGATTCTTCAATTGTTTTTTTATCAGCAAGTTTTAATGCTTCTCCCTTATTGAGAAAAAAAATATCAATATTTTTCATCACTTCCATTAATTTTTCTTTTTGTTCTAGAATCCAGTGGTTCATTGAATCTAATCCAACTACTCTATCTTTATTTTTTAATTTTTCAGAAATTGATAATTGTATATCAGGGGATATATTTGCAAGAAAAATGAATCCAGAATTTGATAGTTCGGAATCCACTTTTGGAGAAAAGTCTTCAAAAACACCAAGGCTTGTATAAATGGTTTCTGGGTCTTCATAATTTTTCAGATAGTTACCTTTCCATCTGAATGTCTTACCATTATTAATTTGCTCAATTTTACTGGTATCAATATTTCTAGAATTTAGTAATGATAAATCTTTTTCATTAAAGTCTGAACCTATGGTGCCAATCATAGATACTTTTGAGTAAATAGAATTTGCTAATGAGAAATATACAGCTGATCCAGCTAATAGGTCGCTTCTACTACCAACTGGAGTAGTAATATCATCATATGCTATTGATCCTACAACGTGAACTTTTGGATCACTTTTTATCATTTATCGTGTCCACTAGAAGTTGGTAGTCCTTTGCTAATCCAAGTTGGCGTTCCATCTTCAATATTAAATAATCTTGAAGAATCTATTCCTAAAGAGCTAGCATATTCAGCAGCTAAACCACTTCTTGCCCCAACTGCACAAATAAAGAGTAAATTACCATCTTTTGGCAATTCTTCCATTCTTTGAACAATTTCATCAACTGGAATCCAAATTGCATCCTTAACATGACCTGCTTCATACTCATCTTCATTTCGGACATCAATTACAGTGGAATCTCCATTTTTTTGCATTTCTAATGCTTCTTCTGATGAAATTCTAGAGTAAGGTTCTCCAGGATTGTTTTTTACCATGGTTTTTTCTCCTAAAAGTTTGTTACAATTATAATCTACGCTTAAATTATATTAA
This sequence comes from SAR202 cluster bacterium, assembly GCA_008373205.1. GTDB lineage: Bacteria > Chloroflexota > Dehalococcoidia > Lucifugimonadales > Lucifugimonadaceae > TMED-70. Next base: position 6,662 of record RQOS01000020.1, read on the forward strand.
CAATTCTAATATTTTTATTTTATTATTGTTATTTACCTAAGCGTTTGTTATCATTTTTTTTCTAATAGATTTTTTTAATCTCACGATTAAATTATGATATCGCACTTTGAAAATTGAACAGTGAATGAAAAGACCGTTTTTTTTGAAGAGTTTGATCCTGGCTCAGGACGAACGTTGGCGGTGTGTCTAAGGCATGCAAGTCGAACGAGATCGCTTTCTTCGGAAAGCATATATCTAGTGGCAGACGGCTGAGTAACGCGTAAGTAACTTACCCTTGAGTGGGGAATAACACAGAGAAATCTGTGCTAATACCGCATACGATTTATTAATAATTTTTATAAATGAAAGATTTATCGCTCTTGGATGGGCTTGCGTCCTATCAGGTTGTTGGCGGGGTAATGGCCCACCAAGCCTAAGACGGGTAGCTGGTGTGAGAGCACGACCAGCCAGAGGGGGACTGAGACACGGCCCCCACTCCTACGGGAGGCAGCAGCTAAGAATATTGCACAATGGACGAAAGTCTGATGCAGCGACACCGCGTGAAGGATGAAGGCCCTAGGGTTGTAAACTTCTTTTATTAGGGAATAGCAAGGAAGGTACCTAATGAATAAGCAACGGCTAACTACGTGCCAGCAGCCGCGGTAATACGTAGGTTGCAAACGTTGTCCGGAATCACTGGGCGTAAAGGGTCCGTAGGCGGTTTGATAAGTCTCATATGAAAGCTTCAAGCTCAACTTGGAGATGTTGTGAGATACTGTCAGACTAGAGACTGTTAGAGGTAAGTGGAATTCCAGGTGTAGTGGTGAAATGCGTAGATATCTGGAGGAACACCAGTGGCGAAAGCGACTTACTGGGACAGTTCTGACGCTAAGGGACGAAAGCGTGGGGAGCGAACCGGATTAGATACCCGGGTAGTCCACGCTGTAAACGATGATTGCTAGGTTTTCGGGGCATCGACCCCTCGTGAGCCGAAGTTAACGCGTTAAGCAATCCGCCTGAGTAGTACGGCCGCAAGGCTAAAACTCAAAGGAATTGACGGGGGACCGCACAAGCAGCGGAGCGTGTGGTTTAATTCGATGGTAAGCGAAGAACCTTACCAGGGTTTGACATGTAAGTAGTACTGAACCGAAAGGGGATGGACCCGCAAGGGAGCTTACACAGGTGTTGCATGGTTGTCGTCAGCTCGTGCCGTGAGGTGTTGGGTTAAGTCCCGCAACGAGCGCAACCCTCTTTGTTAGTTGCACTCTCTAACGATACTGCCCTTAAAAGGGAGGAAGGTGGGGATGACGTCAAATCATCATGGCTCTTACACCCTGGGCTACACACACGCTACAATGGCAAGTACAGACGGTTGCCAACCCGCGAGGGGGAGCTAATCCGATAAAACTTGTCTCAGTTGGGATTGCAGGCTGAAATTCGCCTGCATGAACGTGGAGTTGCTAGTAAACGCAGGTCAGCACACTGCGTTGAATACGTTCCCGGTCCTTGTACACACCGCCCGTCACGTCATGGAAGTTTGTAACACTTGAAGTCGTTGCGCTAACCCTTTGGGAGGCAGACGCCGAGAGTGGGACTGATGACTGGGACGAAGTCGTAACAAGGTAGCTGTACCGGAAGGTGCGGCTGGATCACCTCCTTTCTAAGGATAAATAAGACTCTTAATTGAGTTATTATTACGGTCGTTTAGTGTGTGCAACAATTCTATTTTATTGCTTGAGCGAGATTCTCTTAATTGTAGAAGGGGCTCGTAATAAACATGGTTGTTGCAAATAATCACATTATTGTTATAAGTACTTTAAGTACAAACTGAACAAACTTTTACGGTCTTTTCATTCACTGTTCAGTTTTCAAAGTGAAAACACTTCTTGTTTTAAATTCTTTGAAAATTTTTTATTTTTTCCTAACTTATTTATATTATCTTGATATAAAATTGTTTCTATATGCTTTTTGGGCCCGTAGCTCAGCCGGTTAGAGCGCTACTCTGATAAAGTAGAGGTCGGATGTTCGAGTCATCCCGGGCCCACCATTATCTTTCAATTATTTTTGCTAGAATTATTGATTTAGTAAGGAAGACATAATAAATAAAAGACTAAGAATACCGCCTGTAATTTTTTTTCTACCGTGTATTATTTGTGGAAATATAGAAAACATTATTTTTAGAAAAATTCAATTTAGTAATACTCTATTTATAATTTTGGGATTATTACTTTTTATTTTTGCAATTGTGATAATGCTTTTTTCCCTAAGAGCGTTTTATTCTAATAATGAATCTCCTGCTCCATTCATTCCAACTAAAAAAATTATTAATACAGGAGTTTTTAAGTTCTCAAGAAATCCAATGTATGTATCTTTTTTTATATCAGCAATTGGTATATCTATAATTCTTTTCTCAATTGGTATTTTAGTGGGCGCTATTATTGGAATAATATTGATACATAAATATGTTGTATTAGAGGAAGAAAAAAAACTTCATAAGTTAAATGGTTATATAGAATATAAAAAAGAAACAAGAAGATGGATTTAATGAAGGGTTATAAAAATGGATATAAATAAATTAATTAATGATTTCAAAGAATTTGATTCTGCTACTGTTCAAAATGCGATGATACTCGTAAGAGGTTATGTAGATGCAAATATTGACTATACTTCACCTGATTTGAAATGTTACAATTTTCAGAATCCTGTTGTAGGAATTGCAGTCACTGCAAAGGTAACTCCTCTAGATGAACCAAAATCAAAAATAGATTTTAATGAACTCTACTTAAATATAAAAAATTCTGAATACCCTGTTTTTGCAATTTTGCAAGACATTGAAGAAGATAATGGAAGAGCAGCAATTATAGGAGATGTAATGGCGCATATGGGAAAAGCTTTAGGTGCAGTTGGTATGGTTGCTGGAGGCTCTGTAAGGGATATTCCAGGAATAAAGAAAGCAGACATGCCTGTTTGGGGAACAGGAAGAGTGCCAGGTCATGGCCCATTTAATCTTATTGAAACTCAGACACAAATTGAAGTAGCAAAACTAGTTATTGATCCCGGGGATCTGATAATTGGAGATGAAGATGGTCTTACAAGAATTCCTTTAGATATAGCTGAAGACACTCTAATCAAATGTAAAGAAGTTAGAGAAAAAGAAGCAAAATTAATGTCAAAAGAAGGATTAAAGGAAAAGTTTGATTTGTATTAATTAAATTCAAGTCATTTAGAAAATAAATTTCGTTTGTAAAACTGTTGTAAATCTTAACACCATTGAAAAAATTATAGTGCTAGAATTATTCAGGTATTAAAATAAATTCGTTGCTTTTATGAATAAATTTTCAAGAGTAATAAGTATATTAATGTTTATAGCACCATTTATATTGGTGTGGCTTGGTCTTACTTATTGTAATTAGCTCTTAAAGAAAATAATTATCATTATTCCCACAAAAGCTAAAAGAATACTCAAATATTCCAATTTATAGATTTTTTCTTTCAAAAAGAAATATCCAAAAATTATAGCAAATATAGGTGAAGTACTTCCAAACATTGCGGTTAATGAACCTGAAGTGTAATCAAGGGATATAAACCAAAACAAACTAGATATTGTTATAAGCGAACCTGCTGAAAGTATTTTTATGAATTGTATTCTTTCAATTATTCTTTCTATTTTTTGTCTAAATATGTAACTAGCAAGAGTTAATGTAATCATTGATACAATAGCTCTAATTAAGGTTCCGTTAAGTACAGATCCATCTATTAGAGCTCTATCGTTAAAAAATACAGCAATACCCCACATTGAACCAGCTAAAATTCCACCTAAGACTCCAATTATTCTTTGTTTTTCATGAGAAGTAAAGCTCTTAATATTCATCAATAAAATACCAGATAAAACCAAAAATGCACCTAATAAAACTAAAGCAGAATGTCTTACAGAGTTTAAGAAAATATCAAATAAAAGTGCAACTAGAACATTGCTACTTGAGGCTATTGTAAATACAACACCTATAGATGTTTTTTGTATTCCAATTACATATGAGACTGTTCCAACACAACTAATAAATGCAGCAATGGAGAAAAATAAATAAGAATCAAAATTTTCGTTTAGAATTGAATTCCATTCACCCCATAAAAGAATGACGATAATCATTATTACAAAAGATATACATGCTTCAAAAAATGGGAAACTAAAATACTTATTGAACTTAATGGTTTTTAGAATAGCTCCTGAACTAGCCCAGGTTATCGCACTAAATAATGCTGCAAATTGAAATAAAAAATCCATAGTAGTTGTCGTAAATGTTAATTTGTTCTGCTTTAATGCAAGAAGCTTTACAATTATAACTCAATAAAAAAACGATGAGCTTCATTTGATAAATACTTTTGATTCACTTAGAAATAAACACTTTAGATACTTAGTATTTGGAATGATTTCTATGATTGGTGGTATGAATATTCAAATGCTTGCAAGAGCTCAACTTGGATGGGATTTGACGGGATCTTCTTTAGCTGTGACATTAGTTGGAGTAGGATTTGCTCCACCGATGTTACTTTTTTCTATATATGGTGGTGTTATTTCAGATAGATTTGATAATAAAAATATTATCCAAGTTGGTCAGTTAGGAGTCATAGCAATATGTATATTTATTGCTATATCAATTTTTACTGAAACTATAACCATATATCACTTAATAATCGTTTCTTTTTTTCAAGGAACATTTTGGGCATTTATGATGCCAGCTAGACAATCAATAATAGCTGAATTAGTAGATGACAATCAACTAAATAATGCCATAGCTCTAAACGCTGCAGGGATGTCACTAACAACAATGATTTCTCCAGCTATTGGAGGTATAGTTTATCATTTCCTTGGCCCTGGAATGACTTATTTGTTAATAGTAGTTTTTTGTATAGTTGCTTCTATTTCAACTTCAATGCTCCCAAAAGGAGAGAAAAAATCACCAAAAAGCTCAAAAGCTTTGAATGAAATTAAAGATGTGATCAATTTGCTTTATAAAAACTCTATTTTAAAATTTTTACTTTTATTTACTTTAGTAACTACATTACTGTCTATGCCAATTAGAACTCTGTTGGCTCCTTATTCCTCAGAATTACTTTCTGGGGGAGCTTTAGAAGTAGGTCTAATGTTAGCTTCTATTGGTGCAGGAGCTTTATTTGGGACTCTTTTCTCAGCATCATTGCCTCAGTCTACGAAAAAGGGAAAATATATTATTGCTACATCATTGATTTCTGGTTCAGCAATAATGATATTAGGATTTTCTAGTATTCTAATAATATCAATATTATTATGTTTCTTTTTAGGAGTTGGGGATGCAGGAAGAAGATCTCTAAATCCATCAATGATTATAGAAAAAACTCCACCTGAATTTAGAGGAAGAGTTATGGGTTTTTATGCAATGAGTTTTGGTTTTATTCCTCTAGGAGCTATTCCAATGGGTATAATTTCTGATGTTTATGGAGTAGATTTTTCTTTTGTTATATCAGGAGTAATATTAATATTATTAACTTTAATTCTTAGTACTAAAAGTGTTAGGTCAAGTTAATTTTTTGGTCTACAACTTCCCATATATATCTACTAGCTATTGATCTGTAAGGTCTCCATTTTTCTGCAATTTTATACACTTCTTCATCACTAGGTAAGTCTTTGAGTTTATATATTATTTTTATACCCTTCTTTAGTCCTAGATCGTTAGCAGGGCAGATATCTGTATTGTTACCTGAAAAAATCAAGAAGTTCTCTACAGTCCATGGACCTATGCCTTTTATCTTACATAAAATATCTTTTGCTTCTTTTTCTTCATAAGTTGATATTCTAGATAAATCTATTTTTTTTGTACTGACTAACTTATTTATTTCTATTATCGTATTAGCTTTATTATTTGATAGACCTAAAGATAAAAGATCTTCTTTATAATTTTCCAGATTATCTATAAATTCTATTTCTTCACCATATTTTTTTATAAATCTGCTATAAATACTACCTGCTGAACTAATAGAAAGTTGTTGACCAATAATTATTCTAACTAAGGATAAAAACTCTGATTTTTTTTTGTAATCATCGTTAATAATAAAGTTGTTTTCTAAAAAAAATTTTAAAAATCTTCCAAGTGTAGGATCGTTGTTAGCTATAATTTCTAAAGAATTTTTTTTAAGATTTTTATTTATAGCCATAAGATTGATTTAGATTTACTATTAAAATATATATGTAATGGAATTTAATATTAATATAGAAAACAATAAATATTTAGACCCAAAAGTAGTAGGTATAGGTATTTTAGAAAATAATAATCAGATATTACTTGTTAAGAGGGGAATTGAACCAGGTTATGGTAAATGGAGTATGCCCTCAGGCTTCATAAATAGATTTGAAAAAGTTGAAAACGCTATTGAGAGAGAACTTCTTGAAGAGTGTGGTATAAAAGTTAAGGCATCGTGGATTTCTGGAGTTTATTCAGAAAATGAATCTCCAATTATACTTTTAGTGTGGGATTTAGAATTAATTTCAGGAGTTCCAAAACCATTAGATGAAACATTAGAAGTAGGATTTTTTGATTTAGATAACTTACCAGATTTAGCTTTTGATCATGATAAAAAAATCATTAATGATTGGAAGAATAAAAAGTTTTCAGTTTGATTTATGAGTCTCTATTAATCTCTTAACTCTTTTCCAAATTGAATCAGCTACCCTAGATTCTGATTGATGAGCTCCAACTATACTCCATGAAGATCGTTGTTCATTAGCCATTTCGAGGTATCCATTCCTAACTTTATGATGAAAACTCATACTCATATTTTCATACTTATTACCTTCGAAATTTTCTCTTTTTGACTTTTTATTATTATTACTTAAGCTTGATAATTCAATATTAATATTTTTATTAATTCTTTGAGTCGATAAATCAGGATCAATATCTAAAAGAATGGTTAAATCTGGTGATAAATCCTTAATTGTGATCTTATTTAGTTGGTCTATTACATCTAATGGGACACCTTTGCCATAACCTTGATACGCAATAGTTGAATGTATAAACCTATCTACAATAACAGTAATCCCTTTATCAAGTGCAGGTTCTATGACTGCCTTACATAATTCTGCTCTTGCTGCGCAAAATAAATATGTCTCAGCAATAGGATTTTTAATACTTTTAGACTTAATCCATTTTCTGACTTGCTCTCCCATAGGCGTATTCCCTGGTTCATGTACTAAAATTGAATTTACACCTTCAGACACAAGTTTGTTTACTAATCTTTTACATTGAGTAGATTTTCCGGATCCTTCACCACCTTCAAAAGTAATTAGTAATCCCTTATCAAGTATATTTTTAGATGATTTACCGTCTTTTGGAAAAGTAAATAACTGTAAATTTTTTTCAGAAGTTTTTTTAGAAATCATTTAATCTCTTTTTTTTAAAACTAGTCTTCTATTCAACTCTTTACCTATAGATTTTGTTCCAACACCCTGATTGTTTGCAAAGAAGTGCTGTCTTCTTCTTATATCAGCGTCTCGAGGAGATAATTCAATTTCTTTTTCTCCATTTAGTATTTTTTTTACAGCAATCTTTACTTCATTTAATGCATCAGAGTCCTCTGTGTCAAGATCTATCTCCGAGTTTTCTAATTTACTTTTCCCCTTTATTTTTTCCAAGAATCTAATTATCTGATCACTAGACCCTTTTCTTAAAATATATACAGGTACGCCAATTTTTTCGGCTGTTTCTATAATTTTTGGCTTTGGGTCTCTTGAGTAATTTGATTTAGTTGTAAGTATTATTTGAGCTTTTTCAGGGTTAGAAACTAAATTTATATTATTAAAAATTGACTTTGATGAATTCTTCAACTTTGTTTTCTGTATACCAAAGGGATATATATTGATTTTTTTTTGGTTCGTTTTTTTTATTTTTTCTGGTGGTAAATCATGAATACTTATATTTGAATTAATAAGATTATTAGGATTAAAAGGTGTCATATTTATTGAATTTTTATCATCAAAATCTATAGATTTTTCAACTTGATCATTTACTAAGCTTCTTATTTCTGAAGCACTAGTTATACCTCTTAATTTTTTATCAACTGCTAACGCTACATCAAAATGAACAGCAACTTCATTTCTTCCTATTATTTCAACTACAATATCAAAAGTTGGCTCATGCTGTCTTTCCAAAACAGTTTTTTGACTTTTTCTTCTTCTAGCTTCAATGTCACCTAAAGTTACTGATTTAGTTCCTCCAACAAGATCACTTATTGTTGGATTGATTATCAGATTATCTAGAGTATTTCCGTGAGCAGTTGCTATTAATTGAACCCCTCTTTCTGCAATTGTTCTGCAAGCATTAGCTTCTTTTTCAGTACTAATTTCATCTATAACTATCACCTCAGGCATATGATTTTCTACAGCTTCAATCATAACATCATGCTGTAATTCAGTATTTCTTACCTGCATTCTTCTAGCAGATCCTATTGCTGGATGTGGAATATCTCCATCTCCGGCAATTTCATTCGAAGTATCTACAACTACAACTCTTTTTTCTTCCTTATCTGCTAACAATCTTGTTATTTCTCTTAACATAGTTGTCTTACCAATACCTGGTTTACCCATAATTAAGATACTTTTATTAGTACCTATAAAGTCTTCAATAACTCTAATGCTTCCAAATACTGCTCTTCCAACTCTGCATGTAATTCCAACAGGATTACCAAATCTATTTCTTATTAGAGATATTCTATGTAATGTTTTTTCAATTCCAGCTCTATTATCATCTCCAACATGTCCAATTTTTTCTAAAACAAAACTAATATCTAATAATGTCACTGTAAGCTCATGAAGGATTTTTTGATGAGAGGAATAGATTATTATAGGAGGTCTTCCTAAGTCCATAACTATTTCTATCAGTTCATAATCATGAACCTCAATATGATTAGTTATCTTGGACGGAAGAATTTTAAGAAATAAATTCAAATCGTCTAGTATCTCTAAATTATCCATATCTTTCATATTGTCTCAAAATTAAATTTATACCAAAAAAAGTAAGTATGTTTAAGAATATATTAAATTAAGTTTTTGATAAATTTATAAAATACTCATGAACTTTGGTTGATCCTGAAATTTCAGGATGGAACGAAGTTCCTAATATCTTATCTTGCTTGATAGCAACTATTGTTTCTTCATCTAATGTCGATAAAACTTCGACATTAGATGATACTTTATTTACTATAGGTGCTCTTATAAAAACAGCTTTAATATCTCCTCTAATACCTTTAAATTTTAAGTTTGTTTCAAAAGAATCTATTTGCCTACCAAACCAATTTCTTGAAACTTCAGCATCAATTAATCCCATTGGCTTAGGGTCATCTTCAGTTAATTTATTTGCAATGCAAATCAAACCAGCACAAGTTCCCCATATAGACATTCCATCTCTTACTTTTTCTTTGATGATATTTTCAAAGTCATATCTATCAATCAATTTCTTGATTGCAGTAGATTCTCCTCCAGGGATAATTAAACCATCTAATTTGTCTAAATCAGAATGTTTTTTTACTTTAACTGCTGTAGCTGATAAGTTTTCAAGCATTTCAATATGCTCAGCAAAATCACCTTGCAGCGCTAATACCCCTATTCTAGCTTTTGCTACCAACCTCTTTTTTCAAGTCTTTCTGAAGGGTCTAGCTTTGAAACTTCATCACCTTTCATAGCTCCGCCAAGATTTTTTGAAATTTCAGCAATTAGTTCAGCATCTTCGTAATGAGTAGTAGCTTGAACTATAGCATCAGCCATTCTAGAAGGATTTCCACTTTTGAATATTCCTGATCCTACAAAAATACCTTCTACTCCAATTTGCATCAATAGTGCTGCATCAGCAGGAGTAGCAATTCCACCAGCTGCGAAATTTACAACAGGCAATTTGCCAGTATTTTTAACTTCACAAACTAATTCATATGGAGCTCCTAGATTTTTAGCTTCAGTCATTAGCTCTTCATCATCAAGCCTTTGTATTTTCTTAATATCTGATAAGATTTGTCTGGCATGAGTTACTGCTTGAACAACATCACCTGTTCCGGCCTCACCTTTAGTTCTTATCATAGAAGCACCTTCACCAATTCTTCTTAATGCTTCTCCTAAATTTGTTGCACCACAAACAAATGGCATTTTATATTCCCATTTATTTATATGAAATTCATTGTCTGCAGGAGTCAGAACTTCTGACTCATCACAATAGTCTACTCCTAAAGCTTCAAGAACTTGAGCTTCTGCAAAATGGCCAATTCTTGCTTTAGCCATAACTGGAATTGATACTGCTTCAATTATTCCTGTAATCATTTCAGGGTCTGATGCTCTTGCAACCCCTCCATCTCTTCTAATATCTGAAGGAACTCTTTCTAATGCCATAACTGCTACTGCTCCTGCATCTTCAGCTATCTTTGCTTCGTCAGGCGTAACAACATCCATTATTACTCCACCCTTCAACATCTGAGCAAGGCCACCCTTGACTCTCCAATCTCCTACCTCTGGTAGAGACTGTTCTTTCCAAGTTTTTGATTTACTATCTTTTAAAGTACTCATTTTTTTTCTCCTCGGCTTTTTGTTTTTACTTATACGACACCGAACCCGTATATCTACTATCTTAGTAAAAAATTAAGATTTAATCATTATTTAATCTAATTTTGTCAACAATATCTGTAGTAAATCAATTGTTCTGTGAGCATAACCCCACTCATTATCGTACCAACCTACAACCTTGAACATATTATTTCCTACTTCTAAAGTTGAATTTAAATCAATTATTGATGAGTGAGGATTTCCTAAGAAATCTATTGATACAAGCTCTTCATCTGTAACATCAATAATTCCTTTAAGTTGATTTTTAGAGTATTCTGTAAAAACTTCGTTGATTTTATTTGCAGTTACTTTTTCTTTGAGAACGACATTTAAGTCTACAACTGAACAACTTGGAGTAGGCACCCTAAAAGCCATGCCATCTATTTTACCCTCAACACTCTTAATTACTTTTCCAACAGATTTTGCTGCCCCAGTAGTGGTTGGAATAATACTGGTGGCACCGGCTCTTGCCCTTCTAAGATCTTTGTGTGAATTATCAAGAATATTTTGATCATTAGTATATGAATGAATAGTGGTCATGAAACCACTTTCTATTCCAAAATTATCTTCAAGAACCTTAACTATTGGTGCTAAACAGTTGGTTGTACAAGAAGAATTTGATATTACATTGTGGTTTTTATTATCATAAATTCCTTCATTGACTCCAACTACAATTGTTACATCTTCGTTCTTGCCTGGAGCAGTAAGCAAAACTTTTTTTACTGAATCTCTTATATGTTTAGAGGCTCCTTTTTTATCATTAAACTTTCCTGAGGATTCTATAACTATTTCTACATCTTCGTTTTTCCATGGGATTTTTGAAGGATCGTTCTCTCTAAAACATTTAATTTTTCTGTCACCTATGTATAAATAATCTTTATCACATTCAATATCTATATTGAGTCTTCCATAGGCAGAATCGTACTTTAATAAATGTTTGTATGTATCAGTACCTGAACGACCATTTATAGCTACAAGATTTATGTCTAAATTATTTTCTAAAATGATTCTTAGTATTTGCCTACCTATTCTACCAAAACCATTTATACCTACATTTTTACTCATTTTTTTTATAATTTTCTTTATTTTTTTAGAATGGATTTACCTGAATATGTAGATTCTAATCCAAGTTCCTCTTCAATTCTAAGTAAACGGTTATATTTTGCAACCCTTTCTGATCTTGCTGGAGCACCAGTTTTTATTTGTCCGGACGAAGTACCTACTGATAAATCTGCGATCGTGGTATCCTCAGTTTCTCCTGATCTATGACTAATAACACAACTAAAGTTGTTTGATTGAGCAGTTTTGATAGTTTGAAGTGTTTCAGTAATTGTTCCAACTTGATTAAATTTAATCAGAATAGAATTTGCACTTTTATTATCAATTCCTTTTTCAAGATATTTTTCTTGTGTAACAAAAAGGTCATCTCCAACAATTTGAGTATTATCCCCAAATTTATCAGTAAGTTTTTTCCACCCATCCCAATCATCTTCATATAACCCATCTTCTATTGAAAAGATTGGATATTTATTTATTAATTCATCGTAATAATCTACCATTTCTTCTGAACCTAAAACTCTATTTTCTTTTGATAGATTATAATTTCCAGATTCATAAAATTCTGAAGCAGCTGTATCAAGTGCTAGATATATTTCTTCTCCTGGTATATAACCTGAATCGTCAATGGCTTTCATTACATAATCTAGAACTTGATAATTGGTCAATCCACTTGGAGCAAATCCTCCTTCATAACCAACATTTGTTGAATGACCATCTTTTTCTAAAATTTTTCCTAATGTTGAATAAATTTCTGATCCTGCTCTAATAGCTTGATTGAAACTATCGAATCCTGCAGGAATTATCATAAATTCTTGAAAATCAGTTGAATTAACAGCATGCGCACCACCATTCATAATATTGAGCATAGGAACTGGTAAGGTAAACTTTTTTTTGCTTTCTGTAATATTTGAAATTCTTTCATAAAGATTAATTTTTTCAGATTTACTAGACGCAATTAGTGCTGCTAATGAAACACCTAATATAGCATTTGCACCTAAATTTTCTTTTTTTTCAGTTCCGTCAATTTCAATCATGATTGCATCAATTTCATTTTGACCACTTACATCTTTAGAAATTAAGGCTTTTGCAATAATTGAATTTATATTTTCAACAGCCTTGAGAACTCCTTTACCTTTATATCTTTTTGGATCATTGTCACGAAGTTCTAAAGCTTCTCTTGATCCCGTACTTGCACCTGATGGAACAGATGAAAATGCACTTATATTATTGTCGAGTGTAATGTTTACTCCAACTGTAGGATTCCCTCTTGAATCTAAAATTTCTCTAGCTACTATTGATTTGATTTTTCCCATTGCTTACCTTAATTTGAATCTATTTCTTCAAGTATCTTATTTTGTTCTTCTAAAATTTGTTTTATACCTTTAGTGCCTAAATCTGATAGTTTTTTCATTTCATCAAATGATAATAACTCATCCTCAGAAGTGCCTTGAATCTCTACTATTTCTAATTTTTCATTTAGAACTAAATTCATATCAAAATCTGCAATAGAGTCCTCCGAGTAATCAAGATCTAATAATAGTTCCTTATTTACTTTTCCTACACTAATAGCTGCAATTTGATTTTTTATAAATTTTTTAGGACTTGAATTATAATAATTCTTCAATGCCATGTATGTTGCTATAAATGATCCAGTAATTGATGCAGTTCTAGTTCCACCGTCAGCATTAAGAACATCGCAATCAACAGTAATTAATATTCCTGGGATTAAATCTAAATTTATAGCTTGTCTGAGTGATCTTCCTATAAGTCTTTGAATCTCTTGAGTTCTACCACTTATTCTTCCACCTCTATCTCTACTGATTCTATCTTCGGATGAATTTGGCAACATACTATACTCTGCCGTAACCCAACCTCTATTCTCATTTAGTAACCATCTAGGTACATTTCTAGATATATTTGTTGAACAAATAACTCTTGTATCTTCAAAGTTAATAAGCACTGATCCAATTGAATTTTTTTGGTAGTTTGGGAGTATTGTTAGTTTTCTAGCTTGATCTAGTTTTCTATTGTTTTTTCTCATAGTATCATTGTACAAAAATTTATAGTTTTATTTATGTTATTTATCTTACGAATATTTGACTAAGAATATTATTTTAATTACGAATTATGAAAATTGTTATTATGGGAGCAGGAGCCGTAGGAAGCTATTACGGTGGTGTTTTTAAGAGAAATGGAATTGATGTTACTCTTATCAATAGAGGTAAACATCACGAGGCAATAATTAATAATGGTCTAAATATTAGATCATTTTGGGGTGATTATAATGTTGATGTTAATGCCTCAAATAAAACAAGTAATCTTGGTACTTTTGACGTCGTTTTCTTGACTACGAAATTATATTCCAATCAAGAAGCCATAAAGCAATTAAGTAATCTCTGCTCAGATAAAACTATTATAATAACTATTCAAAATGGAGTTAGTAGTTATGAGGAATTATCAAAGTTTTTTGATTCTGCAAATATTATTCCAGCTGCAACATATATCGAGGCAGAAATAATTTCTCCTGGCACAATATTGCAAAAAGGATCTTCAGTTGTGATAGAAATAGGCGAAATTGATGGCAATTTTTCTGAAAGACTAAATAATATAAAAAATAAGCTATCTTTTGAAGAATTGGAAATTAATATATCTAAGGATATAAAAGCATCATTATGGAAAAAAATGATTTCAGTAGGAGCTTTTGGAACTATTATGACTTCTTTTAGATCCTCCTTTGGAGAAATAATTAGCTCTATGTATGGAGAAGAGGTTTTGCGAGGAACTATGAATGAAATACTAGAAATTGGAAAACTAGATGGTGTTAATTTAAACGATGTTGATATAGATAAAGTAGTACATGGACTAAAAGAGGAATCTGATTCAATTACATCTTCAATGCAACAAGATTTAACAAATTCAAAACCACTTGAAATTGATAATATTTTAGGACATGTTGTTGTTTTATCTAAAAAATATAACTATCCAACACCTTTTAGTACTACTTTAGTTTCATCTTTGCAAAAATTTAAGGAAGGTTAAATTAATGACAAGTCAATTAGAAAAAAAATTAAAATCTTTCAGCTCTCAAAATATAATTGATGCAATGAGTTTTTTAGGGTGGGATCAAACTATGATTCATGGCCCAAGACCTTTATTCAAAGGTAAAAAGATTTTTGGAGAAGCTGTAACCTTAAGATTCGTTCACTTCAGAAAAGATTTGTTACAAGACTTACCTAAAAAAGATGAATCTGCTGAATATAAAGCTTTTGAATTATGTGGACCAGGAAAAGTTTTAGTTGCATCTTCAATAGGACCGTGGGAATCAATAGGTGGAGATATTAAGTTTCTGAGATTATTTCAAAAAAAAGCAGCTGGTATTGTAACAGATGGATCAGTTAGAGATTCTAAAGCGCTAGAAAAATATAATTTTCCTGTTTTTGCTCACTCATTCACTTCTAAGCAAGGACCAGGAATAATGCTACCAATTTCAGTAAATGATAATATCAATTGTGGAGGAATTTTAGTAAGACCTGGAGATTATATTTTAGGCGATGATGATGGAGTTGTTGTTTTTCCAAAAATTTTAGCAAATGAGATTATTACAATTACTGAAGAGAGAGAAGAGATTGAAATGATGGTTAAAAATGAACTTACCAAAAATCCTGAATCACCTGGTAAATATTATCCTTTTAATGATGATACGTATAAACTGTATGAAGAATTAAAAAAAAACAAAAAAACAAAAAATAATTTTACAGCTGGAGAATAAAATGTCTACTGAAGGAACAGCTTTTCATAAGGGAGAAAAAATTTTACTGAAAGATGCATCTGTGGGAATTATGACTCATGCAATGCATTATGGGACTGCAGTTTTTGAAGGTATAAGAGGAAACTGGAACTCCGATAAA
Organism: SAR202 cluster bacterium; assembly: GCA_008373205.1. Classification (GTDB taxonomy): domain Bacteria; phylum Chloroflexota; class Dehalococcoidia; order Lucifugimonadales; family Lucifugimonadaceae; genus TMED-70. Next base: position 22,220 of record RQOS01000020.1, read on the forward strand.
AAGGAGATGGTAATCTTTAGACTAAATGAGCATTATGAACGCTTATTAAGAGGAGCAAATATTTTACGAATGAATCTACCTTATACTTCAGAGGACTTATCAAATATTACTGTTGACTTAGTTAAGACAAATGGTTATCAAGAGGATGTTTACATAAGGCCACTGGCTTATAAATCTCAAGAATTAGTAGCAAACTTAAAACTCCATGAATTAGATGATGATATAAGCATTATAGTTGTTCCTTTTGGAGCATATATTGATAATGACAAGCCAATAAATTGTCAAACTAGTTCTTGGAGAAGACCAGAAGATACTATGATGCCAACTGGAGTTAAATTATCTGGTTTATATACCACTAGTATTCTAGCAAAAACTGAAGCGGTTTCAGCAAATTTTGATGAAGCTATTTTATTGAATCATGACGGTACAGTTTCAGAAGGAAGTGGAGAAAATTTATTCATGATAAAAAATGGTGAAATCATTACCCCCACTGAAACTGATAATTGTCTACTTGGAATAACTAGAGATTCTATTATAAATATTGCTGCAAATGAACTAGGAATAAAGGTTATAGAAAGGCAAATACATAGATCAGAGCTTTACCTAGCTGATGAAGTATTTCTTACTGGTACAGCAGCTCATGTTACATCGGTTGGTTCTTTAGATAATAGAAATATTGGAAATGGTCAAATAGGAAAAATTACCAAATCTCTTCAAGAATTATATTTTTCTATAGTAATTGGAGACGAAAAAAAATCTAAAAAAGAAAATTATTCTAGTTGGTTGACATCGTTTAAGATTTAAATTTGATAATTATTACTATTTTTATGATCTATGATGTTTAAGGGATTTTTATAAATTATTTCATCAAGTTTAGAATGACCAATAATTTCAGAAAGATCATCTAAAATTTTTTCAAGATAACTTTGGTTTAAATTGTCATAGTTAA
>RQOS01000021.1 GCA_008373205.1 SAR202 cluster bacterium
CTTCTTCAATTAAAGGTTTAAAAGCATAATCATCAACATAATATAATCCAGTCGCATATACTGGAATAGATTCCCTGATTTTTCCACCTAAAATATCAGATAAACTTTTATTCTCATATTGACCAATAATATCCAACAAAGCTGTATCTAGAGCGCTAATAGCATAAACTGCACTTTTAGCATATACATGTCCTTGAAATGTAGCTCTGTATAACTTATTCCATATCATTCCATTATTTCTAGGATCTTCACCAATAGAAAGTTTAAGTATTGTAGATATTGCATTTACGTTTTCTTGTGAACCAAAAGTTTCACCCCAGCCAATTATTCCATCATCTGTAAAAACTTTAATTACAATTAGATTTCTGATATCTGTCCTGTTAAGTTAATTTATGACCACTAAATCTAAACTAAATTGGGCTGTCATTCCTTGTGCTGGTTTGGGCACAAGACTTCTTCCTGTAACAAGGTCTATTCCAAAAGCAATGTTACCTGTTGGCAACTATCCATTAATTCATTTTGCTGTTACTGAAGCAACTAATCTTGGTATTGAAAATATTCTAATTATCATCGGAGATGGTATGGATGCTATTAGATCATATTTTACTGAAAACTCTAATCTTAATAATGCATTAAAACTTAAAGGTGAAAATAATTTACTAGAAGATCAAAATAAAATAACATCTTTAGCCGATATTAGATTTCTATTACAAGAAAAACCTCTTGGTGTTGGTCATGCTATTAAGCTAACTAAGAGAATTATTGGGGATAATCCTTTTGCAGTAATTCTTCCAGACGACTTAATATTTGCAAAGCCTAATGCTCTAGGGCAATTAAAGATGATTTATGACAAACATGGGGGTAATGTAATAGGTTTAAATAAAGTGAAAAATAATGAAATAGAGAAAAAAGGTATTGTTGGATACACGGAAGATAAAGATAGGTTTAAAATTAATCATTTAGTTGAAAAACCTAAAATATCAGATGCTCCATCTAACATAGGAATTTTAGGAAGATACATATTTGAATACTCCATATTCGACGAAATACCTGATGAATCAGATAAAGAAATAAATGTAACTGATGCAATGATGAGTTCTATAAATACTACTCCAGTATCGGGTAAATTATTAGAAGGTTACCACTTTGATACTGGTAATACTCGTGGAATGGTTAGAGCATCAAATTTCTTTATGAAAAACTCAAAATTAATTCTAGATGATTACTAGTCTAGTTTAAGAACAGCCATAAACGCTTCTTGTGGTACTTCTACAGAACCAATCATTTTCATCCTTCTTTTCTTGCCCTTAGCTTGTTGCTCTAGTAATTTTCTTTTTCTGGTAATATCACCACCATAACATTTAGCCAAAACGTTTTTTCTTAGTGCACTAATATTTTCTCGTGCAACTATCTTTCCACCTATTGCGGCTTGGACTGGAACTTGAAACATTTGCCTAGGAATCAATTCTTTTAATTTACTGACAAGTTCTCTGCCTTTGTATGGAGCTTTACTTTTTTCAGTTATTAAAGATAAAGAATCTACATTTTCATGATTTACTAAAACATCAAGTTTTACCAAATTTGCTTTTCTTTCATCTAAAATTTCATAATCCATTGATGCATACCCAGATGAGCAAGATTTTAGTCCATCAAAAAAATCAACTAAAATTTCTGATAACGGTAAGTAGTGAGTAATAATAACTCTTTGAGAATTAAGGTTTTTAGAATTTTGAATATAATCTATCTGGCCAAACTCACCACGTTTTGCTGATAGAAATTCAGTTACTTTACCAATAAATTCATCGGGGGTTATAATAGTGGTCTTTACCCATGGCTCAGTTATATGATCAATTAAGTGAGGATCAGGCCATTCAGACGGGTTTTGTATTCTAGTTACTTCACCTGACTTTAAAAAAACAGTATGAGTAACACTAGGAGCAGTAGTTATAAGTTCTAAGTCATACTCCCTTTCTAACCTTTCTTGAATAATCTCCATATGAAGCATTCCTAGAAAACCACATTCCTAGAAAACCACATCTATATCCAAAACCCAAAGCGGCTGATGTTTCTGGTTCATATACTAAACTTGGATCATTAAGATATAGCTTATCAAGAGCATCTCTTAAGTCTTGATATTTATCAGAATCTACAGGATATAATCCTGTGTAAACTGTTGGCACAGATTCCTTATATCCTAGAAGAGGTGAATCATCTTTATTATCAATACTTGTTATTGTATCTCCGACCTTAATATCCTTAAGATTTTTGATACCAGTTTCTATATAACCAACATAACCTGTACTTAAGATACTTGATGAAACTTCATTTGGCTTAAGGTACCCAATATCTAGAGCTTCTTGTTGTGATTTAGTATTCTTAAAATAAATTTTTTGACCTTTAGTTACTTCGCCACTAACAATTTTTACGTACGCAATAGCACCTTTATAAGAATCATATTTTGAATCAAATATTAAAGCTTTTAAGTTATTTGAATTATCGTTATTAGGTGGAGGTATTTTCTTAATTATTTCTTCTAATAATTCTTTTACACCTGTCCCGTCCTTAGCTGAAACTTTTAGAATCTCTTCTTCATCAAAACCTAGAATATCAGTGACTTCCTGAATGATTTTTTCTGTTTCCGCTAAGGGAGAATCTATTTTATTAATCACAGGGATAATTTGTAAATTTTGATCAAAAGCTTGATAAACAGTAGAAATTGTCTGGGCCTGAACTCCTTGAGTTGCATCGATTAAGAGAAGAGCACCTTCACAAGCAGCGAGTGAACGAGAAACTTCATATGTAAAATCTACATGACCAGGCGTATCAATTAAGTTCAAAACATATTCATTCCCATTAGACAAATAATTTAACTGAATTGTTTGAGCCTTAATAGTAATCCCTCGTTCTCTTTCGAGATCCATGGTATCCAAAACCTGATCTTTAAGATTTCTGTCAGATATAGTTTTAGTCAGTTCAATAAATCTATCTGCTAAAGTAGACTTACCATGATCAATATGAGCAATTATAGAAAAGTTTCTAACGTTCATTCAGAATATTATTTTATTTGAGTAACACCTAAGATTTATTATACTTCACCATAAATAATAACTCTGATGAGCTTTATAGTGAAATTTATAAAAAAAGTTTACTAATCTAATAATTCATCATGAGGCAAAGTCCATGGAGCTCTTCCAGCAAATGGTCTTGGCACTTCATTAGTATCAATCATATTTACATCTATCAATGTTGGTTTTTTTGCAGCAATAGCTTCTTCTATAGCTTCATTAACTTTGGTAGGGTCATTAACTGTAATCCCTTTAGCACCATATGTCTCAGCCATTTTAGCAAAATCAGGATTTACAAAACTTGTTTCATAATCTCCACCCCAATCAAGTTCAAGGTCTCTTCTAACGTTTCCGTAATATCCGTCATTGAATATTATTCCAATAATATTAATTCCATATTTTACAGCAGTTGATAGTTCTTGGACGTTATACATAAATCCACCGTCTCCTGAAACAGATACAACCGGTGTATCTGGTTTAGCTACTTTGGCTCCTATAGCAGTTGGAAAAGCCCAACCTAAGTTTCCAGAATAACCTGAATCAAAGTATGTTGAAGTATTATATGTTTTAAAAGCAGCTCTAGAATAATATCCCATTTGTGTCATATCCCAAACAGAAATAGTTTCTCTAGGCATCCCATCTCTTAAAGAATTTAGGATCTCGTGTTGAGGGTGTAATCCTTCAGCACCAGAATCAAGTATGTCTCTAATTCTTTTTACTTCAGCAGCTGGTGAGTCTAAATTTGTACCACCCATTTGCTTTGTACCTTCAATGATTTTTTTTATTGAAACTTTTGCATCACCAATAACAGGTAGTACATCTTTATGAAATTTTCCTATTTCAGATTTATCTATTTCTACTTGAATTTTTTTTGTATTTTCAGCAGCTGGATATCTAATAGCAAATCTTGACCCTAAAATTATTATCAAGTCACTTTTTTCCATTAAATCTTTTATTTGCCCTTCACCAGTTAATCCTGAACCTAAAGAATTAGGATGTTCATCTGATATAACACCTTTTGCAGCAGCACTTGTAATCACAGGTATGTTAGTAAGTTCAGTTAGTTCTTTTAGCTCATCTTCAGCTTCAGATCTTATTACTCCCGTTCCAGCATAGATCAAAGGATTTTTAGCACTTACTATTAGTTTTACAGCTTCTGCAATTGAATCATTATTTGGCTGAGTTCTTTCAAATGTTGATGCTTCAAGTAATTGAACTTCTTCACTTTCAACCATTGTTTCAGGAGGCATTTCTATCTCTACTGGCCTTGGTCTTCCATTCTTAAGTTGACTAAAGGCTTCAGAAACTCCTTGTGGAATCTCGTGAGGTCTTAATAATCTTTTTTGAAACTTTGTCACTGGTTTTATAGTTTCTAACTGGTCATTGACTTCATGTAACCCACCCATGTCTTTTCCAATTGTTGCTCTAGGAATTTGTCCTGCTATCATAAGTACTCTTGAATTTGAAGAATATGCAGTAGATAAACCTGCAGCAGCATTATATAAACCAGGACCAGGAACAACCATCGCAACACCAATTCCTCGACTCGCTCTTGCATAGCCATCTGCCATATAAGAGGTCGCCTGTTCATGTCTAGGGACGATCATTTTTATATTTTTATTTCTTCTTAAGGCATCAACTACACCATACATTTGAACACCTGGAAGGCCAAATATAACTTCAACACCTTCTCTTTCTAAAGAACTTATTAGTGCATCTCCACCAGAAATTTTACTCATTTTTATCTCCTCTTACCATAAATCTATTATTCTTTCAGCAATAAGCATTACTGTTGCATTTGTGTTTGCTCTTATGCAGTCTGGCATTATTGATGCATCAACCACTTTAAGATTTTGTGCTCCTATAACTGAACCTGATTGATCAACAACTGCTAAAGGGTCATTGCCCATTTTACAAGTTCCACTACTATGGTGCCCCGTAACCATCTTTCCATGCAACCATTTTTTTAGTAGTTTATCATCTTTTCTTATACTTATATCGGGATGTAGCATTTCGCCAACATATTTTTGAAATTCATTATGTTCTCCAATTTTCTCTAAAATTTTAATACCTTCTATAAATCTGTTGATATCATTTTCAGTACTGAGATAGTTGTAAAATAATTTAGGATAATCATCTGGATTGTCATCGTTTAAGAAAACTTCACCCGAGCTTTCTTCAAGATTAAGAGTTAAGTTGGCCTTAATTCCTTCTGGGACTTCTGGGTTTCCATTGTTTCTTGTACTTGAGTTCATATATACAATCATGTCATTTATAAAATTTGAATCATTAGATGTATATCTAAGACCCATTGCAACTCTTGAATAATTAGTTTTGGGGTTTATATAACCCTCAGTAGGTTCCCAAGCTACATATACCATCGGATGATCCCTTAAATTCTTTCCTACTCCAGGTAAATCAATTACTGGATTAATGCCATGCTTTATAAATTTTTCAGGATCACCAACTCCAGAATTCAATAACAATTTTGGTGATTCAATAGCTCCAGCAGAAAGAATAATATCATCAGAATAAATATTAAATTTCTGATTATTTGATTCTAACTCTAGACCAATCGCTTTAGTTCCCTCAAATATTATTTTTTTTACGTATGTATTACTCTTAATATTTAAATTTGGTCTATGCCTTATATCAGCTAAATAGGTAATTGAAGTACTTTGTCTTACTCCATCAATTTGATTAAATCCTAATGGACCAACTCCTGTTGAATCAGGTTTGTTATGATCTGGGCATGCTGGAAAACCATAGTCAACACAAGAGTTATAAAAAGCTCTATGTACATCATCCCATTCTTGCTCAGGGACTCTTTTTACTTTGATGTATCCTGAATTCCCATGATAATCTTCATTGGAATAATCTATATCATTTTCAAATTTCTTAAAGTATGGAAGTACTTTTTCAAAAGACCAATGTTCATTTCCAAATTCAGCCCATCTGTCATAATCTTCTCTTACGCCTCTAAGAAGAATTTGAGCATTAATCGATGAAGAGCCTCCTATAACCTTTCCTCTAGGAATTCTGATAAAAGGTCCATCTTTAGTACTTTCACCTTTATATGCCCAATTATGAGGGTCTAACTCTTGAGAAGCTGGCATTTCTAAGTTTCCATGACCATAATATACATTTTCTGGTATAGATTCTAAATTGCTATAATCATTACCAGCCTCAATAAGTAAAATATTTCTACTAGTATCTTCAGAAAGTCTATTTGCTAAAATTGAGCCAGCAGATCCTGAACCAACTATTACAGTATCAAAAATATTAGACATTATCCCTCCAATTCATAAAGTGAAACTAAGAACCATGCAGCTAAAGACCCACCTCTATTATCAAATCCATTTTCTCTTTTTCTAATCAGATAATCATTTAAAGATTCTAATGATCCTGTACCGGTGCATGATTCATGAACGACACCTGTATTTTCTATGTTATTATCGACAAAATTCCAGGCTTTTTCAAGATTTTCCATATATGTTTCAGAAAGATATCCTAGTTTAATTCCTGTTGCAATTGAATATCCAATCATACATGTTGATGTAAGTTCTTCATATGAATTTTCATCATCAATAATCTGCCTCCATGCACCATTTGGACTTTGAAATTTTAGTAAATTACTAATATGAAAGGAATGCTTCGATATAATTTCATTCTTACTTGTTGAATCTGGTATGTATTTAATAGCTTCTGTAGCTCCATAGGTTGCAAACCCATTACCTCGTCCCCAAGTAAATGGAGCAATTTTAGAATGAATATATATACCATCACTTCTGTGGAGCGGTGATTCTAAAATATGAGAAGCAATGAATTGAACATATTTATCATCATTTGTATGTTTGAATGCTCTACCTAAAATTGCTGAAACAAAAAATTGATCTTCAACTTGAATATTAGGATCTAATATAGAATTATTCAAAAAAATATCAGCTTGATCAATTATAGGTTTAATGTACTTCTTATCTTTTGTTATTTCAAAAAGATCATCAAGCCATAATATTCCAGCTCTACCATCATTTCTCCATTCTGAATTTTCTTTATCAATCCTCTCATTTATTAGTTCATTATAAAAATCGACTGCATAATCTTGTGCAGCTGTAAAAAAACCTAATTTTTCTAATCTTAATCTTGCTGATAATCCAACTCCCTGTGTATAAACAACAGTATCGGATTTGCTTCCATAAACTTGTCCTAATGTTACAGCCTTATCTAATAACACGACTTTATCTATCATTAAATTTCCTTTAATTTTTCTTTACAAAATTTTATTACTTCTTCACAAATTTCTTTTGCTTTATCAGCATCTTCTTTAGTGAAGATTTGAAATGGAGATCCACTAATTGAATAAGTAGGATATCTAGTTGAATATAAATATTTATCTAAAATTGGCCCATAGGACTTAAGAAAATCAAATGTAGGATCCATTGGTATGCAATCTTCAGCTAAATCTGAAATTGATGATCCCCACACCTTGTCAGATCCTTTTAATACTAAGTAAGATACAATGATTTTTTCAGCTGATTGTTGAAATAAAAAGCAAGAAATAGAAAATTCTGTACTCATTAATTTTTTTGCTAAATTAAAATCATATTTAGATTGTTCTAGCCATCTTAAGTGTTCTTTCATATTTTTATCGTTCATCACCTAGTACCTTATCTTCATCTTGAAATATTATTTCTAAAGAATTTTTAATAGACAAAATTGTAAAGTTATTATTTCTTAATTCTTCATATTCTTTTGGAGTATAAACAAAAAATCTTGTATGAACAGACGGTCTAAGATGCGTTATCCAAAACTCGTCCCTATTATGAAACATTTCATCAGTCTCTTGAATAATAAGTAAATCTAAAGATGTATCTGGTAAAACATTACCTAAAGGAGTAAAACATTACCTAAAGGATAGTCTCCAAAAACACCTAATGATTTAGCTCCAAGTTGTTTAGATTCAGTTGAAAATTTAGAAAGCTCTTTTTCAAGAAGATTTTTTCTGTGGTTAGAAAACCCAAATACTATTGGCACTTTATAAACCTATACGTTATAAAGTGTAGGATGATTTGGCTGTTCAAATATCTCATCCTTAGTCAATGGATAACTTTCCTTTTCATATACTTGAATTCTGTGACATCCAAAATCTGGGATGTATATAAGGTTTCCATAAGTTCTAACAGAAGCTGGAGCTCTTAATTTTCTCCATATTTCTCTGTTTGACATTTCTCTCAATCTTAATACTCTTGGACTAGACATTATGTATGTTTTTCCAATTTTAGAAAGAGTTGCATCTCCAGTAAATTGAGTTACATATTTTCCTTCTTGATCATAAATCACAACTCGGTCATTATCTCTATCAGCAACATAAATATCACCATCATCATCAATTGATAGGCCTGCAACATAAATATCACCATCATCATCAATTGATAGGCCTGCTGGACCACTTAATTGAGCATAGTCTTGACCTAAAGAATTAGGTATTTCTCCAAATGAGTTTTGATATATACCTTCAGAGTCATATACACATATTCTATTATTTCTCCAGTCAGAAATTAAAATATCACCTTTATGATTTACTGCAATTCCCCAAGGCATATCTAATGAGTTTTGGTCATTATTCGATATAACAGTACCTAATAATTTCCCTGATTTATCAAATTTTAGAACTCTATTATTTCCTGTATCAACTACAAGAATATTTTCATCTTGATCAAAAGCTATACCAGCAGGTGAATTTAGTTCCCCTTCACCTATTTTATTTGTTGCAGTTGATGATTCTAATTTTGCCGTATCACCTTTTCCTGCTCCTCCAATTGGAACGTAACCTTTTTCACCATCATCAACAAGAGAGTGTATGCAATTGTCTCCTTCATCTGATACGTATAAAACACCTTCAGAATCTTGAATCATCTGAACAGGCCAATTAAAATTACCAAATATATCTAGATCTTCATCTTTCCAGTTAATTCTTCGAATATGCCCACCATTACCATCTGCACGAATTAAAACATAAAGAACATCTTTGGATTCAACCATATCCATACAATAGGTAGTTACTCTTCTCATTCCTAAAGTTTCTTTGTATTTATATCCACCTCTCAATATTGCAAATGGAGGTTGTTTTAGTCTATCTTTTTGTTGCGTCATTAATTTCTCCCTATTTGAATGGTGTTAATTGTTCAAAATTACCCAAAACAATTTCTGTAGGATCTAATCCTAGATGTTGTTCTAATAATGTTCCATAAACACCTCTGTAATCAAATGTATGCTTAAGGTCTTCCCCGTTTAGCCATTCACTAGGATCAATAGAAGGATACTCAGAATATAAACCTCCGTTTACCCTATTACCTATAATAAATGCTCCTCCACCTGAACCATGATCTGTACCAGAACCATTATCTTTCATTCTTCTTCCAAATTCGGAAAAGACTAAAATAACAATTTCTTCAGAAGCATCATGTTCTTCTAGGTCAGCCATAAAGTCTTTAATACCTTGAGATAATTCACCCATTAATCTATCGTGAGCTGGCATTTCTTGAGCATGGTGATCATACCCTCCATGCTGAGTATAAAATACCCTTGTTCCTAAATCTGCTGTATGAACTCTTACTACATCTCTTAGTGCTTTTGCTATAGAGTTGTCCGCATATTCAATGGAAGATTTATACCTTGAAGGAACATCTTTCAGCATATCTGCTCCTTGGAGTACTCCAGAACCAGTATTAGCCAAATAATTCATTACAACTCCAGATTCGTGTCTTCCACCCATCCATTCATCTGCAGGTGTATACATTCTAGAGAACACGTCTAAATTAGCCATTCTTTTCGTATTATCTTCTATTGATGTCATAAGACCATAATTATCTAAATTATCTACACTTGTAGCTATGACACCTGGTGCAGCTAAAGCTCTTGGTAAACCTTTTCCAAAACTTACAGCAGTCAATGGATTAGAACTATTGGGATCTAATTCTCTTATTACTTTTGCCAACCATCCTTCAGTTGCAACGGCATTTGGTTCACAAGTGTGCCAAATATCCATAGCTCTAAAATGAGATCGAGAGGAGTTTTCATACCCAATCCCTTGAATTATTGCCATTTTCCCTTCTTTATAGATTTCTCTAAAAGGTTCAGCATTTGGATGAAAGGCAAGATCATCTGTAAATGGCAGTGATTCACCTTCTTTATGCCCTACATAGTTTCTTACATCATAATAAATTCCATTTGTGAAAGGTATTACAGTGTTTAGAAAATCATTACCTCCCGATAATTGAACTACTACAAGAACAGGATCTTTTTTACCAGCTTTTTTTTGGGTAACCATTATTTTCTCCTTATGCTAATTGAAATTCTGGAGATGAAACTAATAAAGTATATAATTGAATAACTTTACTTCTAACATCTTCATTATCGTTATTATTTCCAACTGATGGTCCTTTTGATGCTATATCTAATAGCTGTTCAAACGTTTGGTCACTAACTTCAAGATGACCTGCATTTTCTAAAACTCCATTGACTAATTGTTCTGATGATAATTCTGTATCTGACATAATCAATGAATCAACTAAGAACTTAGAACCGACATTTTCCATATCAGATATTAAGTCTACAGCGTAATTAATTCTTTCCGTCAATGATCCTCCATCAATCCACTCTTTTCCTGTATGCCATCCTTCAACAGTTGGTGGATCTAAAAGTGTTTGTCCCATAACAGTACTTAAACCATGAAGTCCACTCAGTCTGGAATCTTTAGGACCAATTTCAGATGTTAATTTTAGCGTACTAGCAATAAATTCTGCAGGGCATTTAACTCTTTTGAACATTGAATTTTTAAAGAATTCAGATTTGAACATAGTTCTCATAACTTCTTTCATGTCAGCATCTGAATCTAAAAAGGTTTTTACTAGAATATCCATAGCTTCTTGATCTTTTGGAGGCTCAATACTCCAAGCCGGAATCTGAGGTTCATCAGCTACAAAGAAGTTATAAAGATGCCTAGAAATAAATTTTGCACAAGCATCAGTTTTTACTATAATTTCAATAATATCTTCGCCATTGAAGTTACCTTTGTTTCCCAAGAACTCTTTTTCTCCGTCATCATGGTCGTCTTGATCAAAAATAAATTGAGATTTAAAGTGACCATACGGATACAATGGAATAGGTTGTTCAAAGGTCCATCCAGTAAAAGCTCTAGATGCATGTTTTATATCATCTTCTGTATAGTTACCAATACCCATTGAGAACAACTCTAGTAATTCTCTACCAAAGTTTTCATTTATATTTTTCCCATGATTTTCACAATTATCAAGCCAAAATATCATTGCTGGATCTGCCGCTAAGTCTCTAAGTAATATTCTCAGATTTAATAGGCAATTATTCCTTAACATTGCAATATGATCTATCATAGTTGGACCTTGTTCACTTTTAGTCCAACCTGTAGCAAAAACATGATGCCAAAATAGTGTCATTTTTTCTTGTAATGGTTTTTTGGAATTAATCATTCTATAAAACCATTTTGTATTATCCATACCGAAATTATCAGTAGAATGAAGTTGAGGATAATATCTTGACAAAATATCCTCATCAGGTAAATCGTTTATTTTATCAATATCAACTAAATCATCAACTATATCATCGTAGTCTTTTGAAGATAGTTCTTCGAGTAATTTTGGAGTTGTACCAAAACCAGCTCTTCTGTACAAATGTGCAATTAATGCTTTATCAGTAGCCATAATCTCCTCTATAAACAAAGTTATTTTACACTTTAAAATACCTATAATTTCTAAAATTTACAAGAATAAAAATAATGAATTTAAATTTTTTCTACATAAAGTCAAAATCAGTTACGGGATCCGGAATATTATCCCATTTATTTGCGCCTTTCGTTCGCATTATAGTAATGACTCTTTTTACATCTGGATTTGCTAAGCCCCATAGTTTTTGACCCGTAAGTACATTTACAGCATTTTGAGCCCATCTTTTTGATCCTTCTGATGCTGTAAAGTTAGAACCTCCTGCATAGTGAGGTGTAATAAACAAATTTTCTGATTTTAACAAAGGGGATTCAGCATCAAGAGGTTCAATTTCAGTAACATCAATACCTGCTGAATAAATAATATTATTATTCAAAGCATGAGCTAAATCAGATTCATTAACAATTGGTCCTCTTGCACAGTTAATAAAAATTACATTCTCTTTCATTTTAGAAAATGCATCTAAGTTGAATGCATGATTATTTTCTGCTGTTGCAGGGGAATGAACAGTAATAATATCACTTTGAGTAATAAGTTCATCAAATGAAACTAGCTGAACACCATATAAATCAGCAACAGATTGAGGTATGTAAGGATCATGAGCAATTATTCTTTGCGGCCCAAACCCTTTGATTCTATTTGAAAAGGCTCTACCAATATTACCGAACCCATAAATCCCAACTGTTGTTCCAGCTATTCTTCTAAGACGATTTCTTGCAGCCATTAATTTAGAAGGATCATCTGACCAAGCTCCTTCTTTTGTATACTTATTTAATTCAGGAACTTGTCTTGTAATAGTCAATAACATCGCCATAGCATGGTCTGCTACTTCAGATGTATTTATACCAGGAGTGTTTGTAACGCAGATACCAAGTTCTGTAGCAGCATCTAAATCAATGGAATCAACTCCTACTCCAGATCTACCTACCATTTTTAATTTAGGTAGACTTTCCAAAACTTTTCTTGTTGTATGAGGTACAGTACCAACCAACATTACATCAGCATCTTTTCCTGCAGAAATCATGTCATTTTCATTGCCACAAGCAACAACTTCAACATCTATACCTGCTTCTTCTAAAACATCAAGCATGGTTTGTGGTGGTCCACTTCTACCTGCTGTACTCTGTGTTATAACAACTTTGTGCGCCATTATTATCTCCTTTAAAAAAATTATGTAATATTGTTAAGAAAATAGTATATAACTAGAAATAAAAAAAAGTAAGAAATAATATGAATAATAATAATTTTGGGTATTTATCAATATCAGAACTCCATGATCTTTATAAATCTAAAGAAGTTTCACCTGTTGAAGTTATAAATGAAACATTAGATAACATTTCAAAAATTAATGAAGAATTACAAGCATATGTTACTGTAACTACACAATACGCAAAATCTAAAGCTCAAGAAGCTGAAAAGAAATTTTTAAGTAATGAAAATGTTAATCTTTTGACAGGAATACCCATACCGATTAAGGATGTTGAACCTATGAAAGATTACAGATGTACATTTGGGTCCTTACCTAGAGATGGTATAGCTAAAGAAGACTCTATGGTGGTAAGAAAAATCAAAGAATATGATGGAATTATTGTAGGTAAAACAAATACTCCTGAATATGGTCAAGCTGGTACTTCTGATAATAGAGTTTTTGGCTCAACTTACAATCCTTGGAACAAAAAAATGACTTCAGGTGGATCAAGTGGAGGATCAGCTGTATCAGTAAGCTCAGGTATAACATCTATAGGTCAAGGAGGAGATGGAGGAGGATCTATAAGAATCCCTGCTTCATTTTGTGGAGTTTATGGAATAAAGCCAACTCAAGGAAGAATTTCAAGAATAGTTGAAGGTAATGTCAGATATAACGTTGTTAATAATGCAACATCCGGACCTATAACTAGATTTGTTGAAGATTCAGCAATTTTATTAAATGTTTTATCCGGATTTTCTGATGAAGGTGAATATATAACTATCAAAAATAAAGGGTTAAATTTACAAAAACTTGATGAAAATAAAAAATTCAAAATAGCTTATAGTCCATCAATTGGTAATGCAAATGTTGATAAGGAAGTCGCAAAAAATGTTTTAGATGCATTAAAAAAATATGAGAAAAATTTTGATTGTGAAATTGAGGAAATAAACTTTTACCCTGAATCTTCTCAGGAAATATATGATATATTTTTTGATTTTTTCTGTACAAAAGGATATGCTAGCGATCCAGAATTAATTGATGATAAAAATAATGCTGAGAAAGTAACGGATTATCTAAAAAGAAATTGGGAGCATGGGAAAAAAGTATCTGGAAGCAGAATGTTTGAATGTTATAACAAAATTGGATACTACAGAGATTATCTAAACAAATTATTTTCAGAATATGATCTACTCATTACACCTACTATGGCTACTACTGCTTTTGAAGTCAATAAACCTCCGAGTAAAATTAATGGAGTTGTGGTAAATGATCCATTATGGGATTTCACTCCATTAACTTACTATTTCAATCTTACTGGAAATCCAGCCGCTACTGTTCCTGTTGAAAATTCTTCAGATAATTTACCTATAGGATTACAAATAGTAGGACCAATGGAAAATGAATTTGATGTTCTTAATATTTCTAAGCAATTTCAAAATATACTTAATTGGCAAACTAAAAAAGCAACTATATCTGTATAGGTTCCCAAGCAATTTTATTATTATTTGAAACTATTCTACCTATTGCCTTAGAATCAGATAAATGGCCAGTGCAAATCAACCAGTTATTTTCTTCTGCAGATTTCAATAATCCAACTCTAGAAATAGTCGACATTGTAGTATTCCAATCAAAAATTGGGCACCAATAATTTTCAAAAATCTGAGCCTCATTATGGAACAAATCTCCTGTGAATATAAGTTTTTCAGATTCATTTATTTCTATTACTAAGCACTGATGGCCTGGCGTATGTCCATTTGCAGGTAGTGAAAATACTTTATCTACTATTTTTTCTCTTCCTTCTATAAGCCTTAATGCTCCTAATTCTTTTAATGGTAGTATCTGTTTTAAAAAGTCTTCATTTGGATTATTGCTATAAAAATCAAAGTCAAATTTTGATATTAGATATTCTGCATTAGGAAAAGTTAAGACAGGTTTACCAGAATCCCAATTTATATTCCAACCAATATGATCTCCATGAGTATGAGTAATATATACATAATTTATATCTTCTGGGCTTACAGATAAATTATTAAGGTTATTTATTAACTGCCCCCCTTCTTTTGTATGTTCATATGGCCCAGGACCCATTCCAGTATCAATAAGAATTTTTTCATTTAAAGTTTCTAACAAATAACCTCTCCAAGTAGATTGGATAGTACCATCTTCATTTTGTGCGAAGGATTTATAATTTTCCCAATCAGAATCTGACACATTTGGATAGACTATATCAGGATCTCGTTTAACTCCTAATAAGTCGTTGATTAAATATATTTTAAATTCATCTATATTGAGCATAAAAAGCTCCTTTATTGCTATACTTGTAATATTATATACACAGTAAAATTTATTTGGAGGAAAAAAAGTGAATATCCCTGATGTTAATTTGTTGGACTTAGAACGAAAACCTGTAAACCTAAAATCCTTTGAGGGTAAAAAAACCGTTATAGCTTTTTTCCCTGGAGCTTTTACAGGAGGTTGCACAGAAGAATTATGTAATTTCCAATCAGACTTAAAGGAATTTGATGGTTTAGGTGTTCAAATTGTTGGTATTGCAGTTGATTCTCCTTTTGCATTAACAGGTTGGTCTGAGGCGAACGACATTACTTTTCCACTACTAAGTGATTACAAAAGAGAATGTATGAAATTATTTGATGTTGAATTTGAAGGACTAGCAGGTATGGAAGGCTATAAATCCTCAAATAGAGCAGTTTTTATTGCAGATGAATCTGGAGCAATAACTTATAAATGGATAGCTGAAAATCCTGGTGTACTACCTGATTTTGCAGAGATAAAAAATAATCTATAATTTTAATATGCGGCTGTGGTGAAATGGCAGACACGCATGCCTTAGGAGCATGTGCCGAAAGGCGTGGGGGTTCGACTCCCTTCAGCCGCACCAATTTTAAATACGAATTAATAGTCAGATCGACTTTTTAAATCATTAGCTGGAATTTCTATCCAGCTAACATATTAATCTAAACAATTATTGCTTATCTATTTAGTTTCAGTAAATCCTATCCAATAACTCTAGTATTTCTGAATCAGGTTTTCTTAAAAATTCATCAAAATCATCCATATATAATTCATATTCTTTACTAAAATATTTCGTAAATGCTTTATCGAAACTTCCTTCTTCTTCAAGATTTTCCCAAAAATTATATATAGATTCTTCGCCAAAAATATCTATCATATAAGCAATAAACCATGCCCCTAATTCATATCCGATTTCTTTTTCTTCACCATTCCAGGTGAAATCATTTATTTTTTTACCTGAGCTCAAATACTTACTTTTTAAGCTGTCTTTAGAGCCATCAATAGGATATCTCATTTTATTTATGAACCATTCATTATCGTCAACTAATTGAGCATATTTATAATATCCAAAAAATACAGCATTTCCTTCAATCCACCAAGGTACTTCATCAGCTGAGTTAGTTCCTGTACCTAATTTTCCAACTATTTTCATCAAATCATCTCTTGATGCTGCTTTATTAAGATTTGAATATTGATATATATGAAACATTTCATGAATTGTTACATAGCCATAAGAATCGGCATGCATAGGAAGATCATGACTATTGCTGATAAACAAGTTAAATCCATCTGAATGCATATTACTAGAAATGGATGATCCAGCTACTCTACCATTTGGTTCTGTAAATAAACAAAGACCAAAATCACATCCTTCATTTTGAGGATTATAATGCTTAGGATTACACTTACCGTTATCATAACCATTATTTCCATAACCATCTTTACTTGTTCGTGAATTGTGAAATTCTTCTATATGATCACAATATTTTTTTTCTAATTCGATTGCAGAATTAACATTATTTCTATCTAAAGCAGCAATATAAACTGGATTTATTAGATCCCAATTAGAAGTTGATTCGTCAAAAAATAGACTCTCCGAAATGCAAAGCCATTCTTTTATTAGATCGATACCGAAAATAGACTCTCCGAAATGCAAAGCCATTCTTTTATTAGATCAATACCGTCTTGATCCAAAGATTCAGCCTGAAAAATATATGCTTCTAATTTATTTGTACATTCAACTTTAGGTAAATCTATATTTTTAGTAGTATTCTGATCTGAAGTTTCTTTGGAATTAAAACAACCAATTATTAACAAAAGAAAAAATGAGATATAAAGGAATTTATTTTTCATAAAATAATTATAGATCTATTCTTTATCAAGAAAATTAAAATAGAGTTACATTTTAGTTTCTAAAGAAAAGTTATTAATAGATATATTTCAAAAAATCAGGCTTATAAAAATTGGATAGATGTATGTGCTAAATCCTAAATTTCTTAAATTACTATAGTTCCTGGTCGTTTTTATTAAACCTTCCAATTTCCTGGATTTAATAGATCTGGATCATTTGTTGATAATTCTTCTGGAATAGGTGGAAGATTACCATCAACTGCATTAATTATTTTTTGAAGCTGATCTTTGTTATCAACCCCTACTAATACTCTAGATATCTCAGGTTTAGAAATCATATACCTAATTGACGCTTCTAAAGGTGATAATTTATTATCAGCAAGCCATTCATACCAAAATTTCCATAAGCGACTCCATCTTTCAAAATATTTTGGCCTTTTATCTATATCCATTAATAATAGACCTTGTAAAAAAACAGAACGAGTGTGTATCTCTATACCCTTAGAAAAGATTTTATTTAATAATCCGTTATCTATTAAACGACTATCTAAAATATTCATTGGTAATTGAATAATATCAATATCAAAACTATCAATAATCTCTATTAGCTGATTATCAATATAAGCAGAAACACCGATTTTATTAGCAAGTCCCTGCTCTTTGAGTGATTGAAGTTGATTGAAAATCATTTCACCACCTGGTTTTAATAGATCTTCACCATGATGGACTAAAAATGCATATAGTGATTTTTGCTTTAATAAACTTAAAGACTTATGTAAATCAGCAATTACGAAACTCGCTTCTTTTTCGGTAATAACTTCGTTATCAAAACCTCTGCTTTTAGTTACGATATCAAAATCTTGAGTATTTACATCTCCCAATACTTTTTCACTAGATCCATAAAGTTGAGCAGTATCTAACAAACTTATACCATTATTACGTGCAAAATTTATAATATTAGTAACTTCTTTTGGATCAACCTTAACACCTGAATTAATACCGTAATCAGTACCAAATTGGACTGTTCCTAGTGCTAATTTAGACATATATATTTACCTTTCAGATCTATAAAAAATTTATTTAACATTTTATATTTCAGTATAATAATTACAAATCAATTCAAATTATATGTCAATTTTATTAATAACAGATACACAGCTCGGAATGGCTCTAAAAAATATTAAATTTGAAAGGTGACATTGTTAACGAAATTGATAAACCTAATGATCTTTCAAACTATAAATCATTTGTAAATAATATTGAATACAAAATCAATCATGTGCCAGGTAATCATGATGTAGGGATTGATTCTGATAAATTATCTAGAGAAGGATTAGATTTTTATCATAAACATTTTGGAAATGATTTTTATAATTTTCAATGGAATGATTTTGAACTATTTTTTTTGAATAGTTCAATATTTATTAATTATGAAAATAAAGATTTTTATAATCAACAAATTGATTTTATAAAACAAACTCTTAGTGGATTTTCATCAAATAAAAGAATTATAATATTTATGCACCATCCTCCATTTATAGATAAAAAAGATATACTAAGTTCACACGAAGAACTTATTTACAGTAAAGACCTAACCTATTGGATATTT
>RQOS01000022.1 GCA_008373205.1 SAR202 cluster bacterium
CCTATATTACAGACTTGAGTATCAACTCTTATAATCCAAGCTGGTCTCCTAATAAAGAATATTTTGCATTTATTTCGGAAAAAAATAATTCGAAAGATTTATGGATAAGTGATAATCAAGGTATAAATTTAAGAATCTTAAATAATAACCTTGGTGATGTTGAAGATTATCATTGGTCACCCAATTCTAAAGAAATAGCTATAGAATTTGAATATAAAAATAATACTAGTAATATATATCTCTATAATCTTGAATCTGAAAATTTATTACCCATTACTAGATCTGATAAAAAAGCTAGTTTAGGATCTTGGTCTCCTGACAATAAATGGATAGTTTATACTATAGAAAATTCAATCTACGTATCGAATCCTAAAGGTGTAAATGAAATTTATATCACAGAAGGTCAAAAACCATTTTGGAGTCCAAACGGAGAATATATACTTTTTTCAAGAATAAATAATGAAATCAATAGTTTATATATTTTTGAAGATGTAGATAAAATATTGAAGAATGTTGGTAATCAAAAAGATGAAATGGAAATGAAAAAAAATAATGTAAAAAAAATACACACTAACGAAAGTATAAATATTATTGAAGCTGAGTGGGCTTTTGGTGGCAATAAAATATTATATGTAAGTGATTCTTCTGGAAATAGTGAAATTTATATACATGAGATAAGAAATAAGAAAAATAGTAGATTAACTAATAATGAGGTTGATGAAAAAAATATTTCTTGGTCTGAAAGAAATAAAAGTATTATATTTACTTCAAATGCACACGGAAGAGCAGATATATACAAAATGAAAGGTGATGGATCTAATCAGGAAATAATCTTGAATTCAAATGAAAATTTCAAACAACTTGATTGGTAGATTCTTTGAATTTGAAAATATAGAAAAATAAACATAGAAATATAAGAATTAATGAAAGTATATAGCCATAGTGAATTCCATAATATATTCCAATTGCATATCCAACTATTGGACCAAAAGCAGCTCCTAAATCTTGCCAAGTTGAATACCTAGAAAGTATATTTGACTTTTCTTTATCTGGAGATATTTCACCTAATTGAGAGTCTAAAGATGTTTCTAAAGAAACACTAAGAAAAAACATTATAACTAAACAAATAATACTAAGAAAAAATTCTATTCCTGATATTGAAATTATAATCGCCAAAATCATTAATGTAGAACTAATAATAATATTTTTTCTTCTTCCAAATTTATCTGAAAAATAACCAAATAATACCCCAAAAATTATATCTGCAATCCATCTGAATCCAACTATCACCCCAGCTATTGTTAGTATCAATTCCTTAGACATTGATCCTTGGTTTATACTAATCAAAAATGGAGTAATAGTAGCAATAGCTAAGCCATTTGATGTAAATGATGATGAAAACTTAAAAAAAGACAATAATAAAATATTTTTTCTTAATAAGAATTTATGATCAAAATAAAATAAGTTCCAATTAACTTTTGGTTTAGAAATTTTATCAATATTAATTTCCTTAATTCTGGAAACTAATATAAAAGCTGGTATAACAAGCAAAGATAATAATAAAAGTAAATTAAAATAACCTAATTTAACAGCTAAATAAACCCCTAAAGTAACTGCAATTAAACTTCCAAATCTTTGCACACTAAGACAATATCCAACATATTTCCCAAAGTTTTGGGGATTATATGAAAATACTTTTAGTTGATAAGAGAGTCTAAATATTGAGTATGAAAAGCCCCAAATAATTCTCATTATAATTATTAAAAAGACTCCCTTAAATATGGCATAACCAAGCGTTGAACCTGCCCCAAAAATTGAAGCTAAGTACATAGAATTTCTAAACCCTAGATTCTGGAGAATTTTTACAGATAAAATATTTGAAAAAAATCTAACAAATCTATTAATAGATAAAATAAAACCTATCCAGAACGCACTATCAATGCCTAAAAAAGATTCTATTTCAAAAAAATCATAATTAGAGGGTAAAATTACATACAATATACTATCTCCCATTATGATAAGTCCTAATGGTAGAATAGTGAATGTAATTTGTGAGGGAATATTTATACGACTGATCTTATGAAACATTAGAAATTTATGATAATATTTTTCTTCTAGAATTAGATCTATTTGAAGAGTTAGTATCTTTTGTTTGAGCAGGTCTTCTTTTTTTGTAATTAGAATATCCTAGTTTTCTAGGCCTTCTTTTAGGCATCCATAAACCATTAAAAAAAGCTTTGTAAAGCTTTAGCACTTTATCAGCAGAATCACTAGCTTCTTTAGATATATTTGATTCAAAAGCTGCTACTTCTACTTTTTTGCCTTCTTTTTTTACAGTTTCAATTGCTGGGAAAAAATCACCATCACCACTTACAATAATTGCTGTATCAAAATTATTTTTTACTGCATGTAAAACAAGATCTGTTGCAAGCATTACATCGACTCCTTTTTCAACAATGGAGCCATTTTGTTCTTTCCAAATACCTAATTTGACTTCAAATCCAGGTATTTTATGAAGGCTGTTTAAGAATTTTTTTTGTTCTTCTGGAATTTTGATTTTTCCTTCTAATTCCTGCCTGACATTATAATAAAATATTTTTTCTAATTTCCTACCGGAACCTGTAAGTTTTTTCGCAAAATCTTGAAATTTCAAATCACTTCTGCCACAATTCTTCAAAAGAACATGATAAAGATTAGATCCATCAATAAAGATCATAACTTTTTTATTTTTCTTAAAAATTGAAAACATTTTTTTACTAACTAATATATAAATAAATAAATATTTGTATAATTATTGCATTATTTTCATCAAATCACATGAATAAAATGAAGCAGATCAGATGAATAAAATTAAGAGAGGTTAGACAATGTTGAGCACAGAAGTATTTGATTCCCCATGTAAACATCCGAATGGACTTCAATGGACTAAAGATGGATTATACGTTATGGATCAGGAATTAGATGACGTATATATTCTTGAAGAATCTGGAAAAATTTCCAAAAAACTACAAACTATTACAGAAAATGGTTCAGGTATAACTGTCGGAGGAGGTTATATTTGGACTGCTTCAAATGGAGAAACTCAAGCGAGACCATTTAAGAAAACTGACACTCATAAAGGATTAATTTATAAACTTGATATCGATACGGGTGAATTTATTGATAAATTTGAAACTCCGGATAAAGGCGGGGTGCACGGTTTGGAATGGGATAACGGAATAATTTGGATTACTGCTTTTAATCCAAAGGCAATATATAAAGTAGATGCTGATTCATACAAGATTATTGATAGATTCCTTGTTGAAGAAGAAAGATTACATGGATTAGCTAGGCAAGATGATGGAATCTGGTGCGCGCATACTTCAACCAAAAAGATAATTAAGTACAATATTGTAAATGGATTGGTAATTGATGAAATACAACTAGAAGAGGATGATCCCTACCCACATGGTATGTCTATCAAAGCAAATAAGATGTGGATATCTGATGCAAATTTTGGTGGAAAAATGCACAGCAACACTCTTATGGGAAAACCAAGTTTTAATACTATAGATTTATAGTTAGCTAACTATATGCTTTTCTAAAACTTTAGGATCAAACTCAACTCCTAAACCTGGGCCTGTAGGAATTTCTATAAACCCATTTTCAAATACAACCGGATCTTTGAATATTTTTTTGTGAAGAGGTCCTTGGTTCGCTTCAGCTATCATAAAATTTGGTGCACAAGTGGCTACCTGTAATGCTGCTGCTGCCGCAACAGGTCCACAATACATATGTGGAGCAATAACTGCATAATTTGCCTCAGCCATTGCAGCAACCTTTTTACCTACTAAAATCCCTCCAGCTTGACCTATATCAATTTGAATTATTTGAGCAGCTTGCTTTTTTAGTAATTCAGAAAATTGAAAAACTGTGGCAAGTCTTTCTCCTGTTGCAATAGGTATACTTGTATGAGCAGCTACCCTTGCCATCTCATCTATATTTTCAGGTGAAACAGGTTCTTCAAACCAAAAAGGTTGATACGGTTCAATAGCCTTAGCTACTCTTATAGCGCTATATGTAGTTAGTTGTCCGTGAGTTCCTAGTCCTACTTCTAGATCATTCCCCACTGCAGATCTTATACTCTTAAAGATGTTTTCAGTATAAGTAATTTCTTTCAAGCTAATGTCTCTAGGAACACCTGTTATAGGGTGGAAAGGATCAAATTTACAGGCAGTATTTCCTTCTTTTAATAATTGCTCTGCAACTGCACCAGCGTTATCTGGATTACCTTCAGGTATTGGAGGCATATAAGCATAAGCTCTTAATTTATCCCAGCATTTTCCTCCGAGTAAATTATAAATTGGCTGATTAGTTGCTTTGCCTACTATATCCCATAAAGCCATTTCAATTCCTGATAAAACCATTCCAAAGTGTAAACTAGGAAGTCTGTAATCGTGCCTTCCTGCGTACATATCATAGTAAATTTTTTCAATATCAAATGGATTTTTCCCAACTACGAATGCTTCAACAGTTTCATGAACCAATTGTATTTGAGATTTAAAATCTTTCCATGTCATTTTTCCAGTAAAAGAACTTCCTGTAAGCTTTTCGCCTAAACCAATTATTCCTTCATCAGTTGATAGTTCCAAGATAAGAAAATACTTACCTCCAATATACCAATCACCCGTTTGTTCTCCTCCACCTGATCGTGGTGCAGACTCATTTTCTATAACATAAGTCTTTACTCCAGTTACTTTCATAATTCCCCCTATTATTTTCTTTGACCAGAATTCCATTCCCAGTTATCTGGTGGCCATATATTCTTTCCTCTTCTACCATTTTGGCCTTTTCTAGACTCATCATACATGTCCTTAACAGTCTCTTGCCAATTTTTTATATGAGGAGTACCTCTATGGTATTCAAATGCATCTGCATTAGAATAAACCTCATAAAGATAAAGCTCTGTAGGATCATTCACATTTTGATATACATCAAATCTCAAACATCCAGGTTCTTCATTGGTTGATCCAATACTATCTAATGTTATTGAATCAATAAATTCATCAACATTTTCTTCCTTAACGTACTGGGGTGCTGCTATAACCATTAGAGACGAATTTGAAAAATATTCATGGTCTGAAGAATTTTCTCTCAATGAATCCCATATAACATTTTCATTTGGATATACTGGTTTACAAAACGACACCTCTGTCTCAGCAGAATAAAAATCTTCTGTATTTTTAGCCCATATCTTAAAGTGTTCATAAGTGGTGTGAGCCTTAAAAGCTTCTTCATCATCATACACTTCACAAAAAGCAAATTGGGTTGGATCTGTTGAATCTTGAATAATATCAAATCTTCTGCATCCGGGTTCATTCCTCACTGAACCTTCTGCATCCCCTATAGATTCCTTTATAAACTCATCTACTTTATCTTTTTTTACCGAAAGCCTAACCATTAATATATACATATTCAACCCTCTCATTTTTTTTATTATTATACGAAATTATTTTTTATCCTCTACCAATAAATTCTTGTTTTATAGGTAATACCGTCGCATCAAGCATATTAGTTCCTTCAGGCAAAGTAGCCATAAGGAGCGCTGTCCTAGCAATATCATTTGCATTAATTAAAATTTCAGGGCCTTGATCCTTGCCAGTTCCAGATCTACCATCTGCTCTTCTTTCAACCATGGTATTCCCAGGATTTAAGCAGCTTACAGATATTCCGTACTCTCGTCCATCAAGAGCTGCAGATTTAGTTAGTCCTCTAACTGCATGTTTACTAGTAGTATAAGGAGAAGAAAACATTCGTGGAGATTCTCCAGCTATCGAACCAATGTTTATAATTTTTCCTCCTCTAGATTTCATGTACTTGAACCCTTCTCGAGTACACTTAAATGTACCAGTAACATTAACAGATATAACATTATCCCATTGCTCATCTGAGACTTGATCTATTGGATTTCCATCCATCACTCCACTGTTATTTACTAAAACATCAACGGCACCATGCCTATTAAAAGCAAAGGAAAAAAGATTAGCAACATCTTCGGTATTTGTTACATCAGTCTTATAATAATCAATTTTTTCATTTCCAGTTTGTCTAATTTCATTAACTGCATTAATCAAATTTTCTTGATTTCGTGATGCAATAATTACTTTTGCATTTTCTGAACAGAATAATTTTGCAATAGCTTTTCCAATTCCAGTTCCACCGCCAGTTATAATTACTACTTTATTTTCCAAATTATTCATAGTGCCACCTCCTATTTTGTTTTGTATGAAGCAAAAACAGATATAAAGACTATAATACTAGAAATTATTAATGTTGTTCTCCAGCCATTAATAAATAAACTTAATATTTCTTCTGATGAATTAGAATTAATCTCACTTAATTGAATAGAGATAGATCCTGAAGCTAAGAAAATTATTATTATTGTAGCCGCTAGACTTTGACCAAATGTAGTACCAATATTTCTGATTAAATTTAAGTAAGCACTTACAGATCCATATTGATCTTTAGTTACACTACTTAACACTGCACTCATATTGGGTGCCATCCACATACCAATACCAAATCCATTTATGAACATTATTATAGTAAATATAGTTAGATTGAAATCATTTGCTATAAAAGAAAGAGATAAATTTGCAAAAGCAGAGAAAAGCATTCCTGTTACAGTAAATATTTTATGTCCAAATTTATCAGATAAACGACCAGAAATAGCAGAAGCAATCACAGTACCCGTTCCAGAATAAAACAATGTTGTACCTACTGAAGTTTCACTCAGTCCAATAACTTTTTGTAAAAAAATAGGATTAATAAACATTAAAACTGAAAATCCAACAAAACCAAACATTCTAGAAATTGATCCCCAAAAATATGCAGGTTTTTTATAATTCTTAAAATCTAAAATCGGCTTGGGATGATTATTTTCATGTTTATAAAAAAACATTACTAATACCAAAAAAATAATTATTTGAAGAATATGAATAATAGAAAAAAATCCAAATGATAAAGGATCATTAATTATAAAAACAAATAAAGTCATTATTAAAATGAAATATATCATTCCTATAATATCCATGGAATTTCTATCAATTTCAGGTTTTTCCATTTTAGGAACAAACAGTAATGCCATTAAAACTGTAAATATTCCTAAAAATCCAATTAGTCTGAATGCAAATCTCCAACCATAATTATCTAATAACACCCCTCCTATGAACGGAGTAATCATCATTCCTAGAGCTACAGATGTTGTAATAATACTTAATCCCATTCCTTGGTATTTTTTTGGGAAGGTAGCTGTAACAATTACAAACATCATTATTGAAGTACCCGTTGTGCCCACGGCAGATATTGTTTTACACAATATTAATATATATACATCAGATGCGTAGCTAGCAGAGATAATTCCTGAGAGAGAAATTATGAGAGCAATTATATAAAATAATTTTCTACTTACTAGATCAGCTATTCTACCTATGGGCATTAAGAATGCAGTCATAATAATTGATGCTGAAAGAATTATCCAAGAAGCCAGCCTAAGAGATAAATCAAATTCATCAGAAATTGAAGGGATAGCTATTATTGTTGTATTAAAATCTAAAAGAAAAATATTTGCAGTAAATACAACAGGAAAAACAACTAACAATAATTTTTTATCCATTAATATTCCTTTTCAGAAATAAATTATATAAAGTTATGCCTGTAGCTACAGAAACATTTAAAGAAGAAATTTCTCCACTCATAGGAATTGATAAAACTTTATCAGAATTTTCCAAAATTCTTTTTGAAACACCATCATGTTCTGAACCAACAACTAAAGCAATAGGTAATGAGTTATCTATATCTACGTTTGATAAATTTTCACCATTCATATCTAAAGATAATATTTGGAAGTTCATTTTTTTAAGGTAATCTAAACTTTTACTTATTGAATTTACAATAGTAAATTCAATATGCTCCAAAGCTCCAGCTGATGATCTAATTGCTCCTGGCGATATTTTTGCAGATTCTTTAGAAGGAACTACTAATCCATGCACTCCAAAAACTTCAGCTGTTCGGGCAATTGCTCCAAGATTATGAGGATCTTGGACTCTATCTAAAAATATAATTAAGGGAACTTCTTTTTTTTTGTCAGCTAAAAAAATCATATCTTCAATTGAAGATTGAAAATTATCATCTAAATATAAAATAACACCTTGAGATTTTTTAGTAGCAGATTTTTTTTCTAAAGCTTTTCTAGATAAAAAATTAATACGAATTTTCTTTTCTTTAGCTAAATTAAGAATCTTTTGTATCTGTTCACCTTGGTCATTTGAATCAGATATATCAATGAAAGAAACTTTTTTATCAGATAATAAAGTTTCAATTACTGAATGTCTTCCTTCTATTTGCCTGAGACTGGTTTTGTTTCTTGAATAACGTGACAAATTAGCCTTTTCGAATGAATTATAAACTGAATTCTATTATAAAATGTTCACAAAAATATACATTTATTTTTGTAAATTCTTATAAAAAGGTGAAAAAATGAAAACAATAAATATTACCGCATCAAGACATGCTGTGTTTTACTCTCCACTTTTAGCTCTTGTAAATGGCGGTTTTTTAGAAGAGGAAGGACTTGAGGGTAAGTATCACATACCAGAACCAAATGTAAATGTTTATGAAAAAATAAAATCTCAAGAAATTGATGTGGCACAATCAGCTGTTTCAGGAAGTTGGAACTTCTTCGAAAAAAAATTAGATTTATCAATAAAACATTTTGCTCTTATAAATTCAAGAGATGGATTTTTTATAATTTCTAAAAATAAAGATAAGTTTCAATGGGAAGATTTATATAAGAAAGATTTTTATTATGTTAGAGGCGGTCAACCTCAAGCAATGTTATCTTATGCACTATCAAAAAATAACATAGACTTAGATAAGATTGATCTTGTTTCAGAC
The DNA here is from genome assembly GCA_008373205.1 of SAR202 cluster bacterium. Classification (GTDB taxonomy): domain Bacteria; phylum Chloroflexota; class Dehalococcoidia; order Lucifugimonadales; family Lucifugimonadaceae; genus TMED-70. The sequence goes on from RQOS01000022.1 coordinate 8,935, forward strand.
AAAGTTCTTTCAACTCAAGAAATGATTCAAGAATATAAGGATAGTAGTGATGCTTTTTTTCATGAACAAGGAGCATATCCTCACCAGCTATCTCTAGAAAACCAAGGCGAAATAGTAGCTTCAGTTGGAGAACAAATAGGACCAGTTGCATTTTCAAGTTTATGTGCTGAAAAAGAATGGATCAACAGTGATAAAGGTAAGAAATTTTCAAAAGCCTTCGAGAAATCTAAAAAATGGGTCAATACAGCAAATCCAGATGATATTGCCAAAACAGTTAAGATATATTTTCCTGATTTTGAGGAAAAATCTATTTCAGCTGCTATAAAAGATTATCAAGAATTAAAAACATGGGACTCAAATATTGAAGTTTCAAAGGACGAGTATGAAAAAGCATTAGAAGTATTTCATCACTCAAAATTAATTTCTAAAGATCATAATATAAATGACGTTGTCGAATATGCATAGGAATAAATTTTTTGGAAAGTAAAAAAATAATTATTACTGGTGGATTAGGTTTTTTGGGTTATTCATTACTAAAAAAGTTTCAAAGTAAGAATAATATCTTAGTAATAGATAATCTTTCTTCCAATGTTCATAAAATTGAAGAAATAAAGAATTACAAATCATGCGAGCTAATTAATTTAGATATTACTGATAATAAAATTAATAAGGTAATTAAGTCTTATAATCCGGATTATATTATTCATACAGCTGCCCAAACTAGCGTTATTAACTCAATAAATCAACCAGAGAAAAATAATAAAATAAATATTGATGGCACAAGAAATATTATTGAATCTGTAAAAGAATTATCAGACTGTTTCTTTATGTTAATATCATCAGGTGGAGCTGTGTATGGAACTCCTAATTATTTACCTGTTGATGAAAATCATATTTTAGATCCAATTTCTCCTTACGGAATTTCAAAAATGGAAGCAGAAAAAATAACTTTAGAGCACCTAAAAGACACAAAATATAAATATTCAATTATTAGACCTTCAAATATTTATGGAGCTCATCAAAAAGAAGCTAATGTAATTCCGAAATTTATTAGTTTAATGAAAAAAAACAAAACAGTATCAATTTATGGAGATGGAAATTCAACAAGAGATTATGTGTTTATAGATGATATTGTAGAAATAATAAATAAGATTTGTGAAAAAAAAACAGAAGGAATTTTTAATGTTTCTTCCAACGAAGAAGTCAAAATAATTGAAATATTTAATAAATTAAAGAGTGAACTAGATTATAAAAAAAATCCAAAATATATTTCAAAAGTAGATGGAGAAATCATGAATATTTATCTTGATAACTCAAAAATATTAAATCTTATTAGAAATTTTAAATTTACTAATATTGGCAATGGATTAAAAAAGACTTTGTCTGATTAGTTTTTTCTTAAAATTTCTTCAAGTGCAACCCAAGATAACATTGCACATTTTATTCTCACAGGAAATTTTTTCACACCCGACAGTGAGGATATATCTCCTAACTTATCTAGTTCTTGTTCAGATAGTTCCTCACTCTTAATAAGTTTTCTAAATAAATTAACATTATCCTGAAGTTCTGAATAGGGTATTCGATGAATTTGCTCTGCCATTAGGGATCCTGATGCTTGAGATATTGCACATCCTCTACCTGTAACACTGACTGAAACATTTTTGTTTTCATCTAAGGAAATTTGAATTTTTATTTCATCTCCACAAAAAGGATTATTTTTCTCAACCTCAAAGTCAGGTTCAGAGATTAAGTCTGTATTTCTTGGGTTATGATAATGATCCATAACTATCTCTTCATACATTTCATTTAATTCGTCGTTGACCATTATTACATTATTCCCTGAATATCTAAAATGTTTATTTTTTCCTTTAATATTTCTTCTAGAGCATTTGTAATATTTTCATCTTCAAATTCATCAATAATTTCTTGAGCAAATCCTCTAATTAACATTGATGTAGCTTCATCCTTATCAATTCCTCTACTTTGAAGATAAAACAACATATTTTTATCCATATTACCTGCTGTTGCTCCATGGCTACATTCGACATCATCAGCATAAATTTCTAAACTAGGCTTGGTATCAACTTCAGCATCTTTAGAAAGTAAAAAATTTAAGTCTTTTTGAAATGCTTTAGTTTTTTGAGCATCTTTTTTTACCAGTACTTTTCCACTAAAAACTGCTCTAGATTTACCAGCTAATATACCCTTAAACATTTGATCACTTGAACATTTTCCAACAGTATGAGTTGTTGAAATTTCATTTTCCTGATGTTGATCTTTATCAGTTATATATAAACCATGAAATGAGCATTCAGAATTAATTCCAATTAAATCACTATGAATATCGTACCTAGACAGTTGACCTGAGGTCGAAAAAGACACAGAAGATAATTTAGAATTTTCCTTTTGAAGAATCCTATCAAAATTAAAAAAATAGGAATTTTCTGAAGATAACTGGACTCTTCTATGATTTACTTCACTTGAAATATCAATCAGATATTCAAGAACTGGGATTGTTAGATTTTGTAATTCATCAGAGGACAAATCTACATATATTTCGTTTATATTTGAGCAGGTATTTTTTGAAGCTTCAATAAACAATCTTGGAGAGGATGAAAATTCTTTTTTTTGGTGAGTTGTAATTATAAAGATATTTATAGAATTTTCTTTTTTCTGGTTTTTTATAGATATAAAAACAGGGTCTAGCATAATTGAAGAATTTAGTGCTATCAACTCATTCTCTTCATTTTTAGCAATAGTTCCTAAAGATGACTTTAAATAATCAAGTTTGTCTAAAGTAGATGAGCTTTCAACAATAATGTCTTCTGTAAAGTTTGATTTATTAGAATCAAAAAAACCGTTTACTATAAAAATATTATTAGGTGTATTATCAACCAAATTATTCAAATTTCCTTCCAAATCAAAATTTGAATACTCAGCATTTGAATATTTTATATTTTGAAGATTTGAAAAATTTGAATATTTCCATAATTCTCTAGTATGATCATTGGGAGGTAACCCAAGATCTTTAAATCTTTCCCATCCGTCCTTTTTTACTTCATTAATATCTTTATTTGATATTAAGTTTTCTTGAACGATATTATCGATACTTTCAAAGAAATCTTTAGTACTCATTTTATTTTTTCACTTCTGAGATAATTTTTTCATACCCATTATTTTCAATATCAAGAGCTAAATCTTTATTACCTGATTTTACAATTGAACCGTCTACCAAAACGTGAACAAAATCAGGTTCAATGTAATTTAATATTCTTTGGTAGTGAGTAACTATTATGAAAGATCTATTAGAAGATTTTAGTGCATTTACTCCATCAGAAACTTCTCTCAAAGCATCAACATCAAGTCCTGAGTCTGTTTCATCAAGTATGGCTAAACTTGGTTCTAAAACAGACAATTGCAATATTTCATTTTTTTTCTTCTCACCACCAGAAAAACCGAAATTCAATGATCTTTTTGTTAGATCAATATCAATACCTAAATCTTTAACTTTTTGATCATATAATTTTGAAAATTCTCTTACGCTGAGTTTCTTTTCTTTATAATATTCTTTTTTAGCATCCAATGATGATTTGAGCATTTGAAAAGACCTTACACCTGGAATCTCAGATGGATATTGAAATGCAAGAAACATTCCTAAATGAGATCTTTCATCTGGTGGCAAATCGTTTATTAATAATGATTTGAAATGTATTTCTCCATCAGTAATTTCATAGTCAGGTCTTCCTGCTAGAACATTAGCCAAGGTACTCTTTCCAGAACCATTAGGCCCCATAATAGCATGAATTTCTCCTTCATTAACAGACAAATCGATTCCATTCAAAATCATTTCATCGTTATCTATAACTTTTGCTTTTAAATTATTTATTTTTAACAATTATTTCTCCAATATATGTATATATTTTTTTAAAGATTTAATAAATTTTTATCTAAAAATTTATCCAACTGCACCTTCAAGACTAACTTTCAAAAGTTGAGAGGCTTCAAGAGAGAATTCGAAAGGCAATTCTTTAATAACATCTTTACTCCATCCAGTAATAATCATATGATTTGCTTCTTCTTCTGATAATCCTCTAGACATAAGGTAGAATAATTGATCCTCTGACACTTTTGAAGTTGAAGCTTCATGCTCTAATCTGGCAGAAGAATTTTTTACTTCAATATAAGGTACAGTGTGAGCACCACATTTATCTCCTATTAACAATGAATCACACTGAGTATGGTTCATAGCTCCGTCTGCAGAAGGCATAATTTTGATTTGGCCTCGATAAGTATTTTGTCCTTGTCCAGCAGATATTCCTTTAGAAACAACTGTAGATTTAGTATTTTTACCTATATGAATCATTTTGGTGCCTGTATCAGCTTGTTGATGATTATTAGCTAAAGCAACTGAATAAAACTCACCAATAGAATTATCACCCTGTAAAATAACAGATGGATATTTCCAAGTAATTGCTGAACCTGTTTCAACTTGAGTCCACGAAATCTTCGAATCTTTGCTAGCTTTTCCTCGTTTGGTTACAAAATTATATACACCACCCTCACCTTCTTTAGTCCCTGGAAACCAATTTTGAACAGTTGAATACTTAATTTCAGCTTTCTCTAAAGCTACTAGTTCAACAACTGCAGCATGCAATTGTGATGTTTTTCTAAAAGGAGCTGTACAACCTTCTAGATAAGAAACATATGCATCTTCATCAGCAATAATTAGAGTTCTCTCAAATTGGCCTGAGCCTTCAGTATTAATTCTAAAATAAGTCATTAATTCTATAGGGCACCTAACCCCAGGTGGAATATAAGCAAACGAGCCATCTGAGAATACAGCTGAATTCAAAGATGCAAAAAAGTTATCTGAATAAGGGACAACAGATCCTATATATTTTTTTACTAAATCAGGATGATTTTTTACAGCATCATTAAATGAGCAAAATATTATACCCATATCTTTTAATTGATCATCTAGAGTATTTGCAACTGAAACTGAATCAAATACTGCATCAACAGCAACACCGGCTAATTTTTCTCTTTCATTTATTGGAATTCCAAGTTTTTCAAAAGTTTCTAGCATCTCTGGATCAACATCATCTAATGATTTCGGTGTCTCAGTCATAGATTTTGGTGCGGCATAGTAGTATATATCTTGATAGTCTATTGGTGGATAATTTACTTTTGCCCAAGTCGGCTCTTTATGATTTTTGTTGATTTTTTCCCAATGTTTATATGCCCTCATTCTCCAATCAAGCATCCATTGAGGTTCATTTTTTTTCTTAGATATTAACTCAACTATTGATTCATCAATTCCCTTAGGAGCAAGTTCTGTTTCTACATCAGTTGTAAATCCCCATTTGTACTCCATTCCGGAAAGATCTGTCTCTCTAGAAATGCTATCTGGTGTTGGCATATAAGTTATCTCCTGAAATAATTTTTTTTGTCTACTTATATATTATAATCTTATAATAACTAATATAAAATGATTTCTTAGACTAAATATTAATTTTCAAAATTTATAATGCAATATGAAGCAGTAATAGGACTAGAAACACATGTCCAACTAAATACAAACTCTAAAATGTTTAGTAAATCTAGTGCTAAATATCAAAATTCAGAGCCAAATACATTAGTAGACCCAACTTCTATGGGTTTACCTGGTGCACTTCCAGTAGTAAACAAAAAAGCAGTTGAAAGCGCAATTAAAATTGGGCTTGCATTAAATTGCGGAATTTCAAAATTCACAAAATTTGATAGAAAACAATATTTTTATCCTGACTTAATGAAAGGCTACCAAATTTCCCAATTTGATGAACCTATTTGTGTAGAAGGTAATTTAATTTTGTCTAATGAAAAGAAAATCAGAATAAATAGAGTTCATATGGAAGAAGATGTTGCAAAATTAACTCATATAAATACAAGAGATTCAAATTATAGTTTGTTAGACATTAACAGATCTGGGACTCCATTAATGGAAATTGTCACAGAACCAGACCTTAGCTCTTCTGATGAAGTTGTCGAATACATAGAAAAACTTCAACAAATAATCAGGTATATCCAAGTTGGATCAGCAAATATGGAAGAAGGTTCTTTTAGGTGTGATGCAAATATAAGTGTTCGAGAAAAAGGATCTAAGACACTTGGAACTAAGGTAGAAATAAAAAATATGAATAGAATTTCAGCAGTTGCTGAAGCAGTTAATTATGAAATTAAAAGACAAATAAAGTGTATTGAAAATAGTGAAAAAATTATTCAGGAAACTAGAGGATGGCTTGAAGAAAAATCTATGACTATTTCTCAAAGAACTAAAGAAGAATCAAATGATTACAGATATTTTCCTGAACCTGACATACCTCCATTAAGATTAGACGATAATTGGATAGATAATATCAAGCAAAATCTTCCAGTATTACCTGAAACAAGGAGAATGAAATATATAAATGAATATCAACTTAGTGATTACGATGCAAAGCTACTAAGTGAAGATATAAATTTTTCAGATTTTTTTGAAGAAACAATACTAGGTATAGATAAAAAATATCAAGATAATGAAACAATTAAATATATTGCAAACATAATGAATGGTGAGTTCAATAGATTATTGAACCTTGATTCTGGGATGAAGGTTTCAGATATAAAATTTAATCCAAAAGATTTATCTAAACTAGTTGAAATATACAAAGATAACTCAATTAATAACAAAATACTTAAGTCTGTTTTTGAGGATATGTGGAATACAGGAGCAAATGCAGAAGAAATAATTTCTAAACAAAATTTGGGAATAATATCTAATAGTAATGAGCTAGAAGATAAAATTAATAATATAATTGAAAATAATCCAAAAGCTGTAGATGATTTTATAGCGGGAAAAGAACAATCAAAAAAATTCCTTCTTGGACAAGTAATGAAAGAAACTAAAGGACAAGCTGATCCAAGAATTTCAATGGAAATAATATCAAAAATTTTAGAATCAAAAAAATAACTTAAAGGATGTAATTTGGATCAATTATTCACAATACTAATGATGGTTTTTGCGGTAATTATAGTAATCATAATTCTAATGCAAACCAGAGGAAGCACAACTGGGCTATTTGGTCAATCAGACGGATCCTTTAGATCAAGAAGAGGCATAGAACAAATCCTTTTCAGATTAACCATTGTATTAATTGTAGTATTTGTTGGTGTTGCTGTTCTAAATGTAAGATTCTAAATCTTTCTATAAGTTGAACCATCTTTAGAATCAAGAATTTCAATACCTAAGTCTAAAAGTTGATCTCTAATCTTATCAGCTTGATCATATTTTTTTTCAATTCTAAAATTATTCCTTTTTTCTAATAAATCTATAATGTCTTTATCTTCTAATTTATTATTCTCAGTATCAAATCCCAGTATATTTAATAGGTTCTTCAGAAGATTTACCCCTTCTGCAATTCCTTGGCTTTTACTATTTCGAACATTTATTTCATGAACTAAATCAAAAATTGTAGCTACAGCTGAAGGAGTACCTAAGTCATCATTCATTGATTCTTCAAAATCATCTAGATATTTATTAGTATCAAAACCATTTTTTCCTTCAAGAGATAAAGCCCTTTCAATTCTCTGATACGATTTCTGAGCAATTGATAATGAATCATCGTCTAATGTACTTGGTTGCCTGTAATGACTTTGTAAAATCCAAAGTCTTATTGCATTTCCAGAATAGTTTTCCAAAGCATCCCTTACATCAAAAGAATTTCCTAGAGATTTACTCATTTTTTCATCTCCAGCTCTTTTTAATAGTCCGTTATGTACCCATATCTTAGAGAATGGCTTTAGTCCAGTGGCAGATTCACTTTGAACAATTTCATTTTCATGATGAGGGAAAATCAAATCTAGTCCTCCTCCATGAATATCTATAGTTTCACCTAAATGTTTTTTTGCCATTGCAGAACATTCTATATGCCATCCTGGTCTACCTATTCCCCATGGACTTTCCCAATGCGGTTCATCAGGTGGAGCTTTTTTCCATAAAGCAAAATCTTCAACATTTTTTTTATCTGGATCATTTTCAATTCTAGTTCCGTCAATTTCTTCGTCGACATTTCTTCGAGAAAGTTTACCATAATCTGATGAGTATGAAACATCAAAATAAACACTACCATTAGAACTGTAAGCTGCTTTATTATCAATAAGTGAAGATATAAGTTCGATGATTTCTTTCATATCTTCAGTAGCTCTAGGATGGACATCAGCTCTTCTTACACCTAATGCATCCATATCTTCGAAAAAACTATCTATATATTTTTCAGCAACTTCTTGAGCTGAAATATTTAATTCTTTGGATTTATTAATAATTTTGTCATCAACATCTGTAAAGTTTTGAACTCTTTTAACATCATAGCCACTGTATTCTAAGAATCTATGTAGAACATCAAATGTAACTGTAGATAAAGCATGTCCTAAATGCGGACGGTCATAAACTGTAACTCCGCAAACATACATTTTGATTTTATCTTTTGATAGTTTTTCTTTTTTTCTAGTTAATGAATTATATAAAAACATAAATCAATTATTATCGTTTCTTAATCGTTGCGATTGTTTGGCAACCAATTGCATTTTCAGAACCAATTATACCCATTTTATCTGTAGTCGTACTTTTAATATTTATATTTTTTTCATTTATTCTAAGAATCTCTGATAGTCTATTTTTCATTTGATCTGTGTAATTAGAAATTCTAGGCTTTTGAGCTATAACAGTAACATCAATATATATAATCTCAAATCCTTCATCTCTAATAAGTTTAGAAATCTCACTAAGCATTTGAGTTGAGTCTATATTTTTTAATGATTTATCATTTGAAGGGTAAAATTTTCCAATATCTCCCAAATTACATCCACCTAGAATAGAATCAATAATTGAATGAATTAAGACATCTCCATCAGAATGTCCTTCTAACTTAAAAGGAAAGTCAATATCTACTCCACCAAGTCTCAATTTTTTATCAGGGATTAGTTTATGCAAGTCGAACCCAATTCCATAGAATGAAGCTGATCTGACATCATTTTTGGTAGTTATTTTTATGTTATTTTCATCACCTGGTAAAACTTTAACTCTATATTTTGTATTATCTAAAAAGGAAGAATCATCAGTAATTTCATTAAGATTTTTATTATTGTTTATATTTTCTATCAAAATTTCTTTCTTAAAAAATTGAGGGGTTTGGACATTAATTAATTTATCTCTTATTAATGTTTTTTTTACAAAATTATCATCCGTAATTATTTTTACTGTGTCAGTTGGGGTTAGTCCAAATATTACAGAGTCATAGATTTCAATATTCTTAATACCTTCATAGAACATATCTTTTTTAGTAAATGGTCTTGCTCCATCATGCACTACTAGATAATCAATATTTAGTTTTTGATCAGTTATAAAATCTAGTGCGCATAATAACGAATCAGCCCTATTTTTACCTCCATAAACAGAATATATTTTTTTATCTGAATTTATTTGAATTAATAATTTTTCAATTTTCAATTCATCTTTCTTAGAATTAACTATTAATATTGAATCAATATGCTCTACAGAAAGTATATTTTCAATCGTTCTTTGTAAAACAGGTTTACCATCTATTTCAAAAAAAAGCTTATTATCATTAAATCTCTCAGAATTGCCTGCAGCAAGAATTATTGCAAGTATTTTTTTTGAAGGTTCCATATCTTTATTTTTTTTTATTTCTTTTTAGATATTATTATTTCATCACCCTTAAGTCTGAGAGAAACCGTATCTCCTTCTTTTAATTCTTTAGCTATTATCATTTTTGAAATTTTATTTTCTATTTCTTTTTGTAATAATCTTTTCAATGGTCTAGCACCATAAAATTTATCAAACCCTTTATCAGCTATCCAATCTTTTACTTTTCTTCCAGCAGTTATACTAATTTCCAAATTTTCTAACTTTTTATCTAAGTCTGAAAAAACTTTATCAACAATTTTATTTAGATCTTCCTTTGAGAGTGAGTCAAATATTATAATTTCATCAATTCTGTTTAGAAACTCCGGTCTAAAATAAGATTTTAATGAATCATTTACACCATCAGATATTTCTTGTTCTGATTTTTCTGATTTTTTATTAAAACCAAGTGCTTCTTTACCTACTATATTGGTACCTATATTTGAAGTCATAATAATAACTGTGTTCGTAAAATCCACTGTTCTACCTTGACCATCTGTAAGTCTTCCATCATCAAGTACTTGCAATAATATATTGAATATATCTTGATGAGCTTTTTCAACCTCATCTAAAAGAATTACACTGTAAGGATTTCTTCTTACTGCTTCAGTTAGTTGCCCAGCATCATCGTATCCAACGTATCCAGGAGGAGCTCCTATTAATCTAGCCATAGAATAACTCTCTTTGTATTCAGACATATCAACTCTTATCATGCTATTCTCATCATCAAACAAGAATTCTGCAAGAGATTTAGCTAGTTCAGTTTTACCAACTCCAGTGGGGCCCAAAAAAATGAATGAGCCTATGGGCTTTGTTGGATCTTGTAATCCTGCACGACTTCGTCTTATCGCATTAGAAATACTTTCAACCGCTTTTGTTTGACCAATTACTCTTTCATGTAATCTCTGCTCTAGTTTAAGTAATTTATTAGCTTCTTTTTCAACTAGATTATCAACAGGTATTCCTGTTTTATCTGCTACAATTTTTGCAACATGTTCTGGTTGAACTATATCAATAAGTTGATTATTAAATTTCCATTTTTCAAATTCTTTTTTTCTTTTCTCTAAAAGTAAAATTCTTTTTTTTCTAATATCATCAGCTGCAGAATCATTGTTTTTTGAAAAAAGAAAATCTTCTTCCTCCTGAAAGGATTCAATTTGTAAATCATAGTCAATAATTTGACTAGGTATATCTGGGTTATCAATATTTGCTCTAGATAGTGCTTCATCCATAAGATCAATAGCTTTATCAGGTAAAAATCTATTCTTAACATATCTATCAGACAATATAACAGCAGATTTAATTGCTTCATCAGAAATTTTTAGCCCATGATGATTTTCATACTTTGACCTCAATCCTTCAAGCATACTAATAGAATCAGAAATATTTGGCTCAGCAATAGATACTGGAGAAAATCTTCTTTCTAAAGCTTGATCCGTTTCAATATATTTTCTATACTCATCTGGCGTCGTGGCACCTATTGTTTGAAGCTTTCCCCTAGCTAGTGCTGGTTTCATCATATTAGATGCATCTAACGCACCTCCTCCAGAGCCAGCGCCAACAACTGTATGAATCTCATCAATAAATAAAATTATTTCTCCTCTTGCTTCTTCCATTTCTTTCAAAATTGATTGAAGCCTTTCTTCAAATTCTCCTCTGACACCTGTTCCTGCTAATAATTGACCTAACTGAAGAGATAATAATCTTTTACCTCTCATAGAATTTGGTACATTACCTCCAACTATATTTAAAGCCAAGCCTTCTGCTATTGCAGTCTTTCCTACGCCTGCATCACCAATTACTACTGGATTATTTTTAGTTCTTCTGGAAAGTATTTGTTGAACTCTTTTAATTTCTTTTTCTCTACCAATTATTGGATCAATAAGGTTTTCTTTAGCTAACGCAGTTAAGTCGATTGAATATTTCTCTAAATTTTCATACTTAGTTTTGTCATCGGAATTTTCTTCAGGAAGATTATAATCATTAATTGATTTAGTCTTCTTTTCATTTTCAACATTCCTTAAATTATTACCCTGAGAATTAACAACATTTATCGCAGTAGCTAAGTTCCCAACAGTTAACCTAGACCCCAATATGAGATTTTGGGTTTCAAAAGGTAGTTCATAGGGATAATTCTTGACTACTTGAACAATTCCCATCAAAACTAAATCTACTGATATTTCTTGCATGTGATTATACTCAGCTTGCTTAATAGAAAACTCGTAGATTGGATTCATTAAATCTGGAACAAAGTCTAATTCCTGATACTTTTGCATAGATTTAATTTTTTGCCCAATTCTAGATTTGTAAGATACTAAAAATTTCTTTTTTCTATCCTCAGGTGCATTAATTGCTGTCATTAATATTTCTACAGCTCTTTTATTATCAAGAAGTGCTAGCATTAAGTGATCTAAAGTGTAAAAATGACTTTTATAAACCTGATCAACATAGTGCCTACCCATTTCATAAACTTCAATCAAGTTATCATCCATTGAATCTTTAGACCAAACCTCAGATGTAATCATAAAAATCTCCTATTTTTTTCAGGTAACTCTTTCATAGTTCCTCTACTTTTAAAACGCATTAGTTCAGATTCTAGAAATTCAATCTTATTTTCTAGATCATTTATTTCCTTCATTAATTCTGTAATAATTTCTATTCCAGCCCTATTGATTCCAAATTTTTCTATCCAATCTTTGACTTTTTCGATTTTCTCTATATCAATTATTGAATAATACCTTGTACCGCCGGGAGATCTAAAAGGAACAATTAAGTTCCATCTCTCATAATTTCGTAAAGTCTGTTGATGCAAACCAACAATTTTAGAAACTATTCCTATTCCATATACAGGGTCTTCTCTTGATAAACTAATCTAATTAACCTTACTTGTATAATTTTTATTATAACATAAATTAATATAATCTATATATATCTAATCATATTATCTTATATCATTGTTATAAGATAATTATTTATTAGAATATAATTTATCTTGTTGTTATATAAATAAAATGAGAGATATAATTTATCTATAATGACATTTCAAAATGAATAATTTATCTTTACCTAAAATTTTTGATCAATATCAAGATGACATAATTTCATACACCAAATCCTTTTATAAAGAATTAAATGATGACTTATACACAACTCATAAATATTTTTTAGGTTGGATTGATGAATCAGGTTTAGAATCTAATAGTTCAGGAAAGTCTTTTAGACCTTCACTAATGATGCTAATAAATGAATCTTTAGGAGGGCAAAAAAATAACATTTTACCCTTAGCCATGTCTATTGAGCTATTCCATAATTTCTCTCTGATTCATGATGATATAGAGGATAGAGATGAGATAAGAAGAAATAGAAAAACAGTTTGGAAAATATGGGGAGAACCAAAAGGCATTATATCTGGTAATTCAATGCATTCTTTAGCTAGTGAAGCAATAAATTTATTACCAGAATCACTTAATGAAAAAAAAGTCTTTTTAAGAAAATTGATCAATAGAACCTGCCTATCAGTAATTGAGGGGCAGTATCTTGATATCTCTTTTGAAGATACATTTGAAATTAGAGTTGAAAATTACTTGGAAATGATAAGTAAGAAAACAGGTGCATTAATTGAGACTTCAGCTATTCTTGGTTGCAGCCTAGAAAAAACAAGTATAGAAAATATTTCTTTATTTACAAAACTTGGTAAATTATTCGGACAAATATTTCAAATCAAAGATGATTATCTAGGAATCTGGGGCGATCAAACTTTAGGGAAACCCATAGGTAGTGACATAATAAAGAAAAAAAAGTCTTTACCAATTTTACACCTGATTCAATCCTCAAAAGAGCGTGATAAAAAAACAATTAATAATATTTTTAGTCAAAAAATAATAGATGAAAAGTCAAAAAAAATAATTCTAGATTTGATGCAAATGTATGATGTTAATTCGTATTGCCAAGAAATATTAGAATCAAAGTTCATAATCTGTAAGGAGATTATAGATAAGTTAGATATTTCAGGAGTTTATAAAAAAGATCTTCATAATATAAATACATTTCTTATGTATAGGAAACTCTAGATGAATTTAATAATCTTAAATAAAAATATTAAATTATTCAAAAATAACAAATCATGCTTAATTTACTATACAGATAATAAAGAAGATTTTAGTGAATTAAAAAAAATCATAAGTGAAGAAAAACCTAAAAATATAATTACATTAGACTTTGCAATTCAAACATCTGAACATACCAGAAACAATGAAATTATTGTTGCTAAAGAAACAATAATTATTAACTCTAAACCAGTAAACTGGGGAATACCAAGAGTAGACAGATGGACAGAAACTTCACATGACTTAAATAAATCCATTTGTGACATATTGGAATCGAACAATATACATCATAGAATAGGCTCGGGTATTCAACTCGAATATAACGATAAAATTTCAAAAAGAAAAAATGCAAAAAATTGGATATATGAGAATATAAAAGCAAATTTTATTGATGTAAATTCAAGCAGTATTTCATCTTTGATAGAAAGTGAAATAATAAATTTTTCAATTATTAGAATCATAAATAAAAAATTTTCGCTAGAAAAGATTAATAATAATGAGAATCTTATAAAAAAAATAATAAGGTTTATAAAATTGCAATATTTCCATAAAATCACATCAAGGAAAATTACAAATGAACTTAAAGAAAAAAATATATTATATAAATTTTCACAAATAAAATAATATGAATGAGTTACTTTTTCCTAAAAACACTAAAGAAATCAACTATGAAAATTCATTAGAAATTTGTCATATGATAGTTAAGCAAAATTATGAAAATTTTCCTATCATAATGTTTTTCATTGATAAAGAAAAGATGGATGATTATGCAATCATTTATGCTTTTTCCAGGGGGGTAGACTTTATCGGTGATGATTTTATTGGCGATAAGATAAAACAATTAGGTGTTTGGGAAAGTGAGCTTAAAAATGCATTTAAAGAAAAGGCTAGCCTACCTGTATTCATAGCTTTGCAAAAAACTATATTGAAGCATGATTTACGCATCGAACCATTTTTGAGGCTTATTGAAGCTAATAAAAGAGATCAGGAAAAAAAAGAATATAAAGATGTTAATAGCTTATTAGATTATTGTGATTTATCAGCAAATCCTGTTGGCGAAATAGTATTACATATTATGGGTTATAAAGATGAAAAATTGATAAATCTATCAAACTCAATTTGCAGTGCTCTTCAAATAACAAATTTTTTACAAGATATAGTAAGAGATAAAAAAATAGGAAGAGTTTATATTCCTTCTGAAATAATGAGAAATCATAAGGTATCTAAAGATATGTTTGAAGAAAAATATCAACACAATGATGCCTCAAAAAAAAATATTACAAATTTATTAAATGAGATGATTCATATCAATAGAAATTTATATAATTCAGGAAATATACTTCCAAAACTACTAACAAAAAAAGATCGAACTATAATACAAATTTTTATCGATTCAGGGGAGAAAATCTTAAGTAAAATCGAAAAAAGAAAATACAATTCATTATTTAATAAACCATCAACTAATAAATTTGAAAAATTTCAAATAATCTTAAAATCGATTCTAAAAAGTACTTTTATAAAATGATAAATAATAATGAAAAAATAACTATAATTGGTTGTGGAATTTCCGGAATATCTTCTGCTATAAATCTAATTGAAAAAGGGTATGAAGTTAGAATTATTGAGCAAAAAAAAACTATTGGAGGTAGAGCAGGATCTATTACAAACAAATATGGAAATATTGATATTGGACAACATATATTTTTAGATTCATACAGAAACTTTTTTAATTTGATATCTAAATTAGATCTGGAAAAATACATAACCAAAAATAAAAACTTAAGAATACCAGTAGTAGATAACAATAGAAAATATTATATTAAATCTAATTTCCCTACATATCCTTTTTCAATAATATTTGCGGTATTGGGATATAAAAACATTAGATTATTTGAAAGATTAAAGGTTTTATATGGGTTGATAAAAATAAGATTTATAAGTAAAAAGAATAATCCAATACCCTTTTTAAGCTGGCTAAAACAAAACCATCAATCTGACAGTTCAATAATGAAGTTTTGGGATATTATATGTAAGCCAGCTTTTAACTTAAAATTAGAAAATTTTTCTAATCATCAAGCACATGATTTATTTAAATATATGATCTTTGAGCCTAAAAAAAATATATCAATTTGCTATTCAAAAAAACCTTTTTCAGATCTTTTTATGAAACCATTTAAAAAATTTCTAGAAGATAATAATTCGGAGATAATATTTTCTGAAAAAATTCAAAAAATAATTAACAATTCTCAAGAGATAAAGATTATGAGTGAAAACAATCTTTACTATGCAGAAAAAGTGATTATAGCAACAGATTTAGAAAATTCACTTAAACTTGTAAACTTATCTAAGAATAAAATTGTCATTCAAAATTCATCAATAATAAATATAATTTTTTGGTTTGATAAAAAAATTATTGAAGATGATTTTATAGCTTTTTCAAATTCAGAATTACAATGGATTTTTTCAGAAAATGAGAAAAAAGCAGGAAAATTTTCTCAAAAAATTACTATATCTTTAAGTGATGCAGATCATTTATTAGAGAAAAAAAATTCAGAACTTATTAAGAATTTTGAGAATATGATTAGAAAAGAATTAAGTGTTAAGCATGACACTAAATTACTAAGAAGTTTAATAATTAGATCTCCAAAGGCAACACAAAGAACGAATGATAGAAAAAATATAACAAATTATGGAAAGAATATATTTTTTGTGGGAGATTGGTTAGTAGATGATCTGCCAAACACTATGGAAGGCGCTAGCTTATCATCGAAATTATTAGTTGAAGAAAAATTTTAATCTAATATAGCTCCTATAATTTTTTCCTTAGAGATACTTCCATTTGTTATTGAATCACAATTTTTCCCTAAGGAATTAAAGTTGTCAGAAATACAAAAAAAAGAATTTTTGCTAACAATTAAGCTTAATTTTGATTCTCCATAATCTATATCTGACATTAATTCATTTTCAACATAAATTTTACCATCGACTATAGTTACTTTTTCTCCTGAGAAAGCTATCAGTCTTTTGAGATGAAAAATTTTATGAATATCACATAAAAATAATATTGGTTGCATTCTTACTAATTTAGAAAAATCAATTTTTTTATCGATTATGTAGGTCTCGTTTTCTAAAAAATTTGGATACATGCTGTTTCCTTTAATTTTAATTTTTATATATCTATTTCTAAAAATTAATTTATTTAAAGTTTTTTTAAGCATAGACAACATGAAATTTAAAAAATTTAGCATATTATATTTTATAAATATAGAAATAAAAATAACAAGGAGAAAAAATGTTAGCTAAATTCTTAGATAAAATTTTACCTATAACTGAAGTAACTTGTCACTGTGATATTCCATGTGGAATATATGATCCACGTGATGCCATTCAAGCTGCTCAGACAGTAGTAAGAATGACAGAATTACTTGAAGAATTAGATTATTCAAATGGCCCTTCAGCTTCACTAGGCAACTCAATGGCTAGATTCGTAGCTGCAAAAGAAGAGCATGCAAAAAAGGCTAAAGATGATATTTTAGTTATATGGACTGATTACTTCAAACCTGAACATTTAGAAAAATATCCAGATTTACATGAAAAAGTTTGGAATGCTTGTAAACTAGGATCTTTTGTAAAAGTTAATGTAGATCTTGATAAAGCTAAAGAATTTAAGGCTGCATTAGAAGAAATTGGTGAAATTTTTTGGGAAACTAAAAAATAATTAGTTACTTTCTATAGATGGAATTATTTCCATCTATAGAAATCTTATGGTCATAAATATAGCTAAAAGTATTAAAATAACTCCAAGTAATTTTCTAAGTTGATCTTGGTTGGCTATTTGAACAAATTTTGATCCAAAATACATCCCCAAAATAGTTGGAAATACTACACAAAAAATCAATATATAATCAAAATTTCCAGAAAATGAATGCCCTAAATATGCTGAAATTCCAACTAAAACCGATAAAAACAAGTTTATCCCTCCAGCAGTTTTGATATTCATCTTCAAAAAATAAACTAATGCAGGCACTCTAAGTACTCCTAAGGCTAAGCCAACTATTCCTCCAAAATATGAGACCACCACTCCCACTAATATTTCTTTAGCAGTACTTTTGTTATCATTTTTTAATTCTTTTGAATCAATTTGATAGAAAATCATTACTAATCCTGAAATAATCAGGCAAGCAATAATTATTATTAATAGATAAATTTCTGCTATATTTGAAGCAAAATAACCTCCTAAAAAAGCTGCCAGCATAGATGGGAATGCAATATTAAGAGTTGATCTTATAGGAACTCTTTTTTGCTTAATTGCTGGGAATAAACCTGCAAGAGAGCCAAATATGACGGCCAAAAGATTAGTAGAAGCTGCAATTATTGGTTCAACCCCCAAAAAAATTATTAGGGGTAATCTAATCGCTCCTAAGGCGATTCCTAAAAGTCCTCCCAAAAATCCAATAAGTGAGCATAGTACAAGAAGAACTAAGTATATATATATAGATAGCTCCATAAGAAATTAACTCACTAATTGTGGAACGACTGCTAATAATACACCTGCAACCGTAGCTGTACCAATTACCCCTGCCACATTAGGACCCATTGCATGCATAAGCAAATAATTATCAGGATCTTCCTTAGCAGCTTCATTTTGAACAACCCTAGCTGCCATTGGAACAGCAGAAACTCCTGCAGCACCAATCATTGGATTTATAGGTTTCTTTAAGAATATGTTCATTATTTTTGCTAATAAAATACCAGAAATTGTAGCTAGAATAAATGAAACTAATCCTAGTATAAAAATTGAAATTGTTTCAACTTTAAGGAAAACTTTAGCAGGCATTGTTGCCCCCACAGATAATCCTAGAAGGATAATAACTATATTCATTAATTCATTTTGAGCAGTTTTAGCTAATCTATCTACTACCCCAGATTCACGTAGCAAATTACCAAACATCATTATTGAAATCAAAGGAGATGCATCTGGGACTAAAATACTGACAATTATGATTGTTATTACAGGAAAAATTATCTTGGTCTTCTTGGATATTTTATTAGATGAATATTCCATTCTAATTTTTCTTTCTTTTTGGGTAGTAAATAATCTAATAATTGGAGGTTGAATAATGGGGACCAAAGCCATATAGGAATATGCTGCTACGGCAGTAGCACCAACAATATCTTTCATCTCATAGGAAGATAAGCTTAACCCTATTTCTCTCATTCTTGTAGATATAAATATTGTAGTAGGTCCATCAGCTCCTCCAATAATTCCTATTGATGAAGCTTCTAATAATCCAAAATCAAAAAAAGGTGTCAAGCTTATTAGTAAAGCTCCTATCAAGGCTACAAAAACACCTACTTGAGCAGCTGCACCAAGTAACAATGTTTTAGGATTTGATAAAACTGGTTCAAAATCAGTTAGAGCTCCCATACCTAAAAATATTAATAATGGTAAAACATCATTTGACATCCCTATGTTTTGAAAAATCCTAAGAAACCCATCAGGTTCTCCATTGCCACCAATTCTAAGAAGTTCACCCATAGGTAAATTAGCGAGTAATATTCCAGTAGAAATTGGTACTAATAATAAAGGTTCTTTTTTCTTATAAATTCCAAAATAATAAAGTATCCCGGAAATTATCCACATTAAAATCATTCCTGGATTAGATATCAGATCCTCTATTCCTTCTAGAAGTGGTTCAATATATTCAATCATAAAATTTCTTTCGTAAGGATTTTATTCTATCTCAATCATAACTTGATCATATTGAACACTATCATCAACGTTGACAAGAATATTACTAACTTTGCCGGATAAATTAGAATTTATTGTATTTTCCATCTTCATTGATTCAATTACCAATAGTGGAGTACCATCAGATACTTCATCGCCTACCTTAACAAGAATCTCTAAAACTTTACCAGGCATCATTGCTTTTATTTGCCCAGATTTACTAACATTTACAGACTCTACCGGAGTTTTATTTTCTTGCGCCTCACTAGATTTTATTTTCGATGGTTGAGATTTTGGTTCTTGATTAGAAATTATATTAGTTTGGGAAGAAGTGTCCTTTACTTCAACTATTGAACCATTAACATTAACTTGAAATATGCCATTTGATTCATTTAAGATTTCAACTTCAAAGTTTTGATTATTTATAGTTAGATTATATTTTTTTGACACTTTTTAATTCCTTCGATTTCTTTTCAAGAGCATCCTTGATCTGTTAACTGTAATCCATGAAGAATCAGCTACTTCGTTAGCAATATTGTTAGATCCTAAAAGGTTATCTTTCTTATATAAACCTACTGCAACCGCTGCCGCAACATCATTTAGATTATTTTTCTCTTTTTTGTAAATACCAACAGCCATAGCAGCTGCAATATTAGATAATTTGTTGAAATCATCTAACTTAGGTTTGCTATTTTGTGAGTTAGCATGATCGTTATCGACAATCACACTATTTTCAAATAGGGTAATTACTTTTATAGCTAATAACAAAACTACAAGTACCAAAAATACTACAAGTACACCAACTCCTGATAGGTAAAGGCCGTCAATTAAAACATTATTCACAAATCATTCCTTAAATACATTAATTAGTTGTTCATTGGCTATGGATATTATACTATCATTTTCTGAAATTTGAACTGAAATATGATTATTTTTTATTTTGTGGTTATATAAAAAATAATCTTCCAATTTAATAGAATTAAATTTTAAATCTATTTTTTTGCGAAAATTATTTGATTCACTTAAGTCTATTCCTTTAAATCTTATCGTAGAGTTAATCTTAGTTTGTGATAGTTTAGGAATTTCAAAATTTGGTATAGAGCCTAATTTTAAGTATCCTCCAGTTGTTTGAGAATCATTTAATAAAATTATTGGTTGTCCACTTGGGGGCAATTGAACTGTTCCTAAAGATACACCTGAAGATATCTCATCTTTAAGTTTATGAGATAAGTTATCATTACCCTTTAATCTTATTCCTTGCCTTGATGCTTCAGCAGATATTGTATACTGATTTGATTCTAAAATATTAATGAAATCAGGAAACTTATTAAGAGTAACTTCATCATAAATTATAGAGATATCATTGGCAGATTTTATATATTTTTCAAAGAAAGAGGAATTAATTAATTTTTGAAAATTTGAGTTAGGTTTTTTCATATGTAGAATATCTCCTATGTTAACTCTTAGATCATTTGTAATACTTGATGGTTGATGAAAAGAAACAGAATTCATAATATTATTTACTTTAAAGCCACCGGAAATTGAAAAATAAAATATATTACCATTTTTATTTTCAGGAATATAAAGAGTGTCATATTTTTTTATCTTGATGGAAGAATTAATAGATATTTGATCATTATTTATCTTAAAAATACCTGTTGGACCTGAAACTGCAATAGAAACATCTTCCATAAATTCACAACTGAATCCACCTCCAACGATTTCTATAGCTCCTTCATTTTTTTTATTACCACATAAGAAATTTGAAATTATGAATGAAAACTTGTCTAAACATCCTGATTGAGACACCCCAATAGATTTTTTCCCAAATCTTCCTAAATCTTGAAAACTAGATAGTGTAGCTGTATTTAATATCTTAATCATTTTGAATCTTAAATTTTATATAAGAGCCACTAATGATTAGATTAGGGGGATTTTTTTTTGAATCAAACAATTTTAAGTTTGTACGACCAATTATGTTCCAGCCTCCAGGTGAGCTAAATGGATAAATTCCTGTTTGATCCCCTGCTATTCCAACAGAGCCTTCAGGTACAGCTAATCTTGGTTCATCTAACCTTGGAAAGGAAATTCTCTTATCAAGGCCTCCTAAATATGGAAACCCTGGCATAAATCCAATCATATGAACCCTATATTTTTGAGATGAATGAATCTGAATAATTTTTTTTTCAGTAATATTTAGAGCTTTAGACATTCTTTTTAGATCAGGACCAAATTCACCACCATATTTCACAGGAATTTCAATGATTTTATAATGTTTTTTTTCATTATCGGAAGAGTCAAATTCAGAATTTATTAAATTTATTTTTTCCTTAATATTTTCATATAAGATTTTATTCGGATCATAGTCAATAATTATTGAATTATAAGTAGGATATATATCTAATATTGAAGAATATTCAGAAAATCCTCTAACCAAGGATTCTAAAAATTTATGTACTAAAATATTAATATCTTCATCTATTTTGTCACCAAATTTTATAATTGCAGTTGAGTCTCCATGATAAAAGATTTTAGGGTTACTCATACTAATATGTCTGACATAGACTTTATACCAATATTGTTTCTTTTGAAAGATTCTTGAATTTCACTTGCAATCTCTACAGCACCTTTAGTATCACCATGAAGACAAATAGAATCAAAATCTATTGAAATATCTTCACCTTCAAAAGACTTAACTTTACCAGTTTTGACTAAATCAATTGTCCTATTTACTATTTTTTTTGTATTATCAATGACCGAACCTTTCATCGATCTGGGAGCTAAAGATCCATCATTCATGAACTCTCTATCTGCATATGTTTCTCTTATATATTTAACATTGTTTTCTTGAGCAAGATTTTCCCAAATGGATCCTGCTAAAACCACATGAATCAAATCTTCGCTTATGGATTTTATGGAATTTATTACTGATAACGCAACATTTTCATCCTTAACTGCTTTATTGTACAAAGCACCATGTGGTTTAACATGCTGAATATTTTCAATTCCAATAAAGCCCATTAATGCCCCAACTTGGTATTTGATAATATTTTCTATTTCTGTAGGATCAAGATTCATATCACGTCTACCAAATCCAGCTAAATCAGGATACGAAGGATGCGCACCAATCGAAACACCCATTTCTAATGATAATTTTATTGTATGACTCATCCAGTTTGGGTCACCAGCATGAAAGCCTGTGGCTATATTTGCAGAAGAAATATACCTAACAATTTCCTCATCGAATCCTAGTTTATAACTACCAAAAGACTCTCCGATATCTGCATTAATATCTACAAATTTATCCATATTTTATATTATTATTTTTTGTCCTGTACTAAAAGAATCGTATATAGCATCCGTGAATTTCATATACTTAACTCCATCAGTAAATGAAGTATGAGTAATTAATTCTTCACGTCTAATTGCGTTAATAAATTCTTCTTCTACTCTCCATCCACCTACTTCATTATCAGGTATTTTTATTTGTTCTAATTCTTTTTGCCCTTTTTCTGCACCTAGAAGTACTAAGTTTGGAGCTCCTGCATCAGCTGTTGTTTCTGTCTTAACAACTAATGTTCCTTTTGTACCATGTATCCACATCTCAGATTCAGGAGCCATACCTGATACCATAGTGAACTGAAGATTAGCTGTACCTCCAGCTATCATTTCACAAAGAACATCAAGATGATCTGGAATATCTGTGAAAACATAATTTCCTGATTCATCAACTCTAGGATTATTAATTGTTTGAGCATTCGCAGTTACAGATTTTGCTGGTCCTACCCACCTCATAATAGCCTCGTACCATATTCCCATTTGCATAATATTATTACCAGATAAATCTCTATTATTTCTCCAATGAAATTCCTCATTTTCTTTAGGGAAATCATTTCCTGCAGTTACCATTCCTCTTAGGTTTATTAAGTCACCTATATAACCTGATGAAATTAATCTTTTTATTGTTTTATCTATTGGTAAAGTATGTGGCGCAGGAACAATTTGAGAAATCAAATTAGGATACATTTGAGAAACTTCCAGCATCTCTTGAGCTTCATCAGCGTTCATACACATTCTGGCTTCACATAGTACATGCTTTCCTGCCTCTAGAGCCTCAATAGTCAATCTTTTATGAAGGTATGGCCATGTTCCTATAACTATGGCATCTAATGAATTATCATCAACTACGCTTAGCCAATTATCATAATAATTTTTTATTTCAAATTGTGATGCTACTTCACTTGAGGACTTAATAGATCTATTTGCAACCGAAACTATTTCAACTCCATCTATTTTTTGTAAAAGCGGTATATGTTTTAATGTTGTATTCCCACCAGCACCTATTATTCCAACTCTAATATTTTCGCTCATTTTATATCCTCATTATTTTGTTTATTTTTTTTTAGTAAGATTTTTTTAGTTCATTAATATAAAATTCATATAAAATCCATATAGTGAATTAGATATTATTAGGAATATATTATTTATGGAACCAAAAAGTGTAAATAGATTAAGTGATGGGTTAGAAATAATTTGGGGAAATGATGTTTCATGTATATACCCATATAAATATCTTAGACTTCAATGTGCATGTGCAAATTGCGTAGAAGAATTAACTGGTAAAAAATTATTAAAAGTTTCTGAAATCCAAGAAGATATAATTGTTGTAGAATATCTTATTGTGGGGAAATATGCATTGCAATTTCTATGGTCTGATGCCCATGAAACAGGAATATATCCATATAACAGCTTACTTGGTTATGCTCTAAACGATGAAGCTGTTGTTTGTAGTGATAGAGATAAGCTTTTGGCAGACTTAAATATCTAGAATATTTTTTACAGTCTGAACTACATCATCACTATCTGGCATAAACTCATCCTCTAATCCTTTGCTATAGGGAACAGGTGTATGAGGTGCTGTAACTCTCTTAACTGGAGCATCTAAATAGTCAAATGCCTTGTCAGATACAATTGCTGCAATTTCGCTAGCCATACTTGCTCTAGGGTTATCTTCATCAACGATAACTATTCTGTTTGTCTTAGACACCGATTCAATTATTATTTGTTCGTCTAATGGTGATAAGGACATTAAGTCTATAACCTCAGCATCAATATCTAACTTTTCAAGTTTTTCAGCTGCTTCTTTACAAACTACAGATGTATAGCTCATTCCTACAAGAGTTACATCATTACCCTTTCTAAGATATCTACCTTTACCTAACTCTATTCGATAATCTTCATCTGGAACAAATCCTGTCATATTTATCAATTTTTTATCATTAACAACAAACACA
Source organism: SAR202 cluster bacterium (assembly GCA_008373205.1). Taxonomy (GTDB): domain Bacteria; phylum Chloroflexota; class Dehalococcoidia; order Lucifugimonadales; family Lucifugimonadaceae; genus TMED-70. Next base: position 33,784 of record RQOS01000022.1, read on the forward strand.
GGATCATCATCTCTAATAGCAGCTGATAACAAGCCTTTCACTGAATAGGGATCTGAGGGAGTTACGACCTTTAATCCAGGTATATGAGCTAATATTGAATAAAAGGCACTTGAATGCTGCGCAGCGTGACCAGTTCCACTTCCAGATCTTGCAAAAAGAGTAAGAGGGACTTTAGTTTGACCACCAAACATATATCTACTTTTTGCAGCATTAGAAAGCAGCTGATCAAAGGCTACAGTTGTGAAATCAAAATACATTAAATCTACAACAGGTCTAAGTCCCGTTAAGGCAGCTCCTATAGCGGCACCAACAAATCCTGCTTCAGAAATTGGCGCATCCATGATCCTTTCTACACCAAAATCTTGAACTAAACCTTTTGTTGCTGCAAAAGGTCCACCCCAAGCATCTAAAGGCTCTTTAGTTTTTTTATCAAAACCTCCTGAAATGTCCTCTCCAATAATGAGTACATTTTTATCATATTCTAACTCACTTCTAAGAGTGTTATTAAAAGCATCTCTATATCTCATTTCCTGTCCATTGACTTCTAAACCTGGACCAATATTACTATTATTAACTTCCATAATATAACTCCTCGACTATCTTAAACCTTTAAGGTCATTTGAATAATTTACATAAACATCTTCGTACAATACTTCAGAAGGAGGCAATGGACTTGAAAGTCCAAATTCAACCGCCTCTTCAATTTCTTTTTGTATTTCACTTTTTAATTTGTTCAATTTACTCTTTGTAAATATTTTTTGCTGAACTACTTTTTCCTCAAAATTTTTAATACAATCTTTCTTGTGCCATTCTTCTTCTTCTTCTGTAGTTCTATATTTTTCAGTTTGATCTGCATGAAAATGGCCATGATATCTGTAAGTTTTTAGTTCTAGTAATGTTGGGCCCTTACCTTCTCTAGCTCGCTTGACCGCTTCTTCTGCGGCCTCATAAACTTGAAAAACATCCATTCCATCAACTATCACACCTGGAATATTATATGAAGCAGCTCTGTCAGCTATGTCTTCAACTGAAACTGCATACCATGAAGGAGTTGCTTCAGCATATTGATTATTTTCACAAGCAAAGATCACAGGAAGTTTCCAAATAGATGCTAAATTCATTGACTCGTGTAATACACCCTGGGAAGAAGCTCCATCTCCAAAAAAAGCAACTCCTATCGAATCTTTTTCCTTACCCTGATACTTGGCAGTAAGCGCTGCCCCTACAGCTAAAGGAATAGATGCACCAACTATTGCATTTGCACCCAGCATACCTTTTGAAAAGTCTGCTATGTGCATAGATCCACCTTTACCTTTACAGTTTCCCGTATATTTCCCCATTATTTCAGCCATCATTTTGTCAGTTTCTAACCCTTTTGCAATACAATGTCCATGGCCTCTGTGAGTAGAGCCTATCCAATCATTATCAGACAAATGAGCACATATACCTGTAGGAACGGCTTCTTGTCCATCTGAAGGATGAGTAACTCCCATAGAATTGCCTTTATAAGTTTGTTCGAGCATTGCTTCTTCAAAAAATCTTATCCTACACATTGTTTGGTACATCCAAATTAATTTATCTTCTTTTATCAAAATCTACTCCAGCTGTTTTTATTTCTTAAATTTTGTATTTTTTATAGTTTATTTAAATTAATGATTTTTTTTGCAAAAAAGAATACATCTTTTGAAGAAAAAAAATGTACAATGTTCTAAGATTATATGTACATAATTAAATTTTCTTAAAAAATCAGGAGGAATGTTTAGATGGATCCGTATGCACCAACTGCTGCTGAATGGGATATGATTGGTAATAATATTACTTTCTTAACTCTAGCTCTTTTGTCTGCCTTGATAACAGGACCTAGCTTCTTGATTGCTCATGCAATTATTCCATCTGCAGTCGCTACTAGATCCATACCAGAAAAATTTAATAAACTAAGACCAATTTTTTACATAGTTGGATTCTTAGGGCTTGCTTCTATAATTACTTTTTTTTGTTTAGCTTATTTTAATGTTTACGAAGTATTACAAAGGATATATCCTAGCTTTTGGCAATAATTTTTATTTGAAATCAGGAGAAAAAGATCTTAAAGAAATTAATAGCATATTTGAAGGAGCTTGATCGTTCCACTCCAATTTGGGTTAAGGTTCTAGTTCCTCTTGTGGGGCTTGGAGGCCTTACAACATTGGCAATAATATCTATATTATTAGCAGGGCTATTTAATGCTTGGCTCGGACAACCTTTACCTGTTTTAGGATTTGAACAAACATTTGATCAACCAATCAATTTTCCACACACTAAACACGCTGCACCTGTTTCAGAAGGCGGGCTAGGAATGGATTGTACTTATTGCCATAGAACAGTTGCTAAGGCATCATCAGCTCATGTTCCAGCAGTAGAACTTTGTGCAAGCTGTCATAGAGCAGTTGGAAGCCCTGAAAGTGAAGACCTGAAAAAATTAAGAATGTCCTCAGGTATATATGAAGATGAAAATACAAGTCAGGTAGTTGTGGATCCAGAAATGGCTTCTCCTATTAACTGGAGAAGAGTACACAGAATGCCAGATCATGTTAGATTTGTGCATTCAGCACATATTAATTACTTAACCAATAACCCATCTGCTATTGGTAATGTCCCAGAATATTTAGATTTATCAGGAGAAGAAAAAGTCCCTGCTTCACAAGTTTGTTCTACTTGTCATGGAGATGTAGCAAACATGGAGAAAGTTTATCAGGTCGAACCCCTAAAAATGGGGCAGTGTGTTAACTGTCATAGAAAAAACGGTGGTCCAACAGATTGTGCCGCATGTCATCACTAAGTAAGAGGTAATTTATGAAATTAAATAGAAGAGAATTTCTATCATTGAGTGGTAAATCAGCAGCAGGTGCTGTTATTTTTGCTGCCTGTTCAATACCTGAACAAGAATTAATCGTACAAAGTCCAGTTGACATGCCAGAAGACTTAGTTAGAGGAATAGATACATGGTATGCAACTTCTTGGAATGATGGAGCTTCAGGTGACGGAATTTTAGTAAGAGTACTTGAAGGAAGAATCAAAAAAATTAAAGGTAATCCAGATCACCCTGTAAATAGAGGTGGGGCTAGATCAAACCTTGATTCTGCCATTCAGCTTCATTACAACCCTGATAGGCTTCATGAGCATAAAGTCAGAAGGTCTAAACAAGGTATATTATCAAGCGTAACAAAAGATCAAGCAGATAAACTTATTCAGGAAGCAACATCTAAGGATAAAAAGATAGTTATTGTTACAAACCCTACAAGAAGTTCAGATGGATGGATATCTCAAAAATTTGCTGAATCAAGAGGAGGAAGATATTTAACTTTTGAGCCTCTAGAAGAATCTAATTTTCATAATGTAATTTCTGATTTATTTGAAACCGAAGAAATCCCTCATTTTGACATTGCTAATGCTGACAATGTACTTTCTTTTGGTGCAGACTGGATTGAAAATTGGATTTCCCCCGCAGGTTACGGCAAAGCATTTGGAGATCTAAGATCTGGCAAAAGAGGTTTTATAGCTCATGTAGAACCAAGGTTTTCATTAACTTCAGCTAATTCTGATTTATGGGTCTCTCCTAAACCAGGCACAGAATCTGAAATAGCATTATCAATAGCGAATGTAATAATTAAAGAAAAACTCGTTCCTGAATCACAAATCAGCGATTTTCTTAATAAATTTCCTGAAGGAAAAATTGAATTTGGTTATTCGCCAACAGATGTTCAAAGCAGAACTGGAGTTTCTGAGAAAAAAATCTCAGAAATAGCACACAGAATTTCTGAAGGTAAATCTATCGTATTAGCAGGTGGTTCAACTTCAGCTTATACAAATGGAAAATTTAATACATACGTTGCCTTATCATTAAATATTTTACTAGGATCTATTGGTAAAGAGGGTGGTGTAATGCTGAATCCAGAAGTAAAGTCAGATTATATTGGAGGAAGTTCTAAACCTAATACAATAGAAAATTGGGAAGAAGAATTGGCACAGTGGCGTGCAGGATATGTTGATACTGTAATTATTAGAGGTGTTGATTTAGCCTACCTTATGCCCAATTCTTTAGATGTCAAAGGTGCACTTTCTAATGTTGAAAACGTAATTTCATTCGGAAATATTATGAATGAAACTTTGGATTTATCTGATATTGTAATACCTGAAACTACATTCTTTGAAGAATGGGGTTCAGAGATACCAAATCCTATGCCAGGATATAAAGCAATTTCATTACAACAACCTGTGGTTGTCAAAGAAGGCCCAGGAGCAAGCGGAGCTGTAAGTTTTGTTGATAAGTTAATAGAACTTGAGCCATCAATTGGTAGTAGCAACAAATCTATAGTAAAAAAAGTATTTGATAATGAATACGACCTATCAAATGGAGCAGGATCAGTTAAGGCAGAAAATAAATCTTCTTTTATGAATGGTATACAACAAAGAGGTGGTTTCTGGAATACGAATGAAACTGGTACTGATAAAAAAATAAGATTACAAAACCCATTTGACTTGAAAAATAATAATTCATTTTCAGAAATAGACTCTTCTTATGGAGAAGAATTTCATTTGATCCCTTTCACAAATATATTGATGGATGGGAAATTATCTAATTCTCCTTGGGCCCAACAATCTGCAGATGGAATTACCTCTGCAGCGTGGCAGACTTGGGTTGAAATAAACTCTAAGCAAGCCAAGGACCTTGGAATTAAAGAAGGAGATATAATTTATTTGAAATCAGATTCTGGAGAAATTAAATGTCTAGCATATCCTCATCCTGCAGTTCAGCCTGGAACATTATGTGTTCCAACAGGTCAAGGGACTCTTAAGGGAGGAAGATATGCTTCTGATAGAGGTTCTAATGTACTTAAGATTCTTTCTGGATTGAAAGATGAAGAATCTGGTGCCTTTGCTTGGGCTTCTACAAAAGTTTCTCTAAAAAGAGCTGGTGGAAATGAAAAACTACCAAAATTTGAAGGAACTGTTGAGGCATTCCCTGCTGAGCCAGGTGTTCCTGTATTAGTTGTAGCGCCAGGTCAAACAGCGCATGAAGCAGAAGAAGAAAATCATCATAAGTATCAAGAAATGCTAAATTTCAGAGAGCACCATGATGATAGTCACGGAGATGAAAAACATGATGATGAAAGTCATTAATAAAATAAGGAAGAAATAATGGTAACTGAAGAAAAACGAAGCTGGGGAATGGTTATAGACACTGACAAATGTAATGGTTGCAGTGGATGTGTGACAGCTTGTCAGGTAGAAAATAATATTCCTTTAAATGATCAAAATAAATTTGAGCGGGCAAGAGTTATGTCTTGGATCAGAATTGAAAGATATTGGGAAGGCGAATTCCCTGATGTTAAAGCTAGATTTATACCTGTTCTTTGTCAACATTGTGCAAACGCACCTTGTGAACCTGTATGCCCTGTTTATGCTACCTATCATAATAATGAGGGTATGAATATCCAAGTTTATAACAGATGTGTTGGTACAAGATACTGTGCGAATGGTTGTCCTTATACAGTTAGGTTTTTCAACTATTGGGAGCCTGCTTGGCCAGAAGACTTAAGAAATCACTTAAATCCTGATGTAACGATTAGAAGCAGAGGAATCATGGAAAAATGTAGTTTCTGTGTTCAAAGAATTAGAAGAGGTACCCGTAAGGCTAAAGAAGAAAATAGAGAATTGCAAGATGGTGAGATTCAAACAGCATGTCAAGAAGCCTGTTCAACAAATGCTATAACTTTTGGAGATCTTAATGATCCAAATAGTGAGGTATCAAAGTTATCAAAAAGTGAGAGCGATAGAAAATACACATTAATGCCTCAATTAAACACAGATCCAAATATAGTATATTTAGCTACAGTAGACCCTCTAAAATATAAAGATTTAGGAGAAAAGACAAATAAAGATGAGCACTAACGAACATCATATGGATTGGCCTCCTAGTGACCCTAAGGTTGTTAAAGAAGAGCTAATCCAAACTACTAAAAGAGGAACTTCCATTCTTAAGAAGGTATCTTGGGTGATGGCAATTCTTGGAATATTAGGAGTAGTTGGTCTTATAGGAAAATTCTTTATTGATGGAGATGATCAAACACAATGGGGGTATGTAGCCGCTAGTTTGGCCTTCATATTCAGTGTAACTGGAGGAGCACCAATGGTAGCAATTGCTCCATTTATTGCAAAGGCTAATTGGGCCAGGCCAGTTTCACGAATTGCTCATATTATTGGTGCATCAGGGGTTCTAATTAATATAATAATTATGATTCCTCTATTGTGGATGTTACCTCCTTTAGTTGTTGAAGGTGCTAGAAGGAGATCAATATGGTTTGAAGCTCCTGTGTATAGTCCTCATTTCTGGGATTTTCTAAGTCTTATTATGCTAGCAATAGCTGGTATAGGATTACTTTATGTATCTGCTCTTCCTGACTTTGCTTTAATGAGAGATAATGCATCTGGTTTTAGAAAAAAAATCGGAAATTTTCTAGCAGGTGGATTTGTTGGGACAACAGTTCAATGGAGCACATTAAGAATGAGAGTAGGTATTATGAGTACCCTTTACTTCTTCATATATATTTTTGTTCACGTGGTAATATCTATTGATTTCAGTCTTAGCATGGTTCCAGGGTGGAGGGATGCAATTTATCCTATGGCTCATGCAATGGGTGGTATTCAAGGTGGAGTTGCATTAGTGATTATTTTAGCTTGGATAGTGAGAAAATATGGTAATTATGAAAATTACCTTAATATAAATGTCTTTTGGGCTCTTGGAAGATTAATGTTTGCAACAAGCTTAATGTGGATTTACTTTTTCTACTCTGCATTTATTGTCTTTTGGTATGGAAAATCTATGACTGACGTAGCTTGGCTGGACCTTTTAATTAGAGGGCCAATGATGTATGTATTTATCCTAGGAATGCTATTTAGCTTTATTCTTCCTTGGTGGTGGCTAATTTGGAATAAAGTAAGAAACTCGATTAATGGCCCTTTCATTGGTGCTTGTATTGCTTTGCTAGGAGTATTCTTTGAAAGAATAAGATTATATGTTCCTGCATGGTCAGTTGATCCAAAATTGATACATGATAAGTGGCTTTCAGTAATACCTGAAACACTTTACCCTGATATTTGGGACATATTAACCATAGTAGGCTCAGCTGGTGCAGTAGTGCTAGTGCTTATAACGATCACAAGATTAATACCTATTATTGGAGTTTGGGAAGTTCAACAATTTAATTTGTTAGCTACACCTATGAAATATATTAAAGCTCATGGAATTAGAGTAGCTAAACCTGATTAATTAGAGGAAAAAATGCAACAAAGAGATAACGAAAATAGGCTAAGCCAAGAATATACAAATAGAGTACTATTGAATGGTACTCTTCAAACACCTAGATGGTGGTACCCTGTATTTTCAGTTTTACTTTTCTTCGTAGTTATTGGATTTGTTCTCTTTGCCATTCAAATCAAGTATGGCCTTGGAGTGACAGGTTTAAACAGACCGGTCTATTGGGGACTATACATTACAACTTTTGTTTTCTGGGTTGGTATATCTCACGCAGGAATTATGATTTCTGCTATTTTGAGAATAACTCAAGCTGAATGGAGAAGGCCTGTCACTAGAGCTGCTGAAATTCTTACTATTTTCTCTCTAGCAACTGCATTAGTATTTCCTCTTATCCACGCAGGAAGAACATGGAGAATAGTTTACTGGTTAATTCCATATGATGCTGCTAGAGGCATTTGGCCAAACATTCGATCTCCATTATTTATGGATCCAATAGCTATATCTACTTACTTAACAGGATCTACATTATTCTTATTTGTTGCTTTATTACCTGACCTAGCAGTTCTAAGAGACAGAACTACCGGTTTTAGAAAAGGCTTTTATACAATATTAGCAATGGGATGGAGAGGAAATCCTAGACAATGGAAAATGCAAGTCGTAGGAGGAATACTATTATCTGCACTTATGCTTCCTATTTTCGTTTCAGTTCATTCAATAGTTTCTTGGGACTTTGCAGTAACAACAGCAGTTGAAGGATGGCATTCAACTATTTTTGCACCATATTTTGTTATAGGTGCTGTACATTCAGGTGTATCTGCAGTTGTTACTATGATGGCTCTGATGAGATGGGGATGGGGATGGAATGATTTTATTAGACCAGAACATTTTGATGCTTTGGCAAGATTACTTACTGTAGTAGCTACAGCATGGTTAGGATTTACTTTCTTAGAATTATTATTCGCATTGTATGGACTTGATGCTCCAGAGATTGCATTAAGAGAAATGCAAATATTCCAATATCCTTGGAATATTCTATTCCTTTTGTTTTTACTTACAGGTTATATACTTCCTGTTCCAATGTGGTTATTTAAGAGAGTAAGAACAAACATAGGATTGATGTTTTGGAGTTCAATTTTGGTCAATATAGGAATGTGGCTTGAAAGATTCTTAATTATCGTTCCTGGGCTGGCTAGAAAAAGTCCATTTGTATTTACTTGGGAAGCTTACAGCCCAAGTTGGTTTGAATGGTATGTTTTATTTTGGTCATTCTGTTGGGTAACTATGTTAATGCTACTTTTTTCAAGAGTCTTTCCATTAGTCCCTTTATTTGAACAAAAAGAAAGTGAAGTATTTAGCGATTCAATAAAAATTGGTCGTGCAACTGTTCCTACTATATTTAGAGAGGAAGAGGAGGAGGAAGAGGATTAGTTATGAGTAAAAGTATTTTAGGTTTGTATGTTGATCCAAATAATGCCGCAGACGCTATGGACGGACTTAAGGATTCAGGTTTTGAAAGAGGCACTTTTGATGTGCTTACTGGAACACCATATCCTGAGGGAGCATTTGGTGAATATGTGCCACAACACAGATTATTTAGATTCCCTGCTTTTGGAGCAATAATGGGGTTTTCATTATCTTTATTTCTAACTACTGCTACACAATTAGCTTATCCATTAATTACTGGTGGTAAGCCAATTCTATCAATATTTGCAATGTTGATTATTATGTATGAAATGACTATGCTATCAGCTGTAATATTTAGTGTTATTGGTATTATTTTTGAGTCTAGATTACCAAATATTAATCCAGGAGTTTATGATGCAAGAATAACGGAAGGTTATATTGGCGTTGTTATAACAGTTGATGATGACGATTTGGATAAAGCAAAAAAGGTACTAGAAAAAACAGGTTCAGAAGATATAAAGGTTGCATAAAAAGGAAATATTATTTTGATTTCAATAAATAAAAATTTAATAGCTATTTTTGCCTTATCAGCATTTTTATTTGCGGGATGTATTCAACAATCTAATACTTATCCTGTGGAAATTTTTAGTGAAATGCATTACAACCAAGCTCAAAAATATCAAGAACCTCCTAGGGTCCCTGCTCATCCTGATAGTGTTCCTTTCAATGGTATTGGAGAAAAATCCAACTTGGATATGTCCCAAAAGATTCAATCTGTAAATAATGGATCTGAGCTTTACTCAGTAAATTGTGCGTTTTGTCATGGAGATATGGGAGATGGCTATGGTCCAGCTGCTGAAAAAATTACATCTAAAGATAATTATTGGTATAGCGTTACAGGAGAAGCTCATAAAAATCCTGCAAACTTAATTGTGTCAGAATTAAGTAAAGAAAATGCAGTAGTATTTATAAAAGGTGGAGCTGGTCTTATGCCTGCTTACAAAAATATGCTTACAGAGGAAGAAATTGAATCTATTGTAGATTATGTTTGGGATGACTTACGTTAGTAATTTCAAATCAATTCGTTTTTTTTCTATAATATCTTTTCTTATTTTAATATCCTGTATTATTCCTACTGAACAAACTAAAGATGATCTGTACATAAAGCTTGAAAAAGAAATAATGTGCCCAGTATGTGATGGACAAACTTTAGATCAATCTCAATCCTTAATTGCTGAAGATATGAAAAATAGTATCAAGGAAAAGATTTCCGAAGGATATAATGAAGAAGAGATTAAAAATTATTTTATAGATAGATACGGACAAAACGTAGTAGCATATCCATCAACTACTGGGTTTAATTTATTAGCTTATTTTGTACCTATCTTTGGATTAATTCTGAGCATACTAATTTTTACTTTTTATATTCGAAGACAAAAAGTGGGATAGGCTTAATGAACAATTTTGGTTTCTATATTTTGATACTTGGATTGGTACTTTCAGTTCAATCTACATTATTATTTTTTATTGGTGAAAAATTACATAATAATAAAATACTCATTAGTGCTAAAAGAAGTTTCTATTTAGTAAGTCTTATGGTTTCTATAGGAGCTTTTGCTCTAATTTATTCCTTTCTAACAAATGATTTTTCAAATATTTATGTTGCTAATCATTCTAGTTTGGATATGAATCCTGCATTAACATTTGTTGCTTTTTATTCGGGTAATGAAGGATCATTATTATATATTCTTTTAGTACACGTTTTGCTTAGTAGCGTAATGTATAGATTTGCACAAACTGCAATTAAAGAAAAATTAAGTTATCCTTGCGCTATTCTGTCATTTATAAGCTCATTCTACTTAATTGTTTTGATATTTTTTGCAAATCCTTTTGAAGTATCAGAATTTATCCCTGCTGATGGTAAGGGTATTAATCCTTTATTGAGACATCCAGGAATGTATATTCATCCTCCATTACTAATGTCTGGATTAGCTTCTATTTCAATCCCTTTTGTTCTGTGTCAAGGATCATTATTTGATAAATCAGGAATGGTCCCTTGGTATAGTACTCTAAGAATTTGGTGCTTAATTTCTTGGGCAGTTTTGGGTGCTGGTTTACTTATTGGAGCATGGTGGGCGTACACAATATTAGGCTGGGGTGGTTATTGGGGATGGGATCCAATAGAAAATGTAGGATTAATGCCTTGGTTAGTATTAACAGCATTAATTCATTCATTAATGGTTGAAGAAAGAAGAGGGATTTTTAGACTATGGAATATAATTTTGGTTTCTCTAACTTTTATACTAGCTCTATTAGGAACATTTATTAATAGAGGTGGCCCTGTTGTATCAGTACATTCTTTCGCAGCTTCTACTCTAGGATTTTTATTCTTAGCATTTATGATAGTTTTGACTTTCTATAGTGTGATTTCTATAATTTATAACTACCAAAACTTAACTAAAAATAATATCAAAATAGAATCATATTTATCAAGAGAAGCCTCATTTTTATTAAATAATATACTTCTAGTAATGACTTCATTAATTATTTTATGGGGAGTTATTTTCCCCGTTGTTTCAATCCTTTTAAATGGAACCGAAATAAGTGTTTCTGCTCCTTATTTTAATAAAACTGCGGGACCTTTACTTTTATTAATAATAATTCTTATGGGGATTGGTCCAATACTATCATGGAGAAGAACAACAAAAAGAGCTACTTTTTTTAGATTATTACCCTCAATAATTATTACAACTTTTATGGGTTTTTATCTTTTCATTTATGGCATAAGAGAATTCTTTCCATTGATTTCATTTTTATCAATAATTTTTGTATTAACTATTATTCTTAGAGAATGGATAGGAGGAACTAAATCTAGGATGGGTAAATCTTATAATCCTCTACCCTCTTTTTTTAAAATGATTGTTTCAAATAGAGGAAGAAATGGAGGATACGTAGTCCATCTTGCAATACTTGCTTTAGCTTTCGGTGTAGTTGGGACAAAATTTTATGATGAACGATTAGACCTGAATCTTTCAATTCAAGATGAAGTTGAGTTTAAACACTACTCAATCATATTTGATAGCATTCAACAGGAATTTATAGCAGAAAATTCTATTACTAAAGCAAATTTTATTATCTCAAATAAAGAATCAAAAGAAAATTTAGGCGATATTACTGCAATGCATTCTTACTATCCAAATTATAATCAAATAAGTGTCAGATCAGGTATCTTGAGCAACCCAATTGAAGATCTATATATAATTCCAAAGGATTTTATTGATGATAAAAATATGACTATTAGAATTGCTATTAATCCACTTGCTTGGTGGATTTGGTTATCTGGACCTATTTTAATCATTGGAACTCTGATTACTCTTTGGCCAAGTAAGACAAGAAAGGAATAGAATGGAATTTATATTATCAATAATTTTTTTAGGATTAGTTTTGATTTCTACATATCTAATAATTATTCCATTTTATAAAAATACGGATAAAGATGACTAAAAAAATAAAACAGATCAATATTTTTTTTCTATCATTATTTTTGATGATTCAGATATCAAGTTCAATAAATTATACTTTTGCAGATGAAGACTTAAGTATTAACGAAATAAATATAAATGAATACAATATGTCAGTATTATCAGTTAATCAAAATGATCAAATTATTTCCGCAATAACTGCAGTTAAAATTGAAAATCCTACGGAAAAAACATTTGCACCTAATTTTACAGATGTAGCTTCCACTGGCATGAATTTTCTTAGATTCAGTCTCCCCGAAGGCTTCACTGATTTATATGTTGAAACAGATCTACCAGATGGGAGCTTAATTGAATTGGCAAAAGGTTTTGCTATCACTTCAGATATACCTCCAGGAAATTTTAATTTAATATTTAATTTCAATGTGAAGTATAACTCGTCAGAACTAATTTTCCCCTTACATTTACCACATGGTGCCAAAAGCTTTAAAATTATTATTCCTGATGAATCAGGTTTGATTTCTGGTAATAATATTTCTTTCTCTAAAGAAATAAGCATCTCATCAAAAATATTTGATGAATATGTTGGTGAAAATTATTCAAAAGGAGATTACTTAAATATCAAAATGGATAATATTCCTACATCTTTTATTAAGAAGATTACTGGGAGTCTGAATTATGAAATAATAAATTTAGTAATTATAATCATAATGATTAATTTTATTCTAGTTTTTTTTCTAGTCAGATTTTTCTTAAATAAACGAAAGAAAAATGAAACTGCTTAGTACAAAAAACTTAATAGCTTTTATGTCATTCTTATTTTTGATTTTATTTTTTTCTTTAATGATTGCCGGAAGTTTGAGTGAAAAAACTCCCAAAATAAACTTAGGAGTTAATAGTGTTTTAGGGGAAGTTGATATATCTGCTCCCGAAGGAACAAATTTTAGCTTAGAAAACTTAGATGGTAAAAATGTAAATTTATCAGATTATCAAGGAAGTCCTTTAGTAATAGATTTCTGGTCTTCATGGTGTGGACCTTGCATTAAAGAAGCCTCGATTTTGTCTGAAGCTGAAAAAGAATGGAGTTTCAGAGGAATCAAATTCATTGGAATAGCTGTATGGGATGAATCTGATCAAATAAAAGAATTTATGAATAAATATAATATTCAGTACGATATAGTAATTGATAAAAATGGTAGCACTGCAGTAGACTTTGGAGTAATAGCTGTGCCTGAAAAATTTTTTGTCACTAGTGATGGATCTTTCGCCTTTAAGATTAATGGTCCAAACAACAAAGAATCATTGGATGGTTACCTAAACAGACTTCTGGAAGAGGATAAAAAACATAATGGCAATTAATAATTATGAAACAGGTCATAAATTTGGCCCTTATGAACTTAATTATGACGAAAAATCTTCAATAGAATATTCTAAAGCGATTAAAAATAGAGATATAAATTTTCATTCTCCATTTTATTTGATTTCTTCAAGTTTTGGGATTCTTTTGGAAGAAATTGATTTAGAAGAAGGAGCAGTTCATTTAAATCAATCTGTTAATTGGATAAATGAGTTTGATAAAGTAGAAACTATTTTTGCATCTCCTGAAATAATCTCTAAATCTGAAAGAAGAGGGAATGTCTTCATTAAGATTAAAATTGAATACTGTAATAAATCTAAAATGAAGTTAGGAGAATCAGTTAGTACAATCTTAATAAATAATTCAGGAGAAAAAGATTAAAGATATTTATGAAATAGTTGTAACTCAGCAAATGATTAACGATTATGCTAATGCTTCAAAAGATTTCAACCCAATTCATATTGATGAAAATTTTGCAAAAAAAACTCCATTCAAAAAAAGAATTGCACATGGAATGTTAAGTTTATCTATAATTATGGAATATCTTTATAAATATTACTCAAAGGACTGGTTCAATAATTCAAGCTTTGAAGGTAGATTTAAGAATCCTTTATTTGCAGAAGAAAAGATAAAAATAATTTTGGAAGAAAAAAATACTGATGGAAGTAAAAAAAATATAAAAATTCAATGTTTAAAAGAAAATGGTGATGAAGTAGTTTCTGCTTCATTTACTACAGAATAAAAGAGGGGAAAAATGGAAAAATTTAATGGAGTCATAGCTTTAGATGCAATGGGTGGAGATTATGGACCAGATGTAACTGTTCCAGCAGCTATTAAAGCTATAACTGAATTAGGAATAAAAGTTGTATTAGTTGGTGATGAAAATGAAATTAATACAGAGCTAAAAAAATACCCAAAGGAAATATCAGAAAAAATGAAGATAATTCCATCAGAAGGTATCGTTATGGAAGGAGAAAGTCCTGTTAATGCTTACAGAAATAAACCAAAGGCTTCAGTATTTATTTCAGCTGGATTAGTTAAAAAAGGTATTGCACAAGGTTTTGTAAGCATGGGCTCTTCTGGAGCTACTTTAGCTGCTGCTACTATATTATTTGGGACTATAGAAGGAATAGAAAGAGGTTCAATAGGAGGACCAGTAATCGGTTATTCACCTGAAATGATCTTGTTAGACTTAGGATCAAATGTAGATACAAAACCTACTCAATTAGTAGATTTTGCAGCTATTGGTGATCAAGTATCAAAATTGATGTTTAATAAAGATAATCCTAAAGTCGCGCTATTATCAGTAGGTTCTGAAAAAGGAAAAGGAAATATGCTCATAAAAGATTCTTACGAACTTTTATCTAAAAGCTCATTAAATTTTGTTGGGAATATAGAACCGGAAGATCTATTTGAACAAAAGGTGGATGTAGTAATTTGTGATGGATTTGTTGGAAATATTTTACTAAAAATAACAGAAGGATTAGGTAAAAAAATATCAAATGAAATATTAGAAAAAACTGGTAATGACGAATTAGCTAAAGAAATTTATAACAAAACAAATATTGTCTCTGAATCTTATGGAGGAGGACCAATTTTTGGAATTAAAGGAATTGGCATAATAGGGCATGGAGCTTCAAAGGTAGATACAATTGTAAGTGCTATAAATACAGCAAAGATTACTATAGAAAATAATTGGGTTGAAAAACAAATAGAAGCTATAAACAAAATCAGATCAGAAACTAAGGAATAAAAATGGAAGAATTATCAAGAGTAGTACTTATTACTGGTGCATCTAGAGGAATAGGAAGGGCTATAGCTTTAAGACTTGCAGAACAGGGTCACAGAATTGCTGTCAATTATAACTCCCACAAAGAAGATGCTGAAAAAGTATTAGAAGAAATTAATAAATTAGGTGCCAGTGGAATAATTGTAAAAGCAAATGTATCTGTTCTTGATGAAGTTCAAGAAATGATAAAAACAGTTGAAAATTCTTTGGGGAACATTGAAATTCTATACAATAATGCAGGAATTATTTCAGATTCGCTTCTTATGAGAATGAAACCTGAAGACTTTGATAAGGTAATAGATACTAACCTTAAAGGTACTTTTTATTGCACTAAGCTTTGTATAAATAATATGATAAAAAATAGATGGGGCAGAGTAATAAATATCTCGTCTGTTGTAGGAATAAGAGGTAATATAGGTCAATCCAATTACTCAGCATCAAAAGCGGGAATCCATTCATTTACTAAGTCTGTAGCAAAAGAAGTAGCAACTAGAAATATTACAGTAAATGTTATTGCACCAGGATATGTATCAACAGCTACAACTAATGTTCTGTCCGAAAAAGTAAAAAAAGAAGTTATGTCATGGATACCTATGCAAAGATTTGGAGAACCAGAAGAAATTGCTCCGATTGCTGCATTCTTATCTAGAGAAGAAGCAAGATATATCACAGGTGAGATAATCAGAGTAGATGGTGGAATGGCTATATGATTCTAAAAGATAAAACTGTAATAATCACTGGAGGTACAAGAGGGCTAGGTAAAGAACTGTGCTTAGAATTTGCAAAAAATGGATGTAATGTGATCTTTACATACTCTAGAAGTCAAACAGAATCGAAAAAAGTAAAACTTGAAATTGAGAAAATTGGTGTAACTGCTAAATTTTTTAAGCTTAATCTATTAAATCCAGATAATATAAATGAATTTTGCGAAATCATAAAAAAGGAAAATATCAATTTTGATTTCTTAATTAATAATGCTGCATCTGGCGTAATGAAAAATTCAATAGAAACTACAGAAAAACACTGGGATTGGACAATGCAAGTAAATGTTAAGGGACCTTGGTTGTTATCAAAAAACTTATCAAAAAATATTAACAAAAAAGGGAAAATAATAAATATTAGCTCGCCTGGTTCAAGTAAGGTACTTAATAATTATTTTTCTATAGGAGTATCTAAAGCTGCTCTTGAATCCTTAACTAGATATATGGCTTATGACTTAGCTAAATATGATATAAGTGTAAATTCTATATCAGCATCACTTCTAGAAACTGATGCTATTAAACATTTCCCAAATCAAGAAGAGATAAAAAGTATACTGGGCAGAAAAAATCCTAAGCAAAAAAAACTTCTCCCAAACGATGTAGCTAAGTTTGCTGTATCATTATGTTCTGAGGCTGGAGATATGGTTATAGGACAAAATATACTTGTTGATGGTGGAGATACTTTGCTTCTTCGTTAAATCAACAAAAAATCTGAAGAAATTTTTCCAACATCTTTTTTCTTAATCAAACATAATCCAACAAATTCTGTTTTATCCTTAGTTATACTTAAAATCTTTCCAGATATATTATCCTGTGATTTAAATGGGGCATTTATAATCATATTCTCACTAGATTGAAATTTTATTATTTCTCTAGATATTTTTTTATAATTATGAAGACGAGCTATGACTTCCTGTCCTACGTAACATCCTTTATTGAAGGAAATATAATCTATAAGACCAGTTTCTAAAGGATTTATTTTCTTTAACTTAGTATCAAATTCAAATAAATTATTTTGAATATCAATTCGTTTTTTAGTAGTTTCACTTATCTTTTCGAACTCCTCTAAACTAAGGTTAGTTATATTAAAGTTACCCTTAAAATAAATCTCGTATCTAATCATATCTTCTAGTTTATCGATATTGTAAAAACAAAATGAAAATAAATTCTTTTCAGCAATAATTTCTTTTCTTGAATATATTGTTATTTTTTTTATGGGATCATCTTCAAAAATTTCAACATCCTCTACAATAATTAATTTTTTAAGGTAATCAATCGTTTGTGGATTATTAGATTCAAGGTTAAAAATAATATTATTATTATCTAAAACTTTATAATTCAGTATGTCTATAATCGATCCTTTATTATCTGTTAATATAGTTTTAGAAGATGTTTTTTGATCAAAAATTTCTATTTTATTTGTTGAAATTCGATCTAGAAAAGAAATAGAATCACTGCCAGTTAATTTATAAGAATTATTTTTCTGAGTAATGTTAAATAAAGGAAAATTTAGGTTTTTTAAGAAGTTTTCTTGTTTATACATATTAAACTGAGAAAGAATCACCACAACCACAAGATGATTTAGCATTAGGATTAATAAATTCAAATCCCTTTCCATTAAGGCCATCTGAATAATCTAGAAAAGTCCCTGCTAAAAATATATAGGCTTTCTTTGGTATATAAACTTCTAATCCATTTTGTGAAATGATCTTATCATTTTCATCAGGTCCGTCCACTATCTCTAAGATATATTCAAGCCCAGAGCATCCTCCTGCTCTTACTGCCACTTTTAAACCATATTTGTCTCTAGATTCATTCGCAGCAAATTCTTTAACTTTCTCACAAGCTTTTTCAGATATTTTTATTGTATTAAGAGGTATTTTACTAGTCATATAAATACAGCTTTTTCTTTTAATCCATATACTTGATTGGTATTAAAATTATAAAATCAATGTAATATTTATTATATAAAAAAAAACTTAAAAAAAAAGATTTGGCTAAACTTTACACTAAAAATGGAGATAATGGAGAAACTTTTTTATTATTCGGTAAAAAAGTTTCAAAATTAGATGCTCGAGTTCAATGCTACGGTGCCATTGATGAGTGCATATCTAACTTGGGGGCTGCATATTCTTTATCAGTAGAAAAAAATGATAAAGATATTTCAGATTTAATATTAAAGATTCAGAGAACTCTTTTTATAATATCCTCAGAAATAGCATGTCCAACTGAAAAATATAATGATTTAAAAGAAAAGTATAAATATATAGATGAAGAAGTAATTACTGATTTAGAAAAAAAGATTGATAAATATCAATCAATAACTCCAAAAATAAATTATTTTGTACTGCCAGGTGGAAGCTTAATTTCCTCATTTATAGATATTGCTAGAACTTCATGCAGAAGATCCGAAAGACTATGTGTAGAAGTTAGAGATCTAAGTCAATTAAATAACAAAAATATATTAATATATCTAAACAGACTTAGTGACTTATTATTTATCCTAGCAAGGTATATTGATAGGGATAAAGAGTATCTTAGGGCTACGGAATAAATAATGATAGAAATATCTATACTGGACACCAAATCTGCAAATTTTCACAGCGTAAAAAAAGCTGTAGATCAATATAATCCTAATAACGAAATTACATCAAATATAGATATTATTGAAAAAAGTAAGGGGTTAATAATTCCTGGAGTCAGTACAACAGATACGGTTTTGAGTAACATAAAAAAATTAGGCCTAGAAGAAACTATTAATGATTTTTATAATTCAGGAAAACCAATACTTTGTATTTGTGTTGGAATGCAAATATTATTTGAAAAATCTGAAGAAGGTAAAATTCCAGGACTAGGAATTTTAAAAGGATCTGTAAAAAAAATTCCAGAGTCAAAAAATAATGAAAAGTTTAAAGTACCTCATATGGGTTGGAATCAATTGAATCTAAATAAAAATAATAAACTTTTTGAAGGAGTTGATAATAATTCAAACTTTTACTTTGTTCACTCGTATTATTGTGATCCAGAAGAAGATAAAATCATTTCTGGAACTACAAAATATTCTATAGAAATGTGTGCATCTATAAAACAAAATAATCTTTATGCAGTTCAATTTCATCCAGAAAAAAGTGCTGCTGATGGTCTAAAAATATATAAAAACTTTATTAATATTGTAGGGAGTTATTAAGATGAAAATATTTCCTGCATTAGATATAAGAAATGGTAAATGTGTAAGGTTAATTAAGGGTAATTACAATAATGAAATAATTTTTGATGAAAATCCAATTGATGTTGCAATGAAATTTGAAGAGGATGGAAGTAGCTTTATTCATATCATTGATCTTGATGGAGCGAAGGATGGAGATTCAACTATAAAGAATATAATTGCTCAGATTCTTAATAAAACTAATCTAAAAATTCAGGTAGGAGGAGGAATTAGAACTTATGAAAAAGCTTCTTCATACTTAAATTTAGGAGTTTCTAGAATTATATTTGGAACAGCTGCATACGAAAATAAAAAAGAAGTTATTAGGGCTATTCAGAACTTTGGTAAAGCCATAGTAATTAGTATAGATGCACTAGAAGGAGAAATTAAAACAAAAGGATGGTTAGAAAATTCAAGCTTGAGTATTGAAAATATAGTTCAAGATTTCGAGAAAGAGGGATGCAAATCATTTATTTATACTGATATAGCAAAAGATGGTACTCTGTCTCACCCAAACTTTGATTATATTTCTAAATTTAGAAGTTTTTGTTCAGTAGAATTAAATATTGCAGGAGGTATATCTTCATTTGAAGATTTAATTCAGCTAAAGAATAATAAAATAGATGGCGCAATTTTAGGTATGTCCATATATAAGAAAAATATAAATCTAAAAGAAGTTTTGGAAAAATTATAATAAATAATGTTATGTTAACTAAAAGAATTATCCCATGCTTAGATATTGATCAAGGAAGAGTAGTAAAGGGTGTTAATTTTATAAATATTAAGGATGCTGGAGATCCTTCTGAGCTAGCAAAGTTCTATGATGAAGAAGGAGCTGATGAGCTTGTTTTTTTAGATATAACTGCCACACATGAAGGAAGAAAAACTATAGTTGAAGTAGTAAAAAAAGTTTCTTCTCAGGTTTTTATACCATTAACAGTTGGCGGAGGAATCAGAAATGTACTAGATATGAAACAGATGCTAGAAGCAGGAGCTGACAAAGTTTCTATAAACTCTTCAGCAGTGGCTGATCCATCAATAATAAATGAGTGCTCTAGTGAATTCGGTTCACAATGCGTTGTAAGTGCTATAGATGTTAAAAAAATCCAAGATAAATGGATTGTTCATACTCACGGTGGTAGGAAAGAAACAAACCTTGATGCATTAGATTGGGTACAAGATATAGAAGAAAGAGGAGCAGGAGAAATTTTGTTAACCAGCATGGATAAAGATGGATCAAATATTGGATATGATAATGAATTATTACAAAAAGTAAATGATAAAGTTAACATACCTGTTATTGCTTCAGGAGGTGCTGGAAACCTAAGGCATTTATATGAAGCATTTAATGTAGGTAAATCAGATGCTGTATTAGCCGCAAGTATTTTTCACTTTGGAAAATTTTCAATTAAAGAAGCAAAAGAATATCTTATCAATAAAAATATTCCAATTAGATTATGAGTATAAAGATTACATCTCCTAAGGTTATATTATTTGACTGTTTTGAAACCATTGTCGAAAATGATTTGAATGGATGGAAGTCACTCTTTGCTGAAATAATTAAAAAAAATCATTGGGATTTAGATCCTTTAGAATTTTGGAATTTATGGAAAAAATATGAGGTTAATTTTAGAGAAATCAGAACCAATATGGAAAAGATTGAAGAAAGCCCACCTTTTATTACTTATGAAAAAGCATGGAAAGATTGCTTTGATATAGTTTTCAGAGAACTAAATATAGATGGTAATTCTAAATTATGTGCAGAATTATGTATAAATAATATGGCAAAAAATAAGCCGTATAGTGACTCTGCTGAAATGCTAAATAAATTAAGCCAAAATCACAAAATAGGAGTTATATCAAATGCAGATAATAATTTTTTATATCCTGTATTAGATAAACTAAATATAAATTTTGACTTTACAATGTCTTCAGAAGAAGCTGAATGCTATAAACCTAATCCTAATATTTTCAAAAAATTTATATATAAAAATAATCTAAATCCAAAAGATTGTTGGTATGTTGGAGATAAAGAATTTGATGATGTAACAGGTTCAAGTTCATTAGGAATGCAACCAGTTCTGATTAATAGAAGCGTATATAATGATTTAAGATACTTAGATAAATATATACAGATATCTGATCTAAGACAATTGTATGAAATAATTAAATCACTATGAATCCAAATTTTAAAAAATCTGAATTATTGCCTGTTATAGTTCAACACTTTACTAATAAAAAAGTGTTAATGCTTGGATATATGAATAGTGAAGCTTATGAAAAAACTTTAGAAAGTAAACATGTATGGTTTTTTTCCAGATCAAAAAATAGACTTTGGGAAAAAGGAGAATCTTCAAAAAATTTTCTTAGAGTTAAAAAAATAGTTTTAGACTGTGATAAAGATGCGATATTAATCTTGGCTAGTCCTGAAGGTCCAACATGTCACACTTTGGCAGACTCATGCTTTGAAGCTGAGGGAAGCGTTGAAGGGAATTTTATATTTACTCTTGAACATTTAGAAAAGATTATTGAAGAAAGAAAAAATCTAATGCCAAAAGGGTCTTATACTACTACACTCTTTGAAGAAGGGATAAATAAGATTACAAAAAAAGTAGGAGAAGAAGCATCTGAAGTAATTATTGCTTCTTTAGCAGAACAAAAAAAAGACTTAATTTATGAATCTGCTGATCTAATTTATCACCTACTTGTTCTTTTAGCTAATGAAGGCATAAAACTAGAAGAAATTATTCAAGAACTTAATAAAAGACATAATAAGTAGAACTTATTCAGAATCCAGCCTTATAGACTCATTTATAGCAGCTAATGCAACTTCTACCATTTCATCTTCAGGTTCTGCTGTAGTTAATTTTTGCATCCAAATATTAGGTAGAGAAAGAACTTTAGAAATAATATTTTCAGAAGTCTTACTTGAAAGTCTAATCAACTCATACGAAAGACCAGCAATTATAGGAAATAATAAAATTCTAGACAAATAAAGTAGTAAAGCTGGTTCTCTTGGAATAAATACATGAAGAACTATTGAAACAACAATGACTGTCATAATAAAACTTGTTCCGCATCTAGGATGTTCTTTATTATATTTTTGAATTTTATTTATATTATTTGAATTAATCTCAACATTATCTTCATATGCTGCAATAGTTTTGTGTTCAGCACCATGATAAGCAAACACTCTCTTAATATCCTTATTTAGACCAATAATATAAACATACAAGATAAAAAAAATGAGTCTAATTATTCCTTCTAAAATATTATTTATTACATAATTATCTTCTATGAACATAATTCGATCAGATAAAAAAAGTGGAACTAAAAAAAATAATGATAAAACAATTATTAAGAAAGCAGAACTAAAAATATATGAAAAAACTTTTTCGATATTAGAAAGTTCTCCTTCCTCAGATTGTTCTACAATTTCAGAGGATTTAGTTAATGATCTGTAACCTATAACCATCATTTCAATTAGAATAATGACACCTCTGAAGAAGGGTATTTTTTTATAGACAGATTTAGAAAAAGAAGGAATCTTTACTTCATTAATTATAATTTCATTTTGAGTGTTTCTGACTGCAACTACACAATTCTTAAGACCACGAATCATTACACCTTCGATAACAGCTTGACCACCGTAAAAATGCTTTTTCATCTAAGAAATTACTTTAGATTATATCTTCTATTCATTCTCTCTACTCTTCCTTCAGTATCAACAATTCGTTGTTCTCCAGTCCAAGCAGGATGACATTGGCTACATATTTCAACAGATATTCTTTCTTTCGTTGAAATTGTTTTCCAAACATTACCACTACCACATTGGCAGTGAACTTCAGTTTCAAATAAATTTGGATGTATTTCTTTTTTCACTATTTTTCTACACTTTCAGTGAGAACGTTTAATCTTCTCTTACCTTTAGAAGCCCAATCAAAGGAAACGATTCCATCTACTTTAGAAAATATTGTATGATCTCGTCCAATACCCACATTTTCACCTGGAACAAATCTTGTTCCTCTTTGTCTAACGATTATAGATCCAGCAGTCACGAATTTTCCACCAAATGCCTTAACTCCAAGTCTTTTACCGGCACTATCTCTTCCGTTCCTACTTGTTCCTCCACCTTTTTTATGAGCCATTAGATTTACTCCTTGATTTTTTTACTGAAATACTCTGTATGGTCACATTAGTTAGCTTTTGTCTGTGTCCAGTCTTAACCCTATGTCTCGTCTTATTTTTGTATCTCAATGATATAACTTTTTTACCTTTAGTTTGATCTTCTATTTTAGCTTTTACTACAGCTCCACTAACAATAGGTTCTCCAATACTAAGTTGGCCTTTAAGGGAAGTTAATAGGACTTGATCGAACAATACTTCATCACCTGAATCTCCTTCAAGTTTTTCTACGGTTAGAAAATCACCTTTTCTAACTCTGTATTGTTTGCCGCCTGTTTTTATTATTGCGTAGTCCATGAAATTATCTAAATTTTGTTTATACAAAACTTAATTGTACACAAAAAAGAATATTTTTGCTGAAGATTTATGATGAAATTAATATCTTTTCATCTAAGGCCTTTTGAGAAATATTATCAACAAAAAATATCTCTTTATTTAGGATTTTAAATTTATTTTCAAAGTTATCTAGCCAACCCTTATAATCATGATAAATTTTATTCTTATTCATAAAACACCATGGTGATAAATCATATTTTTTCCCATCAATTTTTGAGTAAAACTGATTAGTATTATTTTTATAACCTTCTTTAAAACTAGGATTAGTAAATACTTCAATATAGCGATCTATCATAGAACTTAAATCATAATCCATAATTACCTTTTCCCTACCAGCTAAAATTTCATTTTTAGAGCCTAATAATTCAAGTCCTTTTTTAACAAAACTTTTTGTATCTCCATATGGAACGACCCTAATTCCATCGAAACCATCAAATTCTCTAAATGCACCAACAGAACTACAAATAGCTGGAGTACCGTTTGAAAGAGATTCTAGAGGAACTAAACCAAATGATTCAATAAAATTTCCTGGGCAGAGAGTTAAATCACCAGATTTATAATAATCACTCATCTGATTAAGTGGTATCCAATCATGAAATAAAATATTTCCTCCGCAAGAAATAAATTCGTTCATTAATTCTTGATCAATATAAGAAGAGTTTTTTTCATCTTTATCAAGTTTCTCATTAAACTTTGGAACCTTAAGAGTTACTGACTTCCAATTTTTTGTAAGAATAAACTCTAAAGAAATCTTCATAGCATTATTGAGACCTTTTCTGATATCTGGTCGATGTGGAAATAGTAAGATTAAATTATCATTACTAATAGAATCGTTTATTTTTATTGATTTTGAAAAATTATCAATAGAATTCTTTATAACTGAAATATTTGTTTGATTAAATTTTTCATTACTTAGTGAATACCTAATAGTATCCCTTAAGTAATTTGAAGGTACAATGATTTTGTCAGATTCAGAGAACATAACAGAAGTTACTGATTCTTGATAAACCAAATCATGAATTCCACTTATGATAGTAGAGTCAAGAAATTCATTTCTCATAAACCATCCATCTCCATGAAAATACAATCTGTCAGCCCAAGATGAGATTTTTTCAAGTTCTTCTTGAAGACTTTGAAGTTCATATAAAGGAATTTCAAAAGGGCTTGGGAATGAACCTTTCAAACTTAATTTATTTTCAATTTCTACATCTCCAATAAATGATTTAGGGTTATCATTTTTTGGAGAAAACAATCTTACATTTATATTATTTTCTCTTAATCCTAGAATTATCTTTCTAAGTATATTTTGAGATCCACCTAAGACATAATCAGGGAAAATTTCAACTAAAGATAAACATGCTATTTTCATAAATTATTATTACTAAATTTTCCTTTATACCAAATTAGAGGGGAACATTTTTCATTCAAATCCATCTGATCAACTTTCAAGGAAAAAACAGTATGATCACCTACTAAATAAGAATTCATCACTTCACAATAAAAATAGCAGAGTGAGTCTTTTATGTAGTAAATATCTTTTGAATTATAAAAAAAATTATTATTTTCTAGTAAGTTTTGAGTAGAAGATGAAAAAAATTCAGCAACATTAGATTGTTCACTAGATAAAATTGAAACACTAGCATTTTTAGTTTCCTGTAAGAATTTCAATATTGACCTATTATTTCCAACTGAAACCATTATTATTTTAGGATTCAAAGATATACTCATAACAGAATTAGCTGTCATCCCTAAATAATTTTCATTATCGTCTTGTGTCGCTAATATAGATACACCAGTAGGGAAAAAACTCCAGGATTTTCTATATTGAGAATCATTTATCATCTAGCTTTCTTTGTCTGATTCCTCAATTTTATCCTCAGATGTAGAGTCCTGCAAATTATCATTTTCAATTTGTTCTATATTTTCTTCAGATATAGATTCATTCAAATCAGCATTTACCATTTCTTCTGATTTTTCAATTTCCTCAATACTAACGGTTTTTCTAACCTTTCTATTATCTTGAACATAATTTATAAATAGTCCACTTATAGCATCTCCAGCATTTGGTTTTACAATAGTAACTCCTTGAGCAACCCTACCAGTTCGTCTTATTTCTCCTAAATTAGTTCTTATAATTTGAGCCTTATCTGTCAACAAGAACAAAAATCCTTCTTCTGTCTTTCCTTTTGTTTTGCCTTTGTTTTCATCCTTTATGGCTTTTGCAGCATTAATTACTTCTTCAGTAACTACTGCACCTCCTGCCACTTTACCTGTCTTATCAGTCACCTTAAGAGTCAAGACTCCAGATCCACCTCTATTTTGGATTCTGTAGTTTCTAAATTCACTTATTTTACCTATTCCTCTTCGCCCTATAATTAATAAGGAGTCTTCATCATTTACAACTCCACTATAAACAACTACGTCTTGTGCAGTCTTCATTTTGATTCCTCTAATTCCTCCCGCTCCTCTTTGAGTAGGCCTAACTTGTGAGGAAGGGAATCTAATAGACATTCCATCTCTAGTAATTATTGTTACGTCTTCATTTTCATCTGCTAAAGAAACCGAAATCAATTCATCATCCTTAGAAAGCTTAAATGTATTTAGCCCCGCTCTGTTTATATTTCTTACCAGAGGTAGGTGCATTCTTTTTACTTTACCTGCCTTTGTAATCATTATTAAATATGTATCTTCAAGCAAACTTGTAACAGTTAACATGGCTGTGACTTTTTCGTTTGGAGCCAAATTAATTATATTTGAAACAGGTGTTCCCCTAGAGGTTCTAGATTGATCAGCAGGTAATTCAAATACCCTTAATTTAAATACCCTTCCTTTATCTGTAAAAAACAACAAAGTATCATGTGTGTTAGCAACCTGAAGGTATGGAACAATATCACCATCTTTTGTCATTTTCTGACCTACCTTACCCTTACCTCCTCTATGCTGAGCTCTATATGTAGTTTCTAAAATTCTTTTTACATACCCACCTTTTGAAAGAGTGATAACAACATCAAGACTAGGTTCCATATCTTCTCTTTTCCATTCCTTAAGGTCCATTTCATTGACCTTTGTCCTTCTTTCTTCACCGTACTTTCTTTTTAATTGCAATGTTTCTGTTTTAATAACGCTCAAAATTCTTTTCTGATTTGACAAAAGATCTTCTAAGTCTTCAACAAGTTCAGATAATTCCTTAAATTCGTTCTCAATCTTTTCTATTTCTAATGCAGCTAATCTTCTTAATTGCATATCTAATATAGCTTGTGCTTGGATTTCACTCAAATCAAATTCTGTGATCAAAGCGTTACGAGCAGTTTCAACGTCTTCTGAAGCTCGAATTAATTCTATAACTTTATCTAGATTTTTAATTGCTATTCTCAGACCTTCTAAAACATGCAGCCTAGCCTTAGCTCTTTTTAGATCATATTCTGCACGTCTTCTAATAACCTCTTCTCGGAAAGAAATATAATGATTTATAGTTTGCTTCAAATTCAATATCTGAGGAGTACCATCAACTAAAGCAATCATATTTACGGAGAAAGAAGATCTAAGTTGAGTTTGCTTATATAGATTATTCAAAATAAGACTAGAAGATGCCCCTTTCCTTAGCTCAAGAACAATTCTCATACCTTTTCTATCAGATTCATCTCTAACTTCTGAAACGCCTTCTAATTTTTTACCCTTAATCAATTCAGCTATCTTCATAACCAATGTGGCTTTGTTTACCTGATAAGGTATTTCAGTAAAAACCAATCTTTCCCTATCTTGTTTTTTTACATCTTCAATAATATGTTTCGCTTGTACAACTACTCTTCCTCTTCCGGTTGCAAAAGCATCTCTTACCCCTGAAAGACCCCATATCTCTGCACCTGTTGGAAAGTCAGGAGCCTTTACAACTTTCATTAGATCATCCACATTAGCCTGAGGATTTTCAATCACAAGAGTTATACCATCACAAATCTCACTAAGATTATGAGGCGCAATATTTGTTGCCATGCCAACTGCAATACCAGAAGCCCCATTGACTAGAAGATTAGGTAAAATAGCAGGTAATACAGATGGTTCTTGTAAAGATTGATCAAAGTTATCTACCCAATCAATAGTTTCTTTTTCAATATCTCCTAGAAGGCTTTCAGTAATAGGTGAAAGTTTACATTCGGTATATCTCATAGCAGCTGCAGGATCTCCATCAACACTACCATAGTTTCCTTGCCCATCCACAAGTGTATGTCTCATGGAAAAAGGCTGAGCCATTCTTACTTGAGCAGCATAAACAGAAGAGTCTCCATGAGGATGATATTTACCTAAAACCTCTCCAACTAGTCTCGCACTTTTTTTATAAGATGAATTAGGCCTCATACCTTGATCGTGCATTGCATAAAGCACTCTTCTTTGCACAGGCTTAAGTCCATCTCTAACATCAGGTAGAGCTCTTGAAACAATTACACTCATTGCATAATCAAGATATGAACTTTTCATTTCATCTTGAATATCTACTTTTTTTATTTCACCAAGATTATCTGTTACCATTTGAACCCTCGAATTTATTATTCATTATTGTGTAATTTATATATTTTCCCACGCGCGCGCGCAAGCGCGCGAGGGATTATTTACGTAGTTATGAATTGCTTTCTAAGCATTTGTCCAAAAAGACTGTTATGAGGTTGTTAAAACCTTTAGGCAAATTAGAATCAGTGGGATCAAAATTAATACCAAAAACCCAATTTTCACCAGGTTTTTCAAAACCAATAATTTCACCTTCTTCTGAAATTATAGATGCAAAAAAAAATTCTGATAATTCTTTTTGAAAAATAGTATAAGATGGATCTAAATCAGATTTCACCCATCCAGAGCCTCCTATAATATGAGAAAGTTTAGAGCCTGGACTTAAAAAAAGTTGAGGAGAAGAATTAACCATTTTAATATTTTGAGATTTTTTACCACCAAAATAGGTATTTAAGCCTTCAAATCCTTTATTTATTCCTAAAATTGGAATATTTTTCATAAAAATTTCATGAATAATTTTTTTATTTTGATCATTTAGTTTATTTGTAAGTAAAATCAATCCTGATAAATCTTCAGTTAATTTATTTTCTAGTAAAATTTCAATTTTTCTATCAACTAACATCTCAGCCAGTACTTTATTTATACTATTTTCTGAAATTATCAAAATACTCAAATTGGAATCCCCCATAAGCCTAACCAATTTCTTTTATTATTTTCTAGATTTATTTTTTTAGATTTCAAAAAATCAAATAAAAATTTTTCCATTTCTTCATTTCTATCTCCTACATTATGTGAAGTTGGAGCAAATGGATAAAAAGATTGTAAATCCATACGATAAATCAAAAAACATTTTTCAGTAAGATCATTGAAATTAATTGAAAATTTCAATGCTACTCCAATTACATTTTTAATGCTTTCGTGACTGTTTATTGCATTAATAGTTGTATAAATTGATGAGAGTAAATCAAATGATTGATCATCAGATAACATTATCCAATTCATATCTTCACTATCTTTAATTATTTGAACTTTAGTATCTGTTGATCCTTCACCATCATTTAGTATAACCTCGAGATTTGATTGTAAATTTTTAAAAAAATCATTTTTTGATAAGTTAGATACTAATAGCCCTGAAATAGGCATAATATTAAAATCATATTCATCATTCTTAATATTTAATAATTTTTCAAAATCTAGCCATAATTCATTCAAAAAATCTTTCTTAAAAAAACTAATCAAAAAATACTCCTCTCATTTTTATATTTAATCAATTATCATTATAATCTCATAAAAAAAATATATGGATAAAACAACAAATAAAAAAATCAATAACGTGCTTCATGATTCTATAAATCAAGCTTTAGAATTAATTAAGACATCTATTACTAAGAGCTACGAAATCTCAGACAAAAATAAAATCAAAGGAGATAATCCTGTCACTGATATTGATATAGAAACTCAAAACTTAATCCTAAAAAAAATAAAAAAAGAGTTCCCCGAACATGGAATTTTAGGAGAAGAAGGTGACACAACAGAAAAAGTGCAGTCTGATTATTTATGGATTATAGACCCAATTGATGGAACAAAAAATTTTATAAACCAAATACCTTTATATTGTGTTTCCATAGCAGTATTTTATAAAGGAGACCCTATAATGGGCGCTATAGGACTTCCATGGGATAAAAATAGCATTATTTCAGCTGTAAAGGGAGAAGGCATAGTTTCTAATTTTAAAAAACAAAGATCAGAAAAAACAGAATCTAAACCATCTGCTGGAATATTAGCGTTTGCACCTTCACATTTCACTATAGGAAACATAGTAAAAAAGAAATTTTTCCTAAATTCAGGTGAATTAAGAAATTTAGGTTCAACTGCAGCTGAATTAGCACTTGTAGCTAATGGTAATGCTCAATTAGCTATTTCTGGATATGCCTTTACATGGGATTTTGCAGCAGCTTGGATACTAGTTAAAGAATCTGGAAAAAAAATTTATTCTGGTGATATGTCAATGAATCAATGGATCGAAAATAATCCATGGAAAAAGTTTTTCAATGAAGGAAATTATAATCTAAAAGAATTAAAAAATTGGAGAGGTAAATTTTTAGGGTGTGATAAAAATATTGCAGAATTTATGATCTCAAATATTAAGCCAAATGGAAGAAAAAGTAATAACTTATTTCGTAAAATCAGAAGGTTTTTTTATATCAATGGATAGGGAACGTTTGCATTGGGATCAAGTATAGGTAATTTTTTATGATGTATAAGTTCTTTACATCTAGAAATCAAAGAATTAATTTCCTCCTCAGAAATTAATTCAGATAATATAAGATAAATTTTCTCTTTATTTTCTATTTCATTTACAAGTTTTTTTATTTGTCTTAACTGTTTATCACTTATTTCAGAGTTGTTGAATTCAAACATTACTGTTCTAAATCTAGTGTAAGGGTTGAAAGTTAATGCTTGGTCGATAGCCCAAATCTCATTAGAATCATCTAAAATTATTGATCCAGCCTTTCTATCAGTATTCAATATTATAAAATCAAAAATTATTACTTTCTTTAATTCTTCCTTATGGGATTCATACAAAGTGAAGTAATTTTCCTTGGGATTATGTTTGATAAATAATTGAAAACTTCCTAAACCATAAGGGCCTTCACGTATTATTAAGGGAGGTAAGCTAGGCCAACCAAAGAATTTTGAAATTTCATAAGCAGCTTTTTCTCTAGAAAAAAGATTCCCTGTAAAGAAATCTACAAGAGGCCTCTCTCCTCTTAATGGTTTATAGACTGATAAAAATGTTTGTTTTTCGGACTCTAATTCACACAGAAAAACTCTATTTGAACCTTCATAAATCTCGTTTACAGTCTTAATTTTATAATTTATTAATTTATTTTCCGAAAATTCTAATTCAGACAATTTTAATATTCTCAATATGACCATTCAGCTTAATACAAAAATGACCATCTTCATTTATTGGATTAAAACATAGGCCACATATTGGCCTTCCTTTTGAAACTATTACTAGGGCTTCTTTAGATGTTTTTTGAGCTAATACATTCTGATATGTGAAGGTAGCAGCTAAAGTTTTATCATCTCCATCAACAGCTACAAAATAAAAGTCTATATAATCTTCATTTGATTGATATTCTAAAGCAAAGTCAACAAGTTTATATTCAAGTGGACTTTCTGAATTGGAAAGATTTAAATTTTGAAAAGATTTTTTATTAGAAAAGGATTCAAATTTTTTAACATCTTGAAACATTAAAGCAAGCTGTTGCTTTTCAAGCCATAATTTTATGAAATGATCTTTACAAGAGATTTCAATAATAAAAGTCCTATGACCTGGCTTCCCATAGGAATTTGGAGTAATTTGAAAACATTCTCCTAAATTTAAATATTTTTCTTTATCTTTCAAAACAAATTTTCTTAGAAATTATTTAACATTTTAATGAGATTATATTAGATTATTACCCTAATAATAGATATATTGGATATATCACCTTAAATTTTTCTAGATAAATTATTAATGCAAGCAGAAAATAAAATAGAAATTTACGATACCACTTTGAGAGATGGAACTCAACAAAGTGGAATAAATCTATCTTTGGAAGAAAAGATCCTAATAACCCAAAAATTGGATGAACTTGGTGTCGATTTTATTGAGGGAGGATTTGCTGGATCAAATCCAAAAGATGAAGAATACTTTAAGAGAGTTAAGAAACTTAATCTAAAAAATTCTAAAATTGTTTCTTTCGGTCAAACCAGAAAAGCTAATAATAACGTTGAAAATGATATTTTTATGAATGCTTTAATATCTGCTGAGACTGATTATGTAACTATAGTAGGCAAAGCGAGTGCCTATCAAACTGAAAAAATTCTTAAGACATCTCTAGAAGAAAATATAAATATGATTTCAGACTCTGTAAAATATCTAAAAAGTAAAGATAAAGAAGTATTCTTTGATGCAGAACATTTTTTTGATGGATATAAAGATAATCCAGAATATTCAATTCAGTGCTTAAAATCTGCATATGAAGCTGGTGCAACAAGAATAATACTTTGTGACACCAATGGAGGAACTTTGCCAAGTGAAATCTCTGATATTACAAAAAAAGTTGTTAGTGAATTAAATCAAAAAGAATTGATAGGAATACACACACACAATGATACTGATACCGCAGTGGCATCAACCATATCAGCAGTTGAATCAGGAGCATATCAAGTTCAAGGTTGTATAAACGGCTATGGAGAGCGAACCGGTAATGCCAATCTAATAAGTGTAATTGCTAATTTAAGCTTAAAAATGGGAAAGAAAACCTTAAACAATTCTAAAAAATTGAAACAGCTAACTTCTATATCAAATTATGTGTCAGAAGTTGCTAATAAAAGACCTTTTCCTTTCCAACCTTTTGTTGGTAAAAATGCTTTTACTCATAAAGGTGGAATGCATGCTGCAGGATATTTAATAGACCCAAACTCATTTCAACATATAGAACCTAGTGAAGTTGGAAACGATTCATCAATAAGTATTTCAGAATTATCAGGTAAAAAAAGTGTACTAACAAGAATAAAAAACCTTAATCTTGATCATATTTTAGATAGTAATGATGCTGAAAAAATCACTCAAATAATTAAGGAAAAAGAATCAAAAGGCTATGCTTACGAATTGGCTAATTCATCTCTTGATTTACTGATTTTCAGACAATTACCTAATTATGAAGAAAAGTTTGAACTAATAGATTTTATGGTTATTGTTGAAAATAAAAGAAGATCATCATTAGGATCAGGTTGGAGAAATGATGGATCAGAGCATCCAATATTATCTGAAGCCACTATTAAGATTAAAACAAAAGATGAAATTTTTCATACAGCTGCTGAAGGAAATGGTCCAGTAGGAGCACTTGATAATGCTACTCGAAAAGCACTAATTGGTACTTTCCCTGAAATAAACAAAATAAGATTAACTGATTACATAGTAAGAGTTGTTGAAGAGGGCACAGGAACAGGTGCTGTAGTAAGAGTGATTATAGAATCATCAGATGACAAAGAGGTATGGACAACTGTTGGAGCTTCATCAAATATTATTGAAGCAACTTGGATAGCATTAGCAGATTCAATAGAATGGTTTCTAATAAAAAATTCTAAGTAGGGCTAATATATGATGGCCCATCATGCTCTACGATAATTTCTTCAACATCATCAGAACCTATTTTATAGCCTCTGATTATAGGTCTTGTTTTTTCAATCAAGGATATCAAAATATAAAAAGGATCAGTCCACATTGATTGAATTGCATTATTTATGTCTGTAGTTGATGGAAAAGCTTGCGAATGAGTATGTGAATGATAAATAGCTATAATCTTCAAATTATTTTCATCACAATAATTTTCAGCCTCTAAAAGCTGTAAAGGATCTATTGTATATCTTGTAAGAGGATTATCGTGAATATTTTTACATTCAAGAATTTCTACAACCTCACTATTATTTCCTAGCAATAATCCACAACATTCATTAGGATCTTGTAATAAGGAATGCTCAAATAACTTTGAAATAATGGATCTTGGTATTATTATTTTCATAATTAAAGTATAACTTATATTTTTTTATGCATGCAATTTCAAAAATCATCATTAATTCTATAGAAAATAATAAAAAGATTATTATTCCAAAATATCTTAAAGATAAACTCACTATTTCTGAAGGATATTACATACAAAATGAAATTAATAATTTTTTTTCAATCAATAATATTTTTAAGGGATGGAAAATTGGATGCACAACTCCAGTAATGCAAAAATATTTAGGAATTCCTAATCCATGCTTGGGCAAAGTAATGGCAAAAAATTTATTTGAAGGAGATACAAAACTTAAATTCGAAAATTTTTCTAATCCTGGAGTTGAATGTGAAATAGCTGTAATTTTGAGTGATGAATATGATTATAAAAAAAAATATGACAACTTAGAAGATCTAATTTCAAAAGTTGTATCTTCTATAGAAGTTGTGGATGATAGATGGCCAAATTATAAAGAAGAGAATACTCCTTTACTAATAGCGGATAATTTTTTTTCATCAACGATTGTACATAGCATAGGGGTAGAAAAATTAGATTTAAATTCTCTAAAAAATCTCAAGGGAAAGATGAAGGTTAATAACAAAATTATTGGTAATGGTGAAGGTAAAGATATTTTAGAAGATCCATTAAATGCTCTGAAATGGTTCCTTGAATTTAATTTTGAGCAAAACAATGCGCCGCAATCAGGTGATTTGATCTCATTAGGATCCTTAGTTAAAACTTACTGGGTTTCTAAAAATGACACAATTACAGTTGATATTGAAGAATTAGGAAAAATAGAAGCTAAATTTATTTAATTGGAGGGAAATTATGATTATTAAGAGTATAAAAACATTTATTGCTAATCCAGGGAAAAATGAGATTAAAGATAAGGCATTTGGTAAAAATCTTATTTTTATAAAATTAGAAACTGATGACGGCATTATTGGATGGGGAGAGTGTTACTCTCAAAGTGATAGGGATGAACAAATTACATCTCACGTAAAAAAGTTAGAGCCTTA